>CAYZQM010000231.1:0-11042 GCA_964480175.1 uncultured Sandaracinaceae bacterium
GACGCGGGCCGGCACGTGCTCCGCGCCGAGTACGTCGGCCACCGCACGGTCGTGCGCTCGATCGAGATCGAGCCCGGCGCGCAGGCGCTGCGCCTCGTGCAACTGCGCCGCGAGACGCTCCCGCAGGCGTCGATCGGCGTCGACGTCGACGCGCCGGACGCGCGCGTCACGATCGACGGCCAGCGCTACGCGTCGCGCGACGGCGCCGCGCTGGTGGTCGAGCCCGGCGTGCACCGCGTCGTCGTCACCGCGCGCGGCCGCGACGCGCGTGAGCGCAGCGTCACGGTGCGCGCGGGCGAGCACCTCCGGCTCGACGTGCAGCTCCCCGAGGCGCGCGACGACACCGCGCTGATCGTCGCCGGCGTCGTGGCCCTGATCGGCGCGGGCGTGCTCGGCGCCGTGATCGGCATCAGCGTCGGCAGCTCCGGCCCGGAGTGACTGCAGGAGCGCCCGCCCCGGAAGGGACCGGAGCGGCGAGCCGACCCTGGAGGCGGCGCGCGATCACGCGTCCTTCTTCAGCGTCTCGAGCTCGTGGAGCACCTGCTCCACGCGATCGAGCGCGTCGCCCGTGACGTCCGCCGCGATCTTCTTGGTCAGCTTCATGTCGGGCGTCAGGCGCCACGGGCTCCTCGGCTGGCCGACCTTGGCCATGACCTTCGCGGGGTCGAGGACCGTGTCCTCGCGCAGGTGGAGCGTCACGCGCTCGCGGCTCGCCTCGCAGCCGACCACGCGGAAGGCCCGCAGCACCGTGCGCAGGCCCATCGCGCGCGCGTACGTCAGCGCGGCGGGCGGCGGCGGGCCGAAGCGATCCTCCATCTCCGCCGCGAGCTCCGAGACCTCGCTCTCGCTCTCTGCCGACGCGAAGCGCTTGTAGAGCGAGAGGCGCAGCCCGACGTCGCTGACGTAGTCGTCCGGCAGGTAGAGCGGCTCGTCGAGCGTGAGCTCGGTGTCCACCTGCGCGACGACCGGCTCCCCGCGGATCTGCGCCACCGCCTCCTCGAGCATGTGCAGGAAGAGATCGAAGCCGACCGACGCGATGTTGCCGCTCTGCTCGGCGCCGAGCACGTCGCCCGCGCCGCGCAGCTCCATGTCGAGCGACGCGACCTGGAAGCCCGCGCCGAGCTCGCTGAACCGCTCGAGCGCCTCGATGCGCGCGCGCGCCTCGTCGGTCACGGCGTTGAGCGGCGGCGTGATCAGGTAGCAGTACGCGCGCTCTCGCGAGCGACCGACGCGCCCACGCAGCTGATAGAGCTGCGCGAGCCCGAAGGTGTCGGCGCGATCGATGAGGATCGTGTTCGCGCGCGGGATGTCGAGGCCGCTCTCGACGATCGCCGTGGCGCACAGCACGTCGTGCCGGCCCGCGACGAAGTCGGTCATCGTCTGCTCGAGCGCGGCCTCGCCCATCTGGCCGTGGGCCACCGCGAAGCGCGCCTCGGGCACCAGCTGCTTGAGCTTCGCCGCGCGCTCGTAGAGCCCCTCGATGCGGTTGTAGACGAAGAAGGCTTGCCCTCCGCGCGCGAGCTCGCGCTGGATCGCCTCGACCATCACGTGATCGTCCCAGCGGGTCACGTACGTGCGCACCGCCCGCCTGTCGGTGGGCGGCGTCGCGATGAGCGACAGATCGCGCAGGCCGCCGACCGCGAGCTGCAGCGTGCGGGGGATCGGGGTCGCGGTGAGCGTGAGCACGTCGACCTCGGCGCGCAGCTTCTTGACCCGCTCCTTGTGGGCGACGCCGAAGCGCTGCTCTTCGTCGACCACGAGCACGCCGAGGTCCTTGAAATGGATGTCCTTGGACAAGAGGCGATGGGTGCCCACCACGATGTCGACCGTGCCGTCCTTGAGGCCGGCGAGGATCGCGGGCTCGTTCTTCTTGTCGGTGAAGCGCGAGAGCTGCTCGATGCGCAGCGGATAGCCCCGCATCCGCGCGGAGAAGCTGTTGAAGTGCTGCTGCGCGAGCACGGTGGTGGGACACAGCACCGCGACCTGACGTCCCGCCATGGCCACCCGGAACGCGGCGCGCATCGCGACCTCGGTCTTGCCGAAGCCGACGTCGCCGCAGACGATGCGATCCATCGGTCGCTCGCCGGTCAGATCCGAGAGCACGTCCTCGATCGCCTTCACCTGATCGCCGGTCTCCTCGAAAGGGAACGTCGCCTCGAACTCCGCGTACGTGCGGTCGATGCTGGGCAAGGGCGGACGCTTGGCGGCGGCGCGCTGCGCGTAGAGGCGCAGCAGCTCGTCGGCCATCTCCTGGACCTGCTTCTTGACCTTCGCCTTCGTCTTGCTGAAGGTCGTGCCGCCCAGCCGATCGATCTTCGGCGTGTGCGCCGAGTCGCCCGCGTACTTCTGGATCTGGTGCAGCCGCGTGACCGGAAGAAAGAGCCGATCCCCGCCCGCGTACTCGACGACGAGCACCTCGACCTCGGGCGCCGCGATGCCGCGCAGCTCTTCGCCTTTGCTCAGGCCGAGGCGCTTCTTCTCGAGCCCGAGGTACTTGCCGATGCCGTGGTCGACGTGCACCACGTAGTCGCCCGTCTCCAGCGCGCGGAGGTCTTCGAGGAACGCGCGCGCGCCGTCGCGCTTCTTGCTGCGCTTGGCTTTGGCGCGGTGGGCCCGGGTGCCGAAGATCTCCTCTTCGGTCATCCAGCTCACGCCGAGCGTGGCGAGCAGAAAGCCCGCCGACACGTCGGCCACCACGAGCGAGACGCCGCTCTTCTTGCGCGTCGAGATCATCGCGTCGGAGAACGGCTCGGGCTTGCCGGCGAGCGGGACGTCGTAGCCCTTGAGCAGCGAGCCCAATCGCTCGGCTTGCGTCCGGGTGCGCGCGGAGAGCACCACGGTCAGGCCCGCGTCGAGCCACGAGGTCACCGCCTCCGCGAGCGGCTTGAGCGCTTCGTCCTTGCCGCGTCCTGCGCGCTCGGCGCCCAGGGTCCCGACCAAGAGATCGTGCGGCTCCCCCGCGAGCGAGAGCGCGCCATCGAGCGGCACGTTCGAGAGCGACGCGAGCGGCCCTTCGCCTTCGCCCTGCACCGCAACCCGATGAAAGACCGCAGGCCCGTCGCCCACGAGCTGCTCACCGACCGCATCGAGATCGCGGTAGAGCGCCTCGACCGAGTACGTCGGCGACTTCTTGCTCACCTTCGCGGCGTGATCGGCCTCGGCCATCGCGCGCTCGCTCTCGAGCTCCTCGGCGACCTTCTCCGGCTCGAGCACCACCCAGCGGCTGCCTTCGGGAACGTACGCGTCGAGGTCGACGAGCTCGCCGACGAACGCGGGCAGGAGCGCGTCGATCCCCGGCACCGGCCGGCCCGCGTCGAGGTCGTCGAGCAGCGCGCGCGTCGCGCGGGTCGGCAGATCGATCGCCTCGCACCGATCCCGCACCGCCTCGCGCGCCGCGCTCTTGCGCGCGCTGCTCACCGCGGTCTCGCGCACCGGGTGCAGCGTCACCTCGGCGATGGTCCCGAGGGTGCGCTGATCGTCGGGATCGAAGCGCTTGAGCGAGAGCACCAGCCAGTCGTCGAGCTCGATCCGTACGGGACCGGCCGCGTGCGGAGAGAAGACGTCGACGATCGAGCCGCGAACGGCGAACGTGCCCGGGTCTTCCACCGCGGGGACCCTCAAGTAACCGCCCGCATCGAGCTTGTCGATCAGGTCCTCGCGATCGAGCTCGGTCTCCGCGCGCACGGTCAGCGATCGCTCGGCGAGGACGGGCGGCGCGGGGAGCTTGCGGAGCAGCGACGCGGCCGGGACCACCAAGAAGCGCAGTCCCCGCCCCCGCTGTCGCTCGAGCTCCGAGAGGACCGCGAGGCGCTCCATCGCGGTGCGCCGATCGCTCGGGACCTCGCTGAACGGGGAGACGTCGGAGGCCGGCAGCACCAGCACGTCGCGGATCTTCTCCGCGGCAGCGTCGTCGTCGGCATCGCCGCTCTCCAGCGAGCCGGAGAAGAGCGCGAGGTCGCGGGCCGTGCGGCGCGCGTCGTCGGTCGTGGGCACGACGATGACGAACGGAGCGCCGCCCTTCTGCTGGGCGCGCGCGAGCAAGAGCGCACCGGCGGCGCCGGGGACGCCCGTCAGATCACAGCGCCCGCGATCGGCCAGGCGCGCCGCTGCGGCGTCGAAGGAGACGTTGGCGCGAGAGAGCGCCGCGAGGACATCGCTCGACATGGGGGCCGAGTCTTTAGAGCGCGCACGCGAGGATCTCCAGGTCGATCGGGGGCCTGCTGCAAGCTGGGCTCATGGCGGTCGATCGAGGCGACATTGCGCCATGTCCGCGAAATTCCGGGATGCGATGGCGAGCACGTGTCATTTCGGCCCTCTTTGGCAGCTTTGAATGGCGCGCCATGGGGTCCGCGTCGTAGGGTTCACCGTCGATGTTGGCCCGCTCCCGCTCCCTTCTGCTCGCCGTGATGCTCGGCGTCGCGACGATCGCGACGGCGAACCTCGCGGCCCATGCGCAGTCGGGCTTCTCGAGCGCGGAGCGCAGGTCGATCGCCTCGGGTGAGCTGGTCGAGCGACCCTCGGGCGAGAGCCGCGGCGCTCGACACTACCTGGGCGGCGCGAGCTACCGGGTGATCGATCGTCCCGCCGCCGAGGTCTGGGCTGCGCTGCACGACTCGAGCAACTTCCGGCACATGCTGCCCAACACGAGCGAGTCGACCGTGGTGCAGCGGCACGACGACGGCGTGGTGCTGCGGATCGGCCACCACTACGGCTTGATCGGCGCGAGCTACCACCTGCGCCTGCGCTACCACGACGACACCCGCCACCTCGACTTCGAGCTCGACACGTCGCGGAGCAACGACATCGCCGCCGCGCGCGGCTTCTGCGAGCTGAGCCAGTACGACGGCGACGCGAACCGCACGCTCATCACCTGGGCCGCGCGCGTCGATCCGGGCCCCGCGATCTTCCTCGCGCCGCTCCGCCCCGAGATCCAGCGCTGGGTGCTGCGCGTCCCCTCGACGATGCGCACCTACCTGATCGACGGCAGCGGCCGCGACCGCTACCACGGCTGAGCCGTGGAGAGTGACGAGCCGAGTGATCGGCGCTTCGTGCCGGGCTGGGTCGCGCTGTCCTTCGGCGGCATCCTGGGCTCATGGATGTCGCTCGCCGTGTTGAAGGTGCTGGTGCTCGACTTCCCGCACCCCGACATCGGCTGGGGGGTCCTCGGCCTCTATTCCATCCAGCCCGTCGCGCTCTTCATCACCGTGCCCGCAGCCATCCACTTGGTGCTGGGAACGACGCAGGAGCGATGGAAGGGCACGTTCGCCATCGCGACCGCCGTGGTGCTCTGGGTCGCGTTCGCGATGGTGGGCCTCACGTTCGACAACAGCGGCTGCTGAGCCGATCAGGCGCTCCCCGCACGCGCGAGCTTCTTCTCGACGAGCGCTTCGAGGTCGCTGCGGGTGACGCCGAGGCGCTCCGCGACCTTGTGGGCGAGCGACGTCGTCGCGACGCCGGGGACGAAGCGATACGTGGGCTTCTCGTTCGCGTCGAGATCGACCTGGAGGAACGCGAGCGTCGGCACCGGGCGCTCCGACGAGAGACGCGCGGCCAGGCCCAAGAAGTGGGTGCTCACGAAGAGCTGCGGGCGGAGCTTGGGCAAGAGCGAGAGCACGGTGGAGAAGATCTCCTCGCCCTCGTTCGGGTTGGTGCCCGAGCACAGCTCGTCGAGGATCGCGAGCGAGCCCGGCTCGATCTCTTCGAAGAGCTTGCGGATGCGGAGCAGCTCGGTGCCCAGGCGCCCCTCGATCTGCGAGGCGTCGCCGCCCTCCACGAGCGAGAGGAACATGCTCGGGGCGCGGATGAGCCGCGCCTCGGACGCGGGCACCAAGATCCCCACCTGCCCGAGCAGCTGGGTGATGGCGAGCGCCTGGAGAAAGCGCGTCTTGCCCCCGGAGTTGGGGCCGGTGACCACGGTGAGCGCGTCCTTGCCGGGCACCGGCACGTCGCAGGTCTTCACCGCGCCGTCCTGCAAGAACAAGAGCGGGTTGAAGAGGCCATCGATGATCCGGGCCGCGCCCTCTTCGGCGGGCGACAGCAGCGTCGGCAAGCACACGCTCAGACCGCGTTCCTCGGCGAGCTCCGCAAACCCGAGCGACGACAGGTAGAGCTCGATCGCGCCCGTGGTCGCGATGAGCGCGACGATGTCCTCCGCGAACGGAGAGAAGACCTCGTCGAGCAGGCGCACCACCACCTCGCTCTCGCCGTAGCGGTGCCCTCGGAGCCAGCTCGAGATGCGCTGCATCAGGCGGGTGAAGGGCCCGGGCAAGAGATCCGCGCCGCCGCGATCCCGGACCGCCACGATGCCGAAGCCGCGCACCGTTCCGTCGGAGCCGAGCTGGAGGCGTACGTCGACCGCGGCGAGGTTGCCCTCGAGATCGACCATCTGGGTCATGCGCTCCCAGCCCGACTTGCCGCGCACCCGCGCGCCGAACTCCCGCAGGCGCGACAGGTTCGAGCTCGCGCCGTCGAAGCCATCGGCGGCCGCGTTCACCGCGGCCTGCAGCGCGACGAGCACCGCGATCTTGCGGCGCACCAGGTTGGGCTCCTCGATCGCCTCGGTCTCGAGCGCGCGGCGCAGCTGCCGGATCGCCGTGTAGTAGGTGCGGAGCTGCGAGGCGAGCTCGGGTCGCTCGCGCAGCTCGCGCAGCACCGCCTGACGCGCGTCGCAGTGCGCGGGATCGCGGGGCGGCGTCGCGAGCACGTGGCGCAACAGGCGCGTGCTCGGCGTGAGCGTCGCGTCGCTCAAGCCTCGAATGGGCAAGCAGCGCTGCACCAGCTCGTCGAGGTAGAGCTGGTTCGCGAACGAGGCCGCGACGAAGCCGGTCTCCGCGAGCGGCAAGGCCTCGACGAGCGCGTCGAACACGCCGGCGCAGTCGCCGCCCTCGAAGGCGTAGCGGGTGAGCTCGACCGAGCCCGACAGATCGCCCCAGGGCATCTTGCTCTCGTGCAAGAGCTCGGGGACCTCGGGCTGCCCGGTCAGATCCGCGCTCACCTCGCCGACCGGCGCCACGTAGAACTGGATGCCTCCGCCGCCGCCCTTGCGACGGCGCCGGCGGACGCTCTCGGACTCCTGGGTTCTTCGGGCCATCGATCGGTTCTGGGCGCGGGTCACGGCACACAGACCGCGCACCGCCGGGAGGGTTCCCGAGGGCGTGTACCGCAAAGCGGCCGGCGCTGTCTCGGCCCGCCGTTCTCGGGCCCTACGGTGCGCTCGTCGAGGGGCGTGCCATGCTCGCGCCCATGCGTGTTTGGCTTCCGCTGTTCGTGCTCGCGATCACCACGTGTACGAGCGCTTCGTGTGAGACCCCGGTGCGGCCGATGCCACCGGATGCGCCCGGTGACGCGCCGCTGGACGTGCCGGTCACGCCGGACGTCGGCGCGTGCCCCCTCGTCGAGGGCTACTACCTCGGCAGCAGCACCTGCCCTGCGCTCGACGACACCTCGTTCGGGGCGTGCATCGCGCAGCGCGCGTGCGCGCTCGATCTCGCGCTCGCCACCTCGCCGCGCGCCGCGATGATCGAGCTCGACGGCATGTTCGGGGCGTTCGCCGACGGCGCGCTCGCGACCGACGTCACGTGCTCGGAGCTCGTCGTCGAGGCGAGCCGCCTGCGCATCAGCTGCGTCGATCGGATCGGCATCGGCTGCGAGGTCGTGCTCCAGCCTCGGTCGAGCGACCGGAGCGGGTTGTGCTGCCTCGACGAGAGCGCGTGCGGCGCGGGCGAGCGCTGCACGCTGGTGGCGCTCTCCGTCGGCCCGCCGATCACCACCGCGTGCGTGGACGGTGACGGCGAGGGCACCGCGGGCATGGCGTGCACCCGCGGCGGCTCGGGCGAGGACGACTGCGCGCCCGGACACTACTGCACCGGCCTGGGCGCGAGCGGCGACGCGCTCGCGTGCCGTACGCTCTGCCGCCGCGGCGCCGACTGCGGCGGCGGCGCCTGCGTCGCCACGGGCTCGGCCCCCGCGATGGGCTTCTGCGTCGAGGGCTGCGATCCGTTCGACGCAGGCAGCTGCGGCGCCGCGCGCGCGTGCGTTCCCATCGCGGCCTACGGCGAGATCGGCGAGAGCGCGCTGACCGGCGTGTGCGACGACGAAGGCGCGGGCGCGCTCGACGAGCCGTGCGAAGCCGACGGCTGCGCGGATGGCCTGGTGTGCGCCCGCAACGCGCTCCTCGAGCTGCGCTGCGCCCTGCCCTGCGACGACACCCATCCGTGCGACACCGGGACGTGCACTCCGCTCGCCGACGGCGAGACGCTGGGGACCTGTCAGTGACTCAGCGCGCTCACTCGGGCACCGGCTCGATGCGCGGCAGCGCGCTCCCGTAGAGCCGGCTCCAGGCGACGCTCGCCAGCGGCGCGAGATCCTCGCGCGCTCGGAGCGTGCCGTAGATCGCCGCGATCTCGCTCCGCACGATGCGGCGGCGCACCACCAGCGGGCCGTGCGGCATGTCGATGGCCTGGGCGAGCGCTTCGAAGACCACGAGCGCGGCGTACGCCTCGGGGCGTCCCCAGTCGTCGCGGCTCATGACGAACGACGCGACGTGCAGCAGCGTGGTGCGCGCGTGGGTGGGGCCTCGCGCGATCTGCGAGAGGTACGCGGAGAGCTCGGCGTTCGACCGCTCGGCGAGCTCGTTCACCCGATCCTCGAACTCGGTCTCTCCCGTGTAGGCCGCGAGCATCGCCGGGACGTGCACCAGGCGGTCGGCCTCGAAGTCGATGCGGTGCTGCACCTCGTGCTCGGTGACCGAAGCAGTGAACGCGCCGAGCACTGCGTCGTAGATGGCGCGCACGTCGGCGCGCGCGAGGACGCCCTCGGCCTGCCGCACCCGCGACAGATCGGCGGCGTTCTCCGCGATGCGAAAGCCCTCGATGCGATCGGTGTCGAAGTCGTAGGTGCGGGGCTGCAAGAGCTCGACGCCGCGCCCCCGGAGCGCGTGGCTCATGGCGTCGATCGCGTGGCGGCGCTGCACCACGGCTTCGGCGAGGAGCGAGAGCCCGTCGGGATCGCGCCGCGCCGAAGCGATCGCGAGGCGCGCCTCGTCGACCAGATCCTCGTGCGCCCAGCGCTCGAACTCGGTGACCCAGTGGGTGTCCCGCTCGTCCTCGTAGCCGCGCACGAAGACCGATTCGTCGGCCGAGTGCATCGAAGGGAGGTGCTGGGTGATGAGGAAGCCCTCGATCTGATCGACGAGCACGAGCGCGTAGCGGATCTCGGGGCGGGTGTAGCCGAGACGCGACTGGCTGAAGTTGAGGCTGTCGAGGCGCCTCAGGTGCAGCGCGCGCACGACCGAGCGCGCCCCATCCTCGGGCAACGTCACCGAGAAGTGCGGGCGCGCGAGCACCTCGTAGGTCGAGAGCAGCACCCGGCGACGCACCTCGCGACGCCCCTCCACCAAGAGCACCGCGTCCACGTAGAACGGCGCGTCCGCCGACGCGAGCGCGTCGTGAAAGAGCACGAGCCGCTCGAGCCAGACCCGATCCGCGAACGCGGCGCCGCCGTCCGAGTACGACTCCGACGCCGCGAGCAGCGAGGTGAACGACTCCAGCGTGCTCGGCGCGTGCTCGGTGAGCGCGGCCAGCGCGGCGCTCCGAGCGCTCGCGACGTCGCGCGGCGGCGGACGCTCGCGACCCGCGCTTCGAGCGTCCAGCGCGATCACGTACTCGGGGAGGCGCTCCCGAAAGAACGGCGCGAGCGGGTGTGGCGGCACGGCCTCGAGGGCGACCTCCTCGGGCGCCTCGGCGTCCTCGCTCCACGCCTCGTGGCGCATCGGCGTCGGGCGCGTGAAGACGTACGCCGCACCGCCCGCGATCGCGAGCGTCGCGACCGTCGCGGTGGCGGCGACGGAGAAGCGCACGCCCGCGCCATCTTCGGCCCGTCGATCGCGAAGCCGCGCGAAGCTCGCGCGCACCGCGTCGAGCTGGTTGGCGTCGGACGCGGGCTGCCCGATGGCGCGCAGGTACGCGAGGCGATGCACGTGCCCTTCGTCGGCCGAGTGCTCGGTCTCGAAGCGCGATGGGATGACGTGGGCCCGCGCGCGCACGACGATCGCGCGACGCAGCAGCGGAGGAAGGCGCGCGCCGGCCTCGTCGAACGCGGCACCTTCGGCGAGCCAGGCGAGGTAGCGGAGCACGTATCCCCGGAGCATCGGGCGCGGGGTACGATCGCAGGCGGTCGGGTCAAGGCGGAGGACGCGGGAGCGCGCTACAAGACCGCGATGGACACGCTCGTCTCCCGAGGTCTGCTCGTCGCCCTCTTCGTCCTGGCGTCCGCGTGCGGCGGCGCGCGCTTCCACATGCGGCCGGCTCCGAGCGCCGCGATCGAAGCGCCGAGCGAGGGGCACGCGCTGGTGGTGTTCGCGATGCCGCAGGGCCGCACGGTCATCACGTTGCTCGATCAGTACGGCGTCTACTTCGGCCAGCTCCGGGGCGGCAACTACTTCACCCGCGAGGTCGATCCCGGCGTGCATCGCTTCTACGCGGTGCGGAACGTCTCGGGCTACGTGGTGCACACCGAGGCGCTCGAGGCGGGCCGCACCTACTACGTCGTCGCCGAGGATCCCTTCGCCGCCGCCTTCCGTCTGCGTCCGCTCGGCTGCGACGACGATGGCGCCGCGATCCTCGGGCCGCTGCACCGCGTCGAGCCCGATCCGTCGGTGAGCGAAGCCGCGATCCGCGACGCGATCGGCGACGAGCCGATGCGCATGCACGAAGCCGATCAGCGCTGGGAGCGCATGACCGCGGACGAGCAGGCGCGGCTGACGCTGCGCAGCTGCGCCGCGCCCGCGGCGATCGAGCCGCCCGAGAGCGAGCCTGCAGCGCCCTGAGTCAGACCCGCGCCCGCGCCCGCGCCCGCGCCCGAGCCCGACTCAGAGACAGAGACAGCAGCAGAGACAGAGACAGAGACAGCAGCAGAGACAGAGGCAGAACCAGAGACAGAGGCAGAACCAGAGACGGCCGCTGCGCTGGGCGACGGTCGTGAACGTGATCGTGATCGTCTAACGATTGATCACATCTTTCTGAAGCTGCATGCCGAGTTCCGCG
>CAYZQM010000232.1:0-10967 GCA_964480175.1 uncultured Sandaracinaceae bacterium
CTGGATCCGCAGCCGGACGAGACGAGCACCGAGACGAGGGACACCACGCTGAGGAGCGACGCGCGCATCCGCCTTGGATACGACGAATCCGGCGCGCGCGCGAACGCCCCCGCGTTCCCATCAGTCGATGCCGAAGGAGACGCGGATCTGGATCGGCTCGCCGGCGGTGGGCGCGGGCAAGCGGATGGCGAGGAGACGACGGCGCACGCACGACGCGAACGCGGCGGGCTCCGCGCTCAGCGGCGTGGTGGGCGCGACCGCGGTGATGCTCCCGTCGCCCGCGACGTCCAGCGTGTAGCTCCGGCCTCGGTTGCTCGTGGGCGGCGGGACGTCGCCCGGCCAGCAGGTCGACCAGTCGCCCGCGCCATCGATGTTCTCTCGGAACGAGCGGGGCATGCCTGCGTAGGAGCCGCCGCTGTACCGGATGTACGGGGTGTACCGGCGACGCGTCGTGTCGCGCGCGGCATCGCCCGCACCGCGCGGCGGGCGCGGGCGGTCAGCGTGCGTCGTGCCACGTGCAGGCTCGTCGTCGGAAGGCGCGGCGGGCTCGGTCGGCGCGGCGGCGGGCGTCGCCTCCTCGATCGTGCTCGGGATCGCGCTCGGGATCGCGCTCGGGGGCGCGACGTCGATCGTAGCCGCCGGCGCGACGGGTGCGGGCGCCGCCATCGGCGCCATCGGCGTCGCGGTCTCGACCGGTGCCGTCGCGATCGGTGGTGTCGGCGGCGGCGCGAGCAGCGGCGGCAAGAGGAGCGCGATCGCTCCCCCGCCCAGCGCCGCCAAGAGGAGCGCGCCGATCCAGACCGGCGTCATCGAGCGCCGGGGCGCGACCTGCGGGGCGGCTTCCGTCGCGCGCTCGGGCGGAGGCGTATAGGCCGAGCCCATCGGCGGGGTGTGCGGCATCGGCGTCGCCATGGTCGGCGCGTTGCCCAGCGCGAGCGACGCGTCGTCGGCTCGGCGCAACGGCAGCGTGTCGCTGGGCTGAAAGGTGCGGAGCGCGGCGGCCATCTCGGCGGCGCTCTGGAAGCGCTGCGCGGGATCTTTGGCCATCGCGCGGTGGATCACCTTCGCGAGGACCGGCGAGATCTCGGGGCGCACCTCGGTGATGGGCCTCGGCTCGTCCATCATCACGGCGACCAGGAGCGCCGGGTACGTCGTGGCCGCCAAGGGCGGGCGCTGACAGAGCGCCTCGTAGAGGAGCGCCCCCAGCGAGTAGAGGTCCGCGCGGGTGTCCACCTCGAGCCCGCGCGCTTGCTCGGGCGCCATGTAGAGCGGCGTGCCGATCAGCATGCCGGTCGCGGTGAGCTTCTGGGCGCCGCCCGACTCGAGGAGCTTGGCGATCCCGAAGTCGAGCACCTTCACGCTCACGCCGATCCCGGCGACGCGCGAGAGGAACACGTTGTCGGGCTTCAGATCGCGATGCACCAGCTGCGCACCGTGCGCCGCCTCGAGCGCCGCGAGGGTCTCCAGCGCGATGCGCACCACCTCGGCCTCCGACAGCGGCGCGCGCTCGATGCGCGCGGCGAGCGACTCGCCCTCGAGGAGCTCCATCGCGATCCACAGCGCCCCCGAGGGCTCGCGACCGAAGTCGAGGATCTGCACGATGTGCGGATGGGCCAGGCGGCCCGCGCGCTCGGCTTCGGCCTTGAAGCGCTGCACCGCGTCGCCGTCCTCCGCGAGCGCGGGGATCAGCAGCTTGATGGCGACGGGCCTCGCGAGGCTCTCCTGCGCGGCGCGGTACACCACGCCCATGCCGCCCTTGCCCAGCACGTCGCCGAGCCGATAGCGCCCTCCGATCAGCGCTCCGGGCTGCGCCGCGAGCGGCGCGTTCGTGCTGTCGTCGTGGGACCCCGACACGCGCCGAGGGTGCCACAAGGGGGCCATCCGATACACCCACGCGCCCACGCGTTGACGGCAGCGGCGGCGCAGGGCACCACCGCAAACGTGCTGCCCCTACGATGCGCTCGAGGTTGGAACGAACGCGTCGTGAGCGCGTCGCTCGCGCTCGCCGTGGGTCTCTCGACGGCCGCAGCGACGTTCGCGCAGCTCGAGGAGAGCCCGCCGCATCCCGGGGGTCGCATCGAAGTGCGCGGCGTGCGCTCCGGCCCACTGACGCGCGAGGAGGTGGCGCCCGCGTTGGCCGGCGTGCCGGACGCGCTGCGCCGCTGCGCGGAGGCACGCTTCCGCGCCGAGCGGCCGGGGATGACCGCCGCGGGCCACGACTTTCAGCTCACGATCGACGCGCGGGGCCGGGGCACGACCGACGGGCTGCGACCCGACCGGGACGCTCCTCCGCACGTCCGCGCGTGGCTCGCCTGCGCCCGCCGTGTGATCCGACGCTTGCGCTTTCCCGCTCGCGACGCCCCGTCGTTGGTGGTGCTCTCGCTCGTGTGGACGAGCGACGACACGGCCGCGGGCGGCGGCGGTCTGCTCTGAACCGTGGCGCTCAGCCCAGGCGCTCGTCGATCGCGCGGCGCACCCGATCGAGATCCGCCGGCAGCTCGATCGGCAGGTTCGCGTGCTGCGCGCTCACGCCCTCGAGCGTGCCCTGGTGGTAGGCGCGCTTGAACTCCGTGAACTTCAGGCCGTGCGCCGTGCTGATGACGACCACGCGATCGCTGCTGCCGATCTCGCCGCGCTTGGCGAGCTTCTCCAGCGCCGCGAGCGCGACGCCCGTGTGCGGGCAGTTGTACATGCCGGTGCGATCGGCGCGCGCCACCGCGTCGGCGAGCTCGTCCTCGGTCGCCTCTTCTACGACGCCGTTCACTTGCTGGAGCACCCGGATCGCGCGCTCGATGCTCACCGGGTTGCCGATCTGAATCGCGCTCGCCGCGGTCTTCTGCGCGGTGACCGCCTCGAAGCGATCGAAGCCGCTCACGAACGCGCGGTAGAGCGGGTTGGCGTTGTGCGCCTGCGCCACGCAGATGCGCGGCAGGCGGCTGATGAGGCCGAGCGACTTCATCATCGTGAAGCCCTTGCCCAGCGCGTACACGTTGCCGAGGTTGCCGCCCGGGATGATCACCCAGTCGGGCACGGCCCAGTCGAACTGCTGGCAGAGCTCGACCGCGATGATCTTCTGCCCCTCGATGCGGAGGCTGTTCATCGAGTTGGCCAAGTAGATCGAGCCGTCTTCGGTGAGCTTCTCGACGATCCGCATGCAGCCGTCGAAGTCGGTCTCGAGCGAGAGCACGAGCGCGCCGTTCGCCAGGGGCTGCAGCAGCTGGGCGACCGACACCTTGTCCTTCGGCAGGAGCACCAGCGCGGGCAGCTCGGCCGCGGCGCAGTACGCCGCGAGCGCCGCCGAGGTGTCGCCGGTCGAAGCACACGCCACCGCGCGCACCTCTTTGCCTTGCCGCCGCATCTCGCGCACCGCGGAGACCAGCACGGTCATCCCCAGATCCTTGAACGAGCCGGTGTGGCTGTTGCCGCACTGCTTGATCCACACGTCGCTCAGCCCCAGCGAGCGCGCGTAGCGATCGGCCCAGAGCAGGTTGCTGCCGCCCTCGGCGAAGCTGACGATGCTCGAAGGATCGATGCCGGGATAGACCCACTCGAGCTTGCCCCACACGCCTGACCCGTAGGGCCACTCGGTGCGCATCCAGCGGCGATCGAAGAGCTGCATCCACGCGGCGCCGCTGCGCTCGCTCAGCGCGTGCAGATCGTGCTCGACCTCGAGCAAGCCGCCGCACCGGCTGCAGCGATAGACGACGTCGGTGAGCGCGTGCTGGACGTCGCAGCCGCGGAAGCAGACGAAGCGAGCAGAAGCCTTCATGGCGCGCTTTGTACTCCGTGCCCGATCCGCCCGCTCGTGACCCGTCGGGTCCGCTCCGAGCAACGTTTGCGCGCCGCCGATCGACGCCGCGGCCTGGCGCGTGGCACCCACCCCTCGGCACATCGGTTGCTCATGCGCCTCCTCGAAACGACGGGCGAACAGGACGCCCCCAAGGAGACGACGCATGACGATTCGAACGGCAACCATGGTTCTCGTAGGTCTTGCGCTGGTGGCGTGCGGCAGCGGCGGCAGCTCTTCCGCGCCCATCGCGCTCGCGGGCCCCGGCTTCACCGCGACGCCCGTCGCCGGCACGGCCGGCGGCCCCACCGATGGCTCGACCCTGTCCTCGGAGTGCATCGGCATGTTCCCCACTTCGCCCCAGCACACGGTGAACGTGGGCGCGGCGATCCCGATGCTGCGCGTGCTGGTGAACGCGGGCCCGAGTGACGACACCACGCTCGCGGTGCGTCGCCCCGACGGCACCTACGTCTGCAACGACGACTCGGGCGATCCGGGCAACGGCCTCAACCCGGTCGCGGAGATCGCGAACGCGGCGCCTGGCGAGTACCAGATCTTCGTCGGCGGCTACTCCGCGGGCGACACCTGGGCGCACTACAACCTGACGTTCAACGAGGCGGCGGGCGTGTTCCCGTCGACCGCCGCGCCCAACCCCTGAGCCCTCTCAGCTGGGCGCGCCGATCATCCGATCGACCACGCGGGCTCTGCCGATGTCGGCAGGGCCCGCGTGCGTTCATCGAGCCGGCTTGCGGATGAAGCCCACCTCGAGCCCGAACGCCGCGCCCACCTTGTTGAGCGTCTCGATCGTCGGGTTGCCCTGGCTCGTCTCGATCTGCGCGAGCGCGCCCGGCGAGACCTTGGCGATGCGCTCCGCGAACTCCGCGCGCGTCATCCCCGCGACCTTGCGCATGCGGCGCACGGCGTCCGCGATGGTGAGCTCCCCTTTGGCCGCGGCCTCGAAGAGCGCGCGCTGCTCGGCGCGTCGCTCCTCGTGGGTCAGCTTCCGCATGCGCCCCATCAGTGCACCCTCCGGAGGCCGTCGCTCACCTTTTGGATGTGTGGTGTGCAGCGCTCGATGATCTCGTCGTCCACCGCCAGCGCGCGCATCGCGCTCGGCGCTTCGACTAGCTGCTCGCCGAGCCGACGCATCGCCGCGGTCATCCGCTCGCGCTCGACGTGCGCCGCGAGCGAGGTCGCGACGTCGTCGAAGTCGGGCGGCTCGCCCGGGCGCTCGGATCGCCACAGCGTGCTGCGCTTGATGAGCTCCGGATCGAGGAACATCGGCGCGAAGTCGTAGCGGGGGCTCAGCTCGATCCCGCCGCTCGGGTGCTTGATGAGCGACGTGTTGCGCCCGTGGTTGTCGGGGTCACCCAGCGCGATGGCGATTGCGTCGCGTCGCACGATCTCGATCAGCGCTTCGGCGGGATCATCGACCGCCGCGGCGATCGCCTCGCACGCCGCCTCCCAGCTCAGGCGCGCGCCGGCCTCGACGAGTCCCATGAGCGAGTAGAGCGACTCGAGCCCCGCGCGCCGCACCGGCTCCTTCTTCGATCGCCTGACCTCGCGATCGAAGCGCGGGACGAAGAGCGCGCCGCCCTCGTGCACCAGCCGTTCGCCGCAGCGCACCCCGAAGCCCCGCGCCAGCTCGAGGTAGGCGGGCTCGTGCGCGAGCACCTGCGCGTCGCGTCGCGAGCGACCGCGCGCGAACTTCACCAGGTAGTGCTTGCTGGCGCGCGCGTCGGGCAGCGCGCCGTCCGCGTGCAGGCGCCCATCGCGATCCTCGGTGAGCAAGAGCTTGGGCGAAGCGCCGCCAGTGTCGGACGAACCGTTCATCGGGATCTGTTCGGCCTCGGCCTACTCGCGGAAGCCATCGCCGCGCTCGATCACGTCGGCGCGTGAGAAGCCGGGGCTCGGTGGGCTCTCGGTGACCGCCTCCGCGACGCGGAGGTTGCCCACGGGACACTGCGCGCCCCGCTCGAGCGCGGCCCAGTCGCTCGGGCTCGTCCCCTCGCTGCGCAGCCGAGCCTCCAGCGCGCGACGCGCTTCGCCTTGCGGCATCAGGTCGCAGGTGAACGCAGGGAACGTCTCGAGCGAGTGGAGCTGGTAGTCGACCGGATAGCGGAACGACACCGCCCTCTGGTCGCGGTGGCCGAGGTGATCGGCGGCGTAGTCGTAGTCGTGCTCGAGCCACGTCGGCTCGATACGCGCGGTGCCGCGCCGCGCCTCGACCGTCGCCGCGAAGTGCCAGCGACCGCCGTGAAAGATCTCGATGCGGAGCGTCGAGCGCACGACGACAAAAATACATGAAGATGTTGTTTAGGGCCACGGCGACCCAACAAGGCGTATCAAAACACCATTGAAGCGGTGTTTTGAGGTCAGCGCTTCAGCGCCCGCGCCACCGTGTTGCGCGAGATGCCGAGCTTGCGCGCCGCCTCGCTCTGGTTGCCGCCCAGCGCCTGCACGGTGCGCCGGATGTACTCGGCGCTCGCGTCCTCGAGCGAGAGACCCTCGGGGATCGAGATGGTGCTCGGCTCGACGTCGAGCGCGGCGAGCCGCACCCGAGGAAGGCGCGAGGCGGTGACGAGGCCGTCGGGGCTGAGCACGATCGCGCTCTCGATCCAGTGCTCGAGCTCGCGCACGTTGCCCGGGAAGGGATGCGCGCGCAGCGCGGCGATCGCGTCGGGCATCAGCCGCGCGTTCGGCCTCTGGTGGCGCCGCGCGAAGCGCTCGACGAAGTGCAGCGCGAGGCGCTCGATCTCGTCGGGCCCCCGATCGCGCAAGCGCGGGACGTCGATCTCGAGCACCCGGAGGCGGTAGTAGAGGTCCTCGCGGAAGCGGCGCTCCTTCACTGCGCGCTCGAGGTCCACGTGCGTCGCTGCGACGATCCGCACGTCCGCCGTCAGGGTCTCGCGTCCCCCGACCCGCTCGAACGCGCGCTCTTGCAGGAAGCGCAGGAGCTTGCCCTGCAGCTCGAGCGGGAGCTCCCCGATCTCGTCGAGGAAGAGCGTCCCGCCCTGCGCGAGCTCGATGCGTCCCTTCACCCGCCGCTCGGCGCCGGTGAACGCGCCGCGCTCGTGACCGAAGAGCTCGCTCTCCACCAGGGCGTGCGGCAGCGTGGTGCAGTCGACGGTGACGAACGGGCTCGCGGCGCGCGCCGAGTTCACGTGGATGGCGCGCGCCAGCAGCGTCTTGCCGGTGCCGGTCTCGCCTCGAAAGAGCACGGTCACGTCGGCGTCGGCGGCGAGACCCACGCGCTCGTAGACCGCCTCCATCGGCGCCGACCGACCGACGATCCGGTTGAAGGGGCCGCGCAGCACCAGGCCGGGCTGATCTTCGGACTGCGCGAGCGTGGTGAGCGCCAGCGCCTTGCCGAGCTCGCGGCCCAGCGTCGCGAGGTAGCGCTCGTCCTCGTCGTCGAACGCGCCCGCCTTCTTGTTGAGCACCTGCACCACGCCGCGCACGGGCGAGGTCGGCTGATCTCGGATCGGCGCCGCGAGGCTCGAGCGGGTCGAGAAGCCCGTGAGCTTGTCCGCGCTGGGATCGAAGCGCGGATCGGACGCGGCGTCGTCGATGCGCAGGCTCTCTCCGTGCTCGGCGACCCAGCCCGCGATGCCGCGCCCGAGCGGCTGCCGCAGCGCGCTCACCTCGGGCAGCACCGCGACCTTCGTCACCAGATCCGATCGCTCGCCGTCCACGAGCCACACCGTCGCGCGCTCGGCCTCGAGCGCGTCTGCCAGCTGGATCGCGGCCTCCTCGAGCCACTGATCGAGATCGATCTCGCGGGCGAGCGCCGCGGTGAGATCGACGAGGAGCGAGAGGCGGGTCACCAAGGCCGAAGGAGGATAGCGCGGCGGGGCCGGCTCACGCGGCGCGCGCGAGCGTGGGGGTGAGGTGCAGCTCGAGCCCTTCGCGCGCGGCGATGGTGCCGGGGCGCGCCGCCGCGGCCTCGGCCTCGAGCGCCGCCACCTGCGCGTCGGTGCGGCAGGGATCGTGATGAAAGAGCACGAGCTGCTTCACCCCCGCGCGATCGGCGATGCGCGCGCCCGCTTGCCACGTCGAGTGTCCCCAGCCGCGCCGCGACGGCCCCGCGCGCCCCTCGTACTCGTCGGCCGTGTACATCGCGTCGTAGATCAAGACGTCCGCGTCGCGTGCGAGCGCGATCAGATCGTCGTCCGCGCCCGTGCCGTGCTCGACGTCGGTCGCGTACACGATCGCGCGATCACCGAGCTCGATGCGGTACGCGCTCACACCGTCGGGGTGGTGCAGGCGCGCGGAGCGCACGGTGCACGCGCCGATCTGCATCACGTCGCGGGCTGCGAGCTCTCGGAACGAGAGCGACGCCCGCATGTCGCTGAGGCGCACCGGGAAATGCGGCGGCGTCATCTGCTGCGCGAGCGCGTCCTTCAGCGAGATCGCGGGCGCGCTGCTGGAGCGCGCGCCCGCGATGCGGATCGAGGCGCCGGGCGTCCACGCGGGGCGGAAGAAGGGTAGGCCTTGGATGTGATCCCAGTGCAGGTGCGAGAGCAAGAGCGTGAGATCGGTGATCCCGCGCGCGCTCAGCATCTCCCCCAGCGCCCGCGCGCCCGTCCCCGCGTCGAGCACGAGGTGCGTGCCGTCGGCCTCGACCTCGAGCGCGCTGGTGTTGCCGCCCACACCTTCCATCTCTCTGCCGGGCGAGGCGATGCTCCCGCGCACCCCCCAGAATCGAACGATCAGCTCCATCGAGGCTCCTTTCGCGCGCCGCCGCGCTCGTCGTGGTGGGCTCGCCATAGCGAGGCACGTGCCACCGCGAAGCGGCCGTGATCGCGCCCCTGCGCGCGCTCGCCTGCGCTGCCGCTGCGCACGTTGCTCCCCCGCGGCGCACCCGCTCTCTATCCGGGGGCGCAGCCGCTCTCTTGCCCGCCGCCCAGCGGTTGGGTCACGCCCGCGTTGACAGTCTCGGGCGAGGGCCGCAAGAAGTCGGCCCGTCATGGTCGAGATCTCGGTCCTCGAAGAGCGCATCAAGAGCGGCATCCCCGGCGTCACCCACGTGGCGATCGAGGACCTCACCGGAGGCAAGGATCACTTCCAAGCGCTGGTGGTCTCGAGCGCGTTCGCGACGCAGAGCCGCATCGAGCAGCACCAGTCGGTGTACCGCGCGCTCGGCGAGCTGATGGACGGCCCCGTCCACGCGCTGGCGCTCAAGACCCTGACCCCCGAGGCCTACGAGGCCACGAAGAAAAAGACCCTCACCCAGCACAAGGGCTGAGGTCGACGAGGAGACGACACGCATGGACGACACGCTTCGCACCCGCATCCAGGGCCTGGTCGACGGCAACAAGGTCCTCCTCTTCATGAAGGGCACCAAGAACTTCCCCCAGTGCGGCTTCTCCGCGCAGGTGCTCGAGGTGCTCAAGCGCACCGGCGCCGAGTTCGAGACCGTCAACATCCTCGCCGACCCGGAGATCCGCAGCGGGATGAAGGAGTACTCGAACTGGCCGACGTTCCCCCAGCTCTACGTCGATGGCCGCTTCGTCGGCGGCTGCGACATCGTGACCGACATGTACCAGAGCGGAGAGCTCCAGCCGGTCATCGACAGCGCGCTCGGCAAGAGCGCCTGAGCGCGGCTCAAGCGAGCCGCTTGCGCTGCTTCCAAGCCTTCGGCGCGTCGATCCCGAACTGCGCGATGCCCGGCGCGGTCGCGCCCTCCATCGTCGCGTAGAACACCTCGCGCGCCTCCTCCGGGTGCTCGCAGCCGAGCGCCAGGAGCTCGGCGGGCACCGGACCGAACGGCGGCTTGGGCGCCAGCTCCTCTTCGATCACCGCGAACGCGTGGGTGAGGTAGCGCTCGATCGACGCGACGCGCTCGGGGTGCTGCGCGAGCCAGTCCTTCTCGATCGCCAGGTAGTGAAACCCGAACTGCGCGTGCAGCACCTCGTCGGAGAGCAGGCGCCGCAGCGCGTAGCGCAGGTACGGCTCCTTGGTGCGCTCGAGCGTCGCCGAGAAGCGGGCGCAGGCGACCAGCTCGGAGAGCGCGGTCGTGTAGAGCACGTTGCGGATCACCCGCTCCTCGATCGGCACCCCCTTGTGCTCCGCGAGCGGCTGGATGTGCAGCTCCACCTCGACGTTCGTGTCTCCGCCGAGCGTGGCGATCACCTCGGCGCACGTGCCCGTGTGCCGCAGCTCGTCCTGCGCCATCCGCATCATCACGATCTGCGTGTCGAGCGGCGCGTTGCGGAGGATCAGCTGGTGCGCCAGCTGCGAGAACACCGTGCTCGAGCGGTGCTCCACCGCCATCCGCCCGCGCCACTGCGCGATCAAGATCCGCAGGTGCTCGGGATCGTGCGCGGACGGATCGAACGGGGGCGTCTTGCGCTCGATGCGCGCCAGGCCCGCTTCGATCTGCTGCCGCTCGGCCTCGAGCGGCGTGCTCGAGGCGGCGACGTTCAAGATCACCCGCTCGGTCACGCGCGACGAGTTCAGGCGGGCAGGTCGGGCGGCGAGAGCGGGCCGACCGCGATGCAGCAGTCGGAGAGCCCCACGGCGAAGCAGTCGGGGCGACCCGCGTCGGCGCCGAGATCGAAGCAGTCGCAGTCGCTGCACGTGAGGCCCGAGTCGGTCACGCCCGCATCCGCGATCGGCGCGTCCTCGTCGTCGGCCGGGGTGTCGGTGGGCACGCCCGTATCCGTCACCATCACCGGCGCGTCACCCTCGGCGATCGGGCTGTCGGGCGCGGCGGGCGCGTCGAGGCCGCTCGGCCCCTCGCCCGCGTCCACGCCCGTCGTCGAGCTGGGGCAGGCGGGGAGCATCGCGAGGCTGGAGCAGAGCGCGAGGGACTGGGCGAAGCGCAAGTAGCGGGGAGCGGGCATCGAGGAGACCTCCAAGCGAACGAGAGAGGGCCCAAGCCTACGCCGAGCAGGCGCCCTCGTCACGCTAAGGGCCCCGTCGGGGAGGCTCACTCGAGCGGTCCGATGTCCTCGCCGGAGAGCACGAAGAACGCCTCGCCGTAGAGCTTCAAGAGCTCGAGCGCCTGATCCATCTCTTCCCGCGTGTGTCCCCGGGTGATGTTCACCCGCAGGCGCTCCTCGCCCTGCTTCACGCCGGGGTAGGTGATCGGGACCATCATCACGCCGTTCTCCAGCAGGGCGACGTGCATGAAGAGCGCCTTGCGCTCCTCGCGGCACATGACCGGCATGATGTG
>CAYZQM010000233.1:0-1283 GCA_964480175.1 uncultured Sandaracinaceae bacterium
ATCAAGATCGCGCTCGGTCCCGCAGCCGATGCCCGCGGGCTGCTCGCGGAGTCGCGCGCGAGCTTGATGCCGCTCGCCGGAACGCTCGACGCCGCCGACGCGGACGTGAGCCTCGCGACCGACTTGGGCCAGCCGCTGCACGCGTGCGCCATCGTCGTCCCGATCGTGCTGCGCGCGCGCGCCGTCCTGTTGATCATCGGCGTGCGCTCGACCGAGTCGTTCACCGTGTCCGACGTGCCCGAGCTCGTCGCGTTCGCGCCGCGGGTCGTCGATGCCCTCGAGCGCCTCATCCTCCGCAAGAAGCAGGGCAAGGCGCCGCCGCCGCGGATGGTGACGAGCGTGGACCCGAGTGATCGCGCGGCGCTCAAGGCCGCCGTCCGCGAGGCCCGCGCCAGCGCGCCGCCGCGCGCGCTGACCCGCTCGAGCGATCGCTGGAGCTCGGTCGGCAAGGACGATCGTGTGAGCGCGGCGCCCGCCGCGCCGTCGTCGCCCATCGCCGTCCCCGATCGATCCACGTTCCCTGGCGTCGGGGAGGAGGAGCGAGCGCCCAAGGAGCGCTCGCTCGCGGACGCCATCCTCGATGGCGCGGAAGCGAGCGCCCCGGCGGCCGCGTCGCAGCCTGCGCCGAGCACCTCGCGCGCGCGCAACCCGCTGAACATCCCGCGCTCCGCGCCGCCGCCACCCGACAGCGCGTTCGTGCTGCCGGTGATCGACCTTCCGCCGCGCGACGAGATCGGCCGCCTCACCACCGAGTTCGGCGGGCGCCCCCAAGGGCGCATGACCGAGCCGGCGCCCGAGCCCGTCGTGACGCGCGAGGAAGAAGAGGAAGAGGACGACGAGCCCGAGCTCTCCATCGGCGAGAGCGACGATGCAGGCGACGAGGACGACGACGAGCCGGAGCTCTCGTTCGGCGAGAGCGACGACGACGACTGGAGCGACGACGAGGAGGAGGACGAGGACGAGGGCCGCAACACGCTGCCGACGCCCGCGCCCTCCCCGCCCGCGGCGTCCGGCTCGATCCCGCCCCCCGCGGTCCTGATCTCGCCGGCCCCCGTCGCCGCCGACGCCTCCAACTACTCGATGCACGATCTCGAGGAGGAGGTGGTCGTCCCGCTCAAGCGACCGCGGGCGAGCGCGAGCGCGCCGAGTTCGAGCGCGCCCAGCACGCCGACGCCGAGCGCTCCCCCTGCCGCGCGCACCGTCGATCCGCGACGCGAAGAGGGCGGCGCGGTGGCCGCGGACCGGGTCGCGCCCGCGGCGGTCGAGCGGGTCCGCAGCCAAGC
>CAYZQM010000233.1:1293-10933 GCA_964480175.1 uncultured Sandaracinaceae bacterium
GCGCCCCCGGTCGCGCGTGCTTCGGTCACGCCTCGCGAAGTGCCGTCGGTGATCGTCGACATGGGCGACGCCGTCGACAACCTCGTGCTCGACCTGCAGCACGCAGGCCCCGACGACGAGCGCGCCGCGGTGAACGCGCTCTTGCGGCTGGGCGAGGCTGCGCTGCCCGTGCTCGCGCAGACCTTCCCCGGGCCGCTCTGGTTCGATCGG
This sequence comes from uncultured Sandaracinaceae bacterium, assembly GCA_964480175.1. Classification (GTDB taxonomy): domain Bacteria; phylum Myxococcota_A; class Polyangia; order Polyangiales; family Sandaracinaceae; genus CAYZQM01. Next base: position 1,504 of record CAYZQM010000233.1, read on the forward strand.
CACCGACCGCACCGCAGGACGCCGCGCGGTCGCGACACGTCGGCGATCGCGCGCGCGTTCTACGCGTTCGGGGTGCGCGCCACGCCGTACGTCGCGACCCTCACGAGCAACAGCCACCCCGAGCGGCGCTACTACGCACTCTTGCTCGCGGGCGACATGGTGCACCCGAGCCTGCTCGACGCGGTCACCGCGCGCGTCTTCGACGAGGACGAGTCGATCCGCAAGCTCGCGCACGAGATCGTGCCGCGCTTCGCGGGGCTCGCGGGGTGGCAGGAGCAGCTCGTGATGGTGCGCCGCGCCGCCAAGATCCGCGGCAAGGATCCCAGGCGTCGGCTGCACGCGCTCGCGGCGCTCGCGGCGATGCGCGACGCGGGCGCACTGCGCATGCTCGTCGAGCTGCTCGAGGACGACGATCGCGACGTCGTGCGGCACACCCACCTCACGCTGGTCGCGCTCACCGCGGAGGACCTCGGTCCCTCGCCGCGCAAGTGGTCGGCGTGGGCGGACAAGAACGAAGGTCGCCACCGCATCGAGTGGCTCATCGACGCGCTCACGCACTCCGACGAGGCGCTGCGCACCGACGCGGGCGACGAGCTCAAGCAGCTCACCCAGCAGTACTTCGGCTTCCATCCCGGCACGACGCGCCGCGAGCGCGAGGTCGCGGCGGGCAAGTACCGCCAGTGGTGGCAGACCGAAGGCAAGAAGCAGTTCGGCTGAGCGCGGAGGGCCGCGGCGACTTCACGCACGCGACGTCGCAGACTGACGCGATGCGTCGGTCGATCCCGCTCGATCGCCATCCACCGCGCGCTATCGTCGCCGCGCTCTCGCACCGGAGACACCGGCCTGAACCGAGAGCAGGAGGCTCCTCGTGAAGATCGGCGTTCCCACCGAGATCAAGACCCGTGAGTACCGGGTCGGCATCAACCCTGGCGGCGTGATCGCGCTCGTGCGCGCGGGTCACGAGGTGCTGATCCAGAAGGGCGCTGGCCTCGGCGCCGGCATCACCGACAAGGAGTTCGAGGGCGCGGGCGCGCGCATCGTGCCGAGCGCCGACGACGCGTGGGCCGCCGAGATGGTGATGAAGGTGAAGGAGCCGCTCCCCGCCGAGTACAAGTACTTCCGCCCCGGCCTCATCCTCTACACGTACCTGCACCTCGCGCCGCTGCCCGAGCTCACCAAGGAGCTGATGGACAAGAAGGTCCGCGCGATCGCGTACGAGACCGTGCAGAACGCCGACGGCTCGCTGCCGCTGCTGCGGCCGATGAGCGAGGTCGCGGGTCGCATGGCGACGCAGGTCGGCGCGACGTCGCTCGAGAAGGAGCGCGGCGGCAAGGGCCTCTTGCTCGGCGGCGTCCCCGGCACCCGCCGCGGCCACGTCGTGATCCTGGGCGGCGGCGTCGTCGGCTCGCACGCGGCGCGCATCGCCGTCGGGATGGGCGCGCACGTGACCGTCGTCGACGTGAACCACGAGCGCATGAGCTACCTCGAGGACATCTTCGGGGCCTCGGTCGAGACCCTCTACTCGAACCCGAAGAACATCGAAGAGGCGGTGGTCGGCGCGGACCTCGTCATCGGCGCGGTGCTCGTCGCCGGCGCCAAGGCGCCGATCCTCGTCGACGAGGATCTGATCAAGCGCATGTCGCCGGGCTCGGTCGTCGTCGACGTCGCCGTCGATCAGGGCGGCTGCATCGGGACGTGCCGCCCCACCGATCACGATCACCCGACCTTCGAGCTGCACGGCGTCGTGCACTACTGCGTGCCGAACATGCCGGGCGCGGTCGCGATGACCTCGACGTTCGCGCTCACCAACGTGACCTCGCGCTACGCGGAGCTGATCGCGTCGCAGGGCATCGAGAAGGCCGTGCGCGCGAGCCGCCCGCTCGCGCTCGGGGTCAACTGCTGGGACGGCGCGTGCACCTACGAAGCCGTGGCGACCGGCGTGGGCCAGAAGTACACGCCGCTCGAGGCCGCGCTCGGCTGAGCGGATGGCGTGAGACACGAACGGCCGAGTCCCTCCCGGGGCTCGGCCGTCGTCGTCTCTTCACCGCGTCGCGCGCTTGTAGAGCGGCAGCCGCTGATCGTGCGCCGCCTGGTACTGCACGGTCATCTCGTCGAACGCCGCAAGCGTGTCCTCGGCGCGCTTGTGCGGCGGGATGGCGAGCACGTCGAAGCCCGAGCGGTGCATGTAGAGCGCCTGATCGCGCAACACGTCGCCCACCGCACACAGCTCGCCCACGAAGCCCGCCTGATCGCGGAGCCGACGCCCGAGCGAGTAGCCGCGACCGTCGGTGAACTTGGGGAACTCGATCTCGATCCGCGCGAGCCAAGATGCGAACGGCGCGAGCGCCTCGAGGCGGGTGTCGCTCGTCACTCGAACACCGACGTCCCCACGCGCGCCGAGCGCCGCGTGCTCGCGCTGCAAGCGCTCGAGCGACACGACGACCGGTCCCTCCGGCAGCGGGCCCTCGTCGGGGTGCGCGAACCAGTCGTCCGAGACGAGCTCGAAGTCGCTCGAGCGCACCGGCCCGGAGCTCGCTTCAGGCCGCGACCGACGCCGAATGAGCACCATAGAGCGCCTCCTTGAAGGGGTCGTTGCCGACGCGTCGCAGGGTGGCGAGGAAGGACTCTTCCTCGTCGAGGCGGACCTCGAGGTAGCGCTTCACGAGGCGCTCGACTCCGTCGACCACCTCGGGGGCGGTGAGCGCCTTGCCCAGCACCTTGCCGAGGGCGGCGTCCTCGGTGTGCGAGCCGCCGAGCATCACCTGGTAGAACTCCTCGCCCTGCTTGTCGATCCCGAGGATCCCGATGTTCCCGACGTGATGGTGGCCGCACGCGTTGATGCAGCCCGACACGTTGACGAAGAGGTCGCCGAGCTCGTGCTCCTCCTCGATGGGGCGCATGCGCTCCTGCACCGCCATCGCGAGCGGGATGGAGCGCGCGTTCGCGAGGTCGCAATAGTCGAGACCCGGGCACGCGATCACGTCGCTCGCGCGACCCACGTTCGGCGTCGCCAGTCCCAGCGTCGCGAGCTCCAGGTGCAGCGCGGAGAGGTCCTCGATCTTCACGTCGCGGAGCACGAGGTTCTGTCGGTGGGTCACGACCACCAGGCCCATCGCGTAGCGGTCGGACAGATCCGCGATCGCGTCCATCTGCGCGTGCGTCACGTCGCCGGGCGGCAGCTCGGGCGACTTGAGCGAGAGCTGCACGATGGCGTAGCCCGGCCGCCGGTGAGGCAGGACGTTGTTCTTCACCCAGCGAGCGAGCGCGCGATCCTTGTGCAGGGAGAAGCTCGCGAGGTCGCCGGTCGCCGACGGGTCGTAGGGGAGCGGCGCGAAGAACGCGCGCACCCGATCGAGCTCGCGCTCCTCCAGCACCAAGCCCGGCTCGTCCTTGATCCGATCGAACTCCTCGTCCACGCGGCGGCGGAACTCGGGGACGCCGATCTCCTTCACCAGCACCTTGATGCGCGCCTTGTGCTTGTTGTCGCGGCGCCCGTGCTCGTTGTAGATGCGGAGCACCGCCTCGGTGTACGAGAGCAGATCGCGCATGGGGACGAAGTCGCGGATCTTCTCGGCGAGCAGCGGCGTCCTGCCCTGCCCTCCGCCGACCCAGAACTCCATCCCGAGCTCTCCGTCGAGCTGCACGATGCGCAGGCCGATGTCGTGCACCGCGATGGCCGCGCGGTCGTGGCTCGCGCCGGTGACCGCGATCTTGAACTTGCGCGGCAGGTGGGAGAACTCGGGGTGGAAGGTCGAGAACTGGCGGAGGATCTCGCAGTAGGGCCGCGGGTCTTCGAGCTCGTCGAGCGCCGCGCCCGCAAAAGGATCGCTGGTCACGTTGCGGACGCAGTTGCCGCTCGTCTGGATCGCGTGCATCTGCACCGACGCGAGCTCCTCGAGGATCTTCGGGACGTCCTCCAGCTTCGGCCAGTTGAACTGGATGTTCTGCCGCGTGGTGAAATGCCCGTAGCCGCGGTCGTAGGTGCGCGCGATGTGCGCGAGCTTGCGGACCTGCGCGCTCGACAAGAGCCCGTAGGGCACCGCGATGCGGAGCATGTACGCGTGCAGCTGGAGATAGAGGCCGTTCTGCAGGCGGAGCGGCTTGAATTCGTCCTCGGTGAGCTCGCCGCTCAGGCGGCGCCGCACCTGGTCTTTGAACTGCGCCGCGCGCTCGTCGACGATGCGCTGATCGAACTCGTCGTAGCGGTACATCAGCCGCGCTCCGGAAGCGGAGCGCCCGCGGTGCGCGCGGCGAGCTCGGGCGGGGTCAGCCGGAGCCGCGTGAGCACCGTCGCGGCGCCCGCCGCGCGCAGCCGCTCGCGCTGCGAGAGCTTGCGCTCGCCGCTGGGCTCGACGGCCACGTCGATCGCATACACGCCGGTCGCGTGCAGCGCGTCCGCTTTGGCCCACGCGAGCAGCTCGTCGCGGCGCGCGGCATCGGCGGTGATCTCCGCGCGCTGAAAGCTCGGGACCCAGCTGGGCCCCGCGCCCACGTAGAGCACGAGGCCGTCGGAGAGTCGGTTGGCGGTCACCACGAAGTGCGGAACGGGCTTGGACATGGGGCTCGCGGGCTATTCCCGACTCTTCCGGGCGGGATTGGGAGGATTCATCTAGCGTGGGCCGTCGCCACGGGCAAGTGGGTCGCGGCCCCGAGCGAGCTGGTCCGGCCTTGACCGACGCGGGTCCGCTGCTAGCCTCGGCGCCCTTTCACTGGCCGCGTCTACGCGAGCCCGCCCCAAGAGAGACTCCGAGGACCCATGGTCAGCATCCGTTTCGCACGCTTCGGCACCAAGAAGCTCCCCTTCTACCACCTGGTCGTGACCCACTCCGAGAACTGCCGCGACGGCCGCTTCATCGAGCAGCTCGGCGTCTACCACCCCAGCAAGCCGGCGGCGGACTGGAAGATCGATCTCGCGCAGGTCGATCACTGGATGTCGGTCGGGGCCCAGCCCTCGACCCGCGCGCGCCACGTGATCAACGAGTACCGCCGGACCGTCGCGTCCGCCTGATCTCCATGTCGGAAGACAACGATCGCGCGCAGCTCAAGGAGCTCGTGGGCTTCCTCGCGAAGGCGCTGGTGGACCGTCCCGAAGAGGTGACCGTCGACGTCGCCGACGAGGACCGGGCCTGGCTCTTCGAGCTCACCGTCGACGAGACGGATCTGGGCAAGGTCATCGGCAAGGAGGGCCGCACCGCGCGCGCCCTGCGGACCGTGCTCTCGGCAGCTGCGGCCAAGATGGACCGCCGCGCCATCCTCGAGATCCTCGAGTAGTACGGGGCTCGCCTTGGCCGCCATCGTCCTCGGGTACGTCGCCGCCGCGCACGGCCTGAGGGGCGAGGTGCGGGTGAAGCTCTTTCACGCGGGGAGCGAGTCGCTCCGACCCGGCGCGCAGCTGTCGCTCACCCAGGGCGGCGTGACGCGCACGCTCGTGGTGGCCCGCGCCGCCAAGCAAGGCGAGCACGTGCGCGTGGCCTTCGAGGGGATCGAGGGGCGCGACGACGCCGAGGCGCTGGTGCGCTCCGAGGTCTCGGTCGCGAGAGACGCGCTGCCAGCGCTCGCCGACGACGAGGTGTACCTCGCCGATCTCGTCGGGCTTCGTGCGGCCGAGGGTGATCGCGTCGTCGGGACGATCGAGGGCGTGCTGCATCACCCCGCATCCGACTGCGCCCAGATCCGCGAGGGCGACTTCGTGCGGGAGGTGCCGCTGCACGAGCCCTACTTGGTCGAGATCGATCTGCGCGAAGGGATCGTCCGCTTCGCGATGCTGGACGACTTCGAGGCCAGCAAGGCAGAGCCCTGACGTGCGGATCTACCTCGTCAGCGTGCTGCCCGAGATCTTCGGCTCGTTCCTCACCACCGGCCTCGTGGGCAAGGCGCACCAGAGCGGCCTCCTCGAGAGCGAGGTGATCTCGCCGCGCGAGTTCGCGACCGACAAGCACCGCACCGTGGATGACGCGCCGTACGGCGGCGGCAGCGGGATGGTGATGATGGCGGGCCCGCTGGTCGCGAGCATGGAGAAGGCGGAGCGGATCGAAACGGAGCGCGGCGGCTCGCGTCCGCTGCGCATCTTGATGACCCCGCAGGGCGAGCCCTTCACCCAAGCGCGCGCGCGCGCGCTGTCGAGCGAAGGCGCGCTCACGCTGGTGTCGGGACGCTACGAAGGTGTCGACGAGCGGGCGCGCGCGCGGGTCGATCTCGAGCTCTCGCTCGGCGACTTCGTGCTGATGGGCGGAGAGGTCGCGGCGATGGCCGTCGTCGAAGCCGTGGTGCGGCTCATCCCCGGGGTGCTCGGCAACGCCGAGTCGATCACCGAGGAGTCGCACAGCGCGGGCTGGCTCGAGTATCCCCAGTACACCCGCCCCGCCGAGATCTTCGGAGAGAGCGTCCCCGAGGCGCTGCTCTCGGGTCACCACAAGAACGTCGCCGCCTGGCGCCGCGAGCAGTCGATCGCGCGCACGCTGGCGCGTCGTCCCGACCTGGTCGAAGGGCGCACGCTCACGCCCGAAGAGGCGGCGATCGTCGCTGCGCTGCGGGCGTCGTCACCGAAGCGCTGAGCGGCGGCGGCCCTGAAGAATCGTTGCACCCGCATCTAGACGTTGCGCGACGCCAGCGGCCCGACCAAAACCCGCGCCATCAAGGAGTCACCGATGACCTGGAGACGGCATCCGTGGTTGGCTCTGGCGGTGATGCTCGCGCTCGCGGGGATCACGACGCCGGGCACCAGCCGAGCGCAGACGACCACCCCCGAGCGCGACACGGTCGCGGTGACCCCGCCGACGACGGCCACGCCGCCGACGAGCCCGGACCGCGTCGAGATCCTCGACCTCGCGGCCTACCTGCGCGGCGAAGGCTCGGGGCTGACGAGCGACTTCGTGGCGCGTCGCGCGCTGGAGACGGCGCCCTCGCTCGAGTCGGCACGCGCCGCGGTGCGCACCGCGCGGGCCGGCGCGGCGCGCGCGTACCTCGGCTTCTTCCCTCGGCTCGAGATCAACGCGAGCTACACCCGCCTCTCGCCCGTGACCAACGGCTCGATCGCGGGCTCGGAGCCGCTGACGCCCGATCAGATCATGATGGCCCGCGACGCGATCGCGGCCGTCGAGGATCCCATCGCCGAGGCGCTCTTCCTCCAGAACTTCGAGAGCCAGCTCGCGCTCGCGAACTACACGTTCCCGATCTTCCTCGATCAGTTCTCGATCGGCGGAACGCTGACCATCCCGATCAGCGACATCTTCTTCCAGGTCCTGCCGGGCTACGAGGCCGCCGAGCGCGGCGTCGATGCGAGCGTCGATCAGCTGCACGCGCGCGCGTCGGAGGTGGCGCAGAGCGCGCGTGAGGCGTTCTACAACCTCGCCCGCGCGCGGGCCGCGCACGCCGTCACGGTCAGCACCATCACGACGATCGAGGCCCAGCGGACCGTCGTCGAAGCGACCGTGGCCGCGGGGATGGCCGCCCGGGTGGACTTGATGCGACTCGACGCGCAGCTCGCGAGCGCCCGCGTCGCCTCGGTGCGCGCGGAAGGCGGCGTGGCGATCTCCGAGGAGGCGATCCGGACGCTGATGCACACCGAGGAGGCCCTGCCCACCGGCATCGGCGAGGACCTCTTGATGCCGCTGCCCGAGCTCGACGAGACCCGCGACGAGCTCATGCGCGTCGCGATCGACAACCGCCCCGAAGCCGAAGCGATCCGCGATCTGATTCGCCTCCGCGGCCGCAGCATCGAGGCCGCCGAGGGCAGCCGCTATCCGCACCTGGTCGTCGCGGGGACGCTGTCCTTCGACAACCCGAGCCAGCGCGTCTTCCCGCAGACCGATCGCTTCATCGACACCTGGGCGGTGCGCGTGATGCTCACCTGGTCGCCCAACGACTTCTTCACCGGCGAGTTCAACGCCGAAGAGGCGCGCGCGGGCCGAGCGAGCGCCGAGGCGGACCTCGAGGCGCTCGAGGACGGGATCCGGATCCAGCTCACCACCGCGTACGAGAACTACCGCGCGGCCCGCGCGGCGCTCGAAGCGGCGCAGCTCGGCATCGCGGCGGCTGAAGAGAGCGTCCGGGTGCGCACCGAGCAGTACCGCGCGGGCACCGGCACGATCACCGAGCTGATGAGCGCGACCGCCGATCTGGCGCGCGCTCAGCTGGATCTGGTGACGGCCGCGATCGACGCGCGCATCGCGATGACCCAGCTGCGGCGCGCCACCGGTGAGGACCGCGCGTGGGAGATCCTCGGCGAGTGACCGCGCGCGATCCCGCGCTGCTGGTCGCCGCGGCCGTGCTGGTGCACGAGGGTCGCGTGCTGTTGACCCGCCGCATGGAAGGCGACTCCCTCGGTGGTCTCTGGGAGTTCCCTGGCGGCAAGGTCGAGCCGGGGGAGGATCCGAAGACGACCGTCGCGCGCGAGTGCCTCGAGGAGTGCGGGATCGATCTGATGGCCGTCGACATCCTCGACGTGACCTTCCACAGCTACCCGCAGCGCGACGTGCTGCTGCTCTTCTACGTGTGCCGCTTCGCGGGCGCGCCGCAGACGGTCCAGCACCTCGAGGTCGCCGATCACGTCTGGGCCCTGCCCTCCGAGATCCGCGGCTACCCGCTTCCGCCCGCCGACGAAGCGCTGGTGCACAAGATCGAGCGGGGCGATCTGCTGCGCTTCGCGGCGGGCCCTTAGGGCAGGGTCAGCTCGGGCGGGCGAGGTAGCGCCAGACGGGCAGGCCGTCGTCGTCCGCGCGGGCCTCACGGTTCGAGCGCGCCCCGTAGGGGTTGGCGTCGAGCACCTCGATGCTGAAGCCCGCCTCCTCGAGGCGCGCCTTCATCTCGTCGGCGCGATCCGGCACGTCGGTCTGCACGAAGAGCGTGCCCGTCTCGGGGCGCAAGAGGCGCCTCATCTCCCGCAAGAAGAGATCGTCGAGCACGCGCCGCTTGGCGTGCCGCTTCTTCCACCAGGGATCGGGGAAGTGCAGGTACGCGCGGTCCACGCACCCGTCGGGGCGGGCGCGCACCAAGAAGTCGCGGGCGTCCGCGTAGAGCCCGAGCGCGTTGGTCAGCCCGAGCTTCTGGCGCCGCTCCTCGACGTGGTGACCGAGCTTGGCCTTGATCTCGATGCCGATGATCCGCGCATCGGGGCGCGCCGCCGCGCGCTCGAACAGAAAGCGCCCGAGGCCACACCCGATCTCCAGCTCGAGCTCGCCGTCACCGGGGATCAACGCGCTCAGATCGAACGTCTCGCCCTCGGGCGGGCGCCGGGCGAACGTCGCGTAGCGGATGGGCTCTTCTCGGGGCACGGGACGCGCGACCTAGCACGCACCTGGCTCCACGCACTCGCGTACACTCCCGCGCGTGGCCGACCCCAGCGAGCCCGTGGTGCCTGCGCTGGAGCACCCTACCCCGCCCGTGCGCCTGGGCCTTCGCACCCAGATCACGCTCGCGCTGGTCACTGGGC
>CAYZQM010000234.1:0-5087 GCA_964480175.1 uncultured Sandaracinaceae bacterium
GCCGTCGGTCACCCGGTAGAGCCGCGCCACGCCGGTGACCCCCGAGACGAACACGATCTGCCGTCCATCGGGAGACACGGCAGGCGACCAGACGGGCGCCATGTCCGCGGTGATGGCGCCGCCGATGCCCTGCGAGAGGTCCGCGCGCGCGAGCTCGTAGAACGGCATCGAGCCGCGCACGTACGCGACCACGTCGCCACCGATCGAGAGCGGACCGAGCGCCTCGCCATCGAGATCACGCACCTGTCCGTCGATGCACGATCGCAGGACGTGGTCCTCACCGATGAAGACCATCCCGTGCGCGAGGAACGAGGCGTCGCGCACCCGCGCGCCCTCGAGCGCAGGCTCGACCGGTGCGCCATGCAGATCCGTGCGGATGATCCAGACCGGCTCTTCGTCGGAGTCGAGCAGCATCGGCTGCACCACACCGTAGAGGCGGGCGCCGTCCTCGCGCTGCTCGAGCAGCAGCTCGTCGCCCACGGGCGTGTACTCGGGCGGGCGGATCGGGTCGGTGGGGTTCTCGTCGTAGTAGGGCGACGGCTCGTCTTCGGTGGCGGCGAGCGGAGCCGGCGAGGGCTCGGCCGGTGCGCTGCGCTCGGAGCACGAAGCCGCGAGGGCGACGAGCAGCGTCGCGGGGCCGAGGCCGCGCAGAATCGAGGAGGTCATGGGCGTTCTCCGTCGGACGGGATGAAGCGTGTCGGGCGGGGCGCTGGGAGCGCTGGCAGGAGACGGCAGCGTAACGAAACGAGGCGGGCCCGAGCGGAGGAAGTGCCCTCGCCGAGCCCGCGCCCGTCGTCGATCACTGCGGGGCGAGCCAGCCGAAGAGCGGGAAGCCGTTCACCCGCTCGCCGGCGCGACCGACGTCGCGGTGGGCCCGGATGGTCGCCACGTCGAGCGCGGTGTCGTAGACGGCGATCTCGTCGAGGCGACCGGTGAAGAACATCGCCGCCGACTCGCCCATCGCGACCCGGTGGCCGAGGTGGATCTCGCCGCCGAGCGCGAGAGGACCCTCGACCTCGGTCGTGCCGACGCTGTTGCCGTCGAGGTAGAGGCGCGCCGTGGTGCCGTCGTGGGTGAGCACGACGTGGTGCCAGGTGTCCACCGTCACCGCGCCTTCGGCCGACATGATGGTGTGCGCCGGGGCGCCCTCTTCCGGCTCGGCCTCGATCACGTTCGTGTAGATCTTGTTGCCGGTGTCGTGGTTCCAGATGTGGGTGCCGCGATCCTCGCCGTCGAGGAACTCGAGCAGCGGGCTGCGCGCGTCGAGGTTGGTGCGGCGGAACCAGAACTCGAAGGAGACCGCCTCGGCGTCCTCGAGGCCGCGCATCGAGCGGATCACCGCGTAGCCGTCGTCGGTGAGCTCGAGGGAGCCGCCCTCGTCGAGCTCGCTGAGGCCCTCGTCCGCGTGGGCGGTGGTGCCCATCAGGGTGATCGCGGTGCCGTTGCCGGTCGCGTCGGTGATGCGGGACGAACCCTCCTCGTAGCGGAGGAACGCGAGCGGCTCGTCGTTCAGCACGAAGGACGTGTAGTCGACGGCCAGCGGCTGCTCGATCGCGGAGCGCTCGCCGCAGGTGCCGTTGCAGTGGTGGCTCGCGCACTCGAGATCGCTCTCGCAGTCCCAGCCATCGGCGCGGAGCGGGCGGCACTCGCCCCAGCTGCCGGGGCGCCACGTCGCCGAGAGGCTGCAGAACTGGCCGGCCTCGCAGTCGAGCGGGTGCGAGCAGTCGTTGTCGGTGCGGGCCTCGCACACGCCCTCGGGCGTTCCGTCGCCGCGGAGGTGGATGCGGCACGCGCTGCCCCCGCTGCAGGAGAGCGCCGAGATCCGGAGCGACGCCTCGTCGAGCCGCGGCGGCGTGCAGTCCGCGCCCACCTCACCGGTGCCGGTGAAGATGTCGAGGAACATGTCGTAGTCGATCGGCTCGGCCCAGCACGCTTCCCCCTGCGTGGCCAAGCGCTCGACGAACGCGCCCGCGCGCACGTCGTCGTAGCCGAGCCGCAGGTCGTCGACGAGCGGCTGGATGACGTCCGCGCACTGTTCCTCTTGCACCTCGACGCAGTCCGGGCGGGACGTCTCGGGGAAGCACGAGCGGTCCGCGTTGCAGACGATGCGCACCACCTCCGTGCACAGCTCCTCGCGCGCCACCGGCGTGCCGGGCAGCGAGACCGCGCAGCCCGTCGCTCCGAGCAGGAGCAACGCAGCAGGGGGAAGGACCGTCGGGAGCGAACGACCGAGGAAAGCAGTGGTGTGCGGCATGGTGACGACGGTACAGCAACGCACGTGCCCGATGCTGGCTGACGTTGGGAGGTCCCCGTGCAGCATCGAGACCCCGCGATCGCCGGCCGATCGGGCCAGGGTGTCCCGCGACCAGGTGGGCGCGGCGTCCAGGCCTTGGACACCCCGTCGTTTGGGAACACCCCGACTGAAACGGGCCGCAGGCGCGAGGCGCGAGTCGGGCGCCCAAGCGTGGTAGCCTCGCCGCGGTCCACCGCTGCCATGCCCATCCTCACCACGCAGGATCGACTCCAGACGACCATCGCGGGCAAGTACCGCCTCGATCGGGTGCTCGGCGAAGGCGGCATGGGCGTCGTGTACGCGGGCCACCACATCAAGCTCGATCTACCCGTCGCGGTGAAGTTCCTGCACCCGCAGTACTCGCGCAGCCCGGACGTGGTCGAGCGCTTTCTGCGCGAGGCGCGCGCGACCTCGCGGCTGGTGCACCCCAACGTGGTGCAGGTCCGCGACGTCGACATCGCCGAGGACGACGGCTCGGTCTACATGGTGCTCGAGCTGCTCTCGGGGCGCTCGCTCGCGGACCACATCGAGCGCGAGCAGGTGCTCAGCGTCGACGAGACGCTCTCGATCATCCTCCCCGCGACCGACGCGCTCGTGGCCGCCCATGGCCTGGGCATCGTTCACCGGGACATCAAGCCCGACAACGTGTTCCTCAGCACGGGCCTCGACGGCAAGGTGGTGCCCAAGGTCCTCGACTTCGGCATCGCGAAGCTCGCGGGTGGAGGCAGCAGCCCATCGGCGACGGCGACTGGCGCCGTGATGGGCACGGCGCTCTACATGGCGCCCGAGCAGGCCATGGGTCGGACCCGCGAAGTCGGACCCGTCTCCGACGTCTGGTCGGCCGCCGTCATGACCTACGAGTGCCTGACCGGCGGCTACCCCTTCGACATCGAGCTCACGCCAGAGATGAACGCGATGGCGGTGATGATGTCGAGCATCACCGCGCCGATCGTCCCCCTCGCGAACAAGCGCCCGGAGCTCTCGGCGCTCAGCGCCGTCCTCGCGCGCGCGCTCGAGCGTGAGCCGAGCAAGCGGACGCCGACGATGCAGCAGTTCGGCGACGAGCTGCGGGCCGCCGCGTCCGGCGTGACGCCCGAGATCAAGCAGACCCGGGTGCTCTCGCGCCCGCCGCCGCCGCGCGGGGACACCACGGGCCCCTTGCAGGCGCCGGCGAGCTCGGATCCGGTCGCGGCGCTCGCAGAGGCGTCGCGCATGGAGCGCGAGAAGCGCCTGAGCGACTCGCTGGCCCACACGATGCTGCCGCAGACGAGCGCGCCGCACGTCGCAACCCCACACGCAGCAACCCCGGCCACCGACGCGCTGGGCGCGAGCCAGATGATCGTGCCCGCGCGGAGCATGACGCCGTACCTGATCGGCGCGGGCGGCGCGCTGATCGTCGCGGCGATCGCGATCGGCGCGTTCGCGTTTTCGGGCACGAACGAGGTCACTCCAGCGATCGCAGCGACACCGGCCACGCCCGCGCCCCCCGTCGCCGAGCCGGTGGCTCCGACCGCACCGGCGACGACCGCAGCGAGCACGACCGCACCGACGACGACCGCGCCGACGGTCGCCGAGCCGGTGGTGGCCGAGGTCGCGGCGCCGGAAGCGCCGACCGCAGCAGCGGACGAGACGGACGGCGCGAGCGGGCGCGGTCGACACCGCGAAGGGCACGCCGGCTCACGCGGCCGTACGGAGACCCCGACCGTCGCGAGCGCGCCTCCCGATCGCGCCTCCTCCGAACACACGTCGCCCAGCGGCACCGCGGAGCGCCCGGTGGAGCGCACCACCCCTCCCCCCGAGACCACGACCACGCACCGCGCGGGGGGTCTCTCGTCGTCCGAGTTCTGATCTCGCCGCGGGGGAAGCGGCGCCTGTCGAATCGCCGTCCAAGTCGCACTCGATGATGCGATCGCCGCGCGGATCCGCTGTAGCATCCGCCGCATGCACCTTCGATGGATCGCCAGCTGGGCGCTGGCGGGACTGCTCGCATGCCCTCTCTCCGTGGGCGCACAAGACGCGACCGCCGAGCCTGATGGGTCCTCCGATCGCTTCCAAGCGTTGATCGCCGAGGCGCTCTCCGAGTTCGATCAGCACAACTACGAGGAGGCCTACGCGCTCTTCACCCGAGCCCACGAGCTCGCGCCGAGCGCCCGCACCGAGCGCGCGCTGGGCAAGACCACGTTCGAGCTGCGCCGCTACCTCGAGACCGTGGCGTGGCTCGAGGCGTCGCTGGCGAACGACGTGAACCCGCTCACGCCGGAGATGCGGACCGAAGTGGAGGAGCTCTTGGTGCGCACCCGCGCGTTCCTCGGCACGGTCGTGGTGCGCACCGACATCGCAGGCGCTCGGCTCGAGCTCGACCACGAGCCGGTCGAGGGCGACCCGGCGAGCGCCGACGGCGTCCGGCTCGAGATGGTGCTCGGGACCCACGAGGTGAGCCTGTCGGCCGAGGGCTACCAGACCGCGACGCGCCGCATCGACGTGCGCGGCGGAGAGAACGGCGAGGTGTCGATCACGCTGCTGCCGATCGAGACCGTCGTCGTCGTCGCCGAGGATCCCGGCGGCACGGTGCGCGACCTCGGCTACGCCGCGCTGGTGACCGGCGGCCTCTTCGGCGTGCTGGGCGGCATCGCGATCGCGCTGTGGTCCGACGCCGTGAGCGCGCTGAACGCGAACCTCGACGCAGGCCTCTGCTACGCCGACCCGGCCACGGAGAACGTCCGGGTCGGGGAGGGATCGGCGGCCGCCGTGTGCGCCGACCTCGAGAGCCGCTACCGCAGCGCGCTCCCCGCAG
>CAYZQM010000234.1:5097-10440 GCA_964480175.1 uncultured Sandaracinaceae bacterium
GTGGGTCGGCTTCGTGGGCGCAGGCGTGTTCTTGGCGACCGGCCTCGGGATGGTGCTCGGCGCGCCTGGGCCCGACACGTCGGGACGCGACACCGTGACGCTCTCCTGCGCACCGTTCGGAGAGATCGGCGTGAGCTGCGGAGGGACGTTCTGATGCGCCGGACGAGCCCTTTGTTCTGCGCGCTCCTCGCGCTCGCGGCGCTCGCCCCGGCGAGCGCGCGGGCCTCCGTGCTGTCCCCCGAGACGCAGGTGCTGACCCCGGTCAGCACCGCGCGTCAGTTCGCCGGTGCGTCGGTCGCGATCGACGGGGACCTCGCGCTCATCGGCGTCCCCGGCGCCACGAACGGCGCGAGCGGGCTCGTCGTCGCGTACCGGCGCATGGGCGGCGTGTGGATGATCGTCGAGCAGCTCCGACACCCCGAGGAGGGCGCAACGGTCGCGTTCACCGCGAACTTCGGAGCCGCCGTCGCGATCGACGGAGAGCGCGCGGTCATCGGCGCGCCCAACCACGGCACGGGTCCCACCGCGGGACAGGGCGCAGCCTTCGTCTACGACTGGGACGGCGACTCGTGGGTGCGCGACGCGAGCGCGCTCGTGCGCCCCGACGGAACGCCGCCGCGCTTCGGCGCGAGCGTCGCGATCTCGGGCGACCGGATCGCCGTGGGCGCCCCCGGCACCGCGGAAGGCGTGATCGCGGGGGCCGTGGTCACCTTCGAGACCCCCACCGCCGACGGAGTGACGGTGCCCTCCGTCTCGACCGCCGAGGCCGGCGACGATCTCTTCGGCGCCAGCGTCGCGCTCGAGGGCACCACGCTGGTGGTGGGCGCGCCTGGCTTCGACGCGCCGCAGCCCGACGCAGGCGCAGCGTACGTATTCGACCTCGTGACCGATGCGTGGACCCAGCGTGGCAGCCTCTCGATCGACACGGTGCGCAGCGCCGACGCGGGCACGAGCGTCGCGCTGAGCAGCGATGGCCTCACGATCGCGGTCGGCGCGCCAGGTCACGGCGCCGCGGTGGACGAGAACACCGGCGGGGTCTTCGTGTTTCGGCGCACGAGCGCGGACGCGAGCTTCACGGGCATCGAGGCCGAGCTGATAGCGTCCGAGGAGAGCTCCCGGAGCACCTACTTCGGGACCAGCGTCGTGATCGACGGAGCGCGCATGCTCGTGGGCATGCCGCTCTTCGGCGCCGCGCCCCGCGTCGTCGGGCGCGCCTACCTGCTCGAGCTGCGCGACGGCGAGTGGGTGCCCACCGCGCGCTTCGCGCTGGCCGACGACACGCCGATCACCAACCAAGCGCGGCTGGGCGACGCGGTCGCGCTCTCGGGCGACACCGCGCTCGTCGCGGCCCCGAGCGACGACGGCACCTCGATGCGCGTCGGCCTGGTCGGCGTGTTCGCGGTGCCGGCGCAGCCCGGCGAGACCTGCACGATCGACGGGCGCTGCGAGTCCGGGACCTGCGGTGAGAGCGGGGTGTGCTGCGAGATGGACTGCGGCCCGTGCGGCACCTGCGGCGCCAGCGGGATGTGCATGAGCGTCGCGGACGGCGAGACCTGCGAGGTGTCGTGCGGCATGGGCATGTGCAACGCCGGCGAGTGCGTCGCTACGTGCGACGCGGGCACCGGCGCGGGGACCGACGCGAGCCTCGTGCGCATCCGGGTGAGCGGCTGCGCCTGCCGCGCCGGACATCGGCACGATCCCCGCGGCGCGCTGTCCTTGCTCGGTCTCGTGGCGCTGCTGGTGCTCCGGCGCCGTCGGCGCGCGCCGAAATCTTGACCCTCGCTGCGTCCGCACCGAGCCTCGGCCGACCATGGAGCCCGCCTCTTCCGCGCCCGTCGAGCGGCGCAGCTTCGCGCGCCGGGCGCGCGACGTGTTCGGCTGGCTCCTGCCGCTCGCGCTGCTGACGGTCGCGATCGTCTCCGTCCCGATGCTCGTGATGGGCGACGCCGGCTTGCCGCGCTTCCGCGCGCTCCGCGCCGAGCTGTCGGAGGTCGAGCACGAGAACGATCGGATGCGCCGCGAGGTCGAGCACCTGCGCGTCGAGGTCGATCGTCTCCGCGACGATCCCGAGGCGATCGAGCGCATCGCACGCGACGAGCTCGGGATGGTTCGGGACGACGAGCTGCTCTTTCAGTTCGAAGACTGACGCGCCCGATCAGAACGAGAGGGTGAGCGAGCCGCCGCCGACGCCGATGTTCACCGCGTAGTCGAGCCCGCGATCGCGCTCCAGCTCGCGCAGCCCCATCTCGTCCTCATCGGCCTGGTCTTCGAGCCAGCGCTCGTCTTCTGCGCCCGCGGCGGTGACCTGCAGGCGGTCGCGCAGCTCGCGGTAGTTGTTCCAGCGGCGCTCCGCGTCGGACGTCGAGAAGAGCGTGATGACGCCGGTCACGGTCGAGACGCCCGCCAAGAGCAGCATCACGTAGTTGAGCGGGTTCTCCTCGTCGAACTCGCCGACGGCGACGAAGATCGGGATCATCGCGAGGCCCACGCCGACGCCGAGCGATCCGTCGATGACCCGGCCCACCATCCCGGCAGTCGCGAGACCCTCGAGCTCGCCCTCGCGCGCGCGCAGCCGCGCACGCGCCTCCCCGTAGCTGCCCAACGGCATCGGGTGCGCATACGCCACGGCGGACTCCGAGGGCGTGACCGGCACGAGCAACGTCAGCAGCCCGCGCGCGATCCCCACGCCGCCCATGGTGAAGAGGTAGGCGGAGAAGGCGTCGTTGCTCCCCGTCCCGCCGCTCGTCGCGAAGAGCACGCCCACCGCGATCGAGACGCCGCTCGAGAGGAGCTGGATGACGCCGTCGATGATGTAGCCCGCGCCGCGTAGCGCGAGCGCCTGCAGATCGGCCTCGAGTGCGCGCAGCCGGGTGGCGATGGTCGCGGGCAAGCGCAGACCGCTGCTCACCGTGGGCAACAACGACGCGCGCCCCGTCACCACGCCCGCGCGCACGGTGCCCGGCGCCGCGCTCGGGTCGGTCGCGTAGCTGCTCCCGGGCGGCGGGGGCGGCACGGTGAGGTCGGCGCCCGAGCCGGGGGCCGGCGGGATCTCCGCGCTCGAGTCGCTCGAGCCCGCGGGCGCCGTCGTGCTCGGCGTGCCCGACGAAGAGGGCGCCACCGTGGTGTCCATCCCCGGCGACGCGGAGCCGCGATCGCAGCGGCCGTCCGCCCACGGGCAGTCGAGCGCGCGGCCGTCGTCCTGCGCGGCGACCCCACCAGGCGCGGCGAGCAGGAGCGCCGCGAACAACGAGAGCGCCGTCAGTCGGGGCAGCGCGCCTTCGTCCGGGGCCCATGCACACCACCGAGGGACCGACACCGAACGTTGCAAGAAAGCGGCGCGCACCATCGGCGGAGTATAGGAGCCGACCCGCAGCGCGGCGAGGCCTGGGGGCCCTCGCCAGCCCCAGCCTCGCCCTCGCCAGTCCCAGCCGCGCGCACGCCCGCGCGCGCCGCACGCCCCTGCGTCCGGGTCGCGTCCTCCGCTGACAACCCGACCGAGACGCCTACGACAACGCGCGCCGCCGTTGGCGCGGCGAGCCCGAAGCCGGCACGATGCGCGGCTCGAGGGGACGAAGAGGGGAAGACGACATGGCCAGCAAGACGAGCACCAAGACCAAGAGCCTAGCCTTCTGCTGCAGCGAGTGCGGCGCCACCGAGCCACGCTGGATGGGCCGCTGCCCGACGTGCGGGACCTGGGGGACGCTGGTCGAGTTCCGCGAGGCCAAGGGAAGCGGCGCGAGCCCGATGTCGCGCAACGCCGCAGGCGATCACGCGCCCGCGCTGCCGCTCGGCGAGGTGCCGCCCGACGCAGCGCGACGGCTCTCGACCGGGATGGCCGAGCTCGATCGGGTGCTCGGTGGCGGCGCGGTGCTCGGCGGCGTGATCTTGCTCGGCGGCGATCCGGGGATCGGCAAGAGCACGCTCTTGATGCAAGCGCTCGCCGGGCTGACCAAGGACGACGGCCGCGCGCTCTACGTGACGGGCGAAGAGTCGGCCGCGCAGGTCGCGATGCGGGCGCGGCGCTTGGGCGGCACGCTCGATCGCGTGCTCGTGCAAGCGACGAACGAGCTCGACGAGATCGAGTCCGCGATCGATCAGCAGCAGCCCGTCGCGGTCGTCGTCGACTCGGTGCAGACCGTGCGCTCGGGCCGGCTCGACTCCGCGGCCGGCAGCGTGGGGCAGCTGCGCGAGGTCGCCGCGCGCCTGGTCGAGCTCGGCAA
This sequence comes from uncultured Sandaracinaceae bacterium, assembly GCA_964480175.1. Taxonomy (GTDB): domain Bacteria; phylum Myxococcota_A; class Polyangia; order Polyangiales; family Sandaracinaceae; genus CAYZQM01. Next base: position 9,318 of record CAYZQM010000234.1, read on the forward strand.
GCGCAGGGGGATCGCGATGTTCCTCATCGGCCACGTCACCAAGGACGGAACGCTCGCGGGGCCCAAGGTGCTCGAGCACTTGGTCGACACCGTCCTCTCGTTCGAAGGCGACGCGTCGCTCGGCTTTCGGATGGTGCGCGCCACCAAGAACCGCTTCGGTCCCGCGCACGAGCTCGCGGTCTTCGAGATGCTCCGCGAGGGTCTGCGTGAGGTGCCCGATCCCTCCGCGCTCTTCTTGGCCGAGCGTCCCGAGCGCGCAGCGGGATCGGTGGTGCTGCCCGTCGCCGAAGGCGCCCGCCCGGTGCTCGTCGAGGTGCAGGCGCTGGTCGCGCCTCCTGCGATGGGGGTGCCCCGTCGCGTCGCCAACGGCCTCGATGGCGCGCGCCTCTCGATCCTGCTCGCGGTGCTCGAGCGCAAGAGCGAAATCCACGTGCTTGACAGAGACGTGTTCGCGAGCGTCGCGGGAGGCGCGCGGGTCGACGAGCGCGCGGTCGATCTCGCGCTCGCCGTGGCCGTCGTCTCGAGCTTGCGCGATCGCGCGGTCGGCTCGGACCTCGCGGTCTTCGGTGAGGTCGGCCTGGCCGGCGAGCTGCGCGCCGTGCCCCGTGCCGCGGCGCGGGTCGCCGAGGCGCGCAAGCTCGGCTTCTCCCGCATCGTGATGCCCAAGGGCAACCTGACGGGGCTCTTGCCGGAGGAGCGCAAGGGCGTCGAGCTGATCGGCTCCCCCACCCTCGCCGACGCGCTGAACGCGGCGCTGGACTGACCGCAGGCTCGGGCGAGGTCCGACGATGCGGATCGGCACGCGAGTCGCGGCCCATCGGCCACGCACGCCGGCTATCCTGCCGCCGCGATGACCGAGCCCTCCGAGACCCTCCCCGGCACCGGCACCTCTCCCCTCCCCGTCGTGCGCTCGCCGCTCGTCGGCCGCGACGCGGAGCTCACCACGCTCGACGGTGCGCTGGCCAAGGCGCTCAGCTCGCACACCACGCAGCTCGTCACCATCGTCGGCGGCGCTGGCGTCGGCAAGAGCCGCCTCATCGACGAAGCGATCGCGCGCATCAAGGGCCGCGAGCGGCGGGTGCGGGTCTACCGCGCGGCCTCGCGGGAAGGCGGACCGTCCTTC
>CAYZQM010000234.1:10450-10894 GCA_964480175.1 uncultured Sandaracinaceae bacterium
GCGAGCCGGAGATGGCGCGCGAGCTCTTGCGCAGCGAAGTGACGAACGTGCTCGGCGATCGCCGCGTCGCCGAGTTCCTCCACTTCTTGGGCCTCTACCTCGACCTCACCTTCCCCGAGTCGCCTTTCGTGAAGGCCTTCGAGGACGATCAGGAGCAGGTCGGGCGCATGTCGCGCGCGGTGCTGCGGCGCTTCTTCGAGATCGACGCGGCGGCCTCGCCCTTGGTGTTGGTGCTCGAAGATCTGCACCACGCGGGCGACGACACGCTCGCGCTGATCCGCTCGCTGCTCGACGGGATGCAGGGCGCGCCGTGTCTGATGATCGCGACCGCGCGACCCGAGCTCCTCGTGCGTCGCCCCGACTGGTTCGACGGCAGCGCCGCGCCCCGCCACACCCGCATCGAGCTCGCGCCCCTCGATCCCGAGCGCCACGCCCGCCAGCGGC
>CAYZQM010000235.1:0-10845 GCA_964480175.1 uncultured Sandaracinaceae bacterium
CACCCTCGCCGTGCACGTCGCGGTGAACGTCGGCTCCGATCCCCACCTGCGCGACGCGGCGCTCAACGGCGCGCTGCACCGCTTCGAGGGCGGCGAAGAGCTCGCGCTCTCGTACGTGTTCCACGATCCCATCGCCAAGAAGCTCTGCGTCGTGGTGCCGCCGGTGCTGCGGCACCAAGTGCTCGACGAACACGCCAAGCTCCTGTCCGCGATCGCCGAGGATCGCGACGCGAGCGTGCCCGCGTACGTGCGCGCGGCGGAGGTGGTCGTGGGCAGCCACGGGCTCGCGGCGTACCTCGAGCGCCCGGGGCCCGACGCCATCCGCGGCGAGCGCGACCTCATGGAGGCGCAGCGCACCGCGCTGGAGATGGAGCGCGGCGGCCTCGAGCGCGAGCGCAACGATCTGCGGAGGCAGCTGGAGACCGAGCGCACGGAGATCGAGCGGCAGCGGCAGCTGCTCGGCGCGCAAGAGGCGGGGCAGAGCGACGCCATCGCGAACGAGCGCCACGCGCTGGGACAGGCCCGCAGCGATCTCGAGCGGGATCGCGCGCAGCTCGAGCAGCGCGAGCACCGGGTGCGCGAGCGCGCCGAGGCGGTGACCACCCGCGAGGACGAGCTCCGCGAACAAGGTGAGCAGTTCGAAGCGCAGCAGCGCGACCTGGCGATGCGCGAGCAAGAGCTGGAGCAGCGGATGGAGGCGCTCGCCGAGCGTGAGCAAGCGGCGCGGCGCGCCGAGCCCGCGGCGGAGCGACCCAAGACGGTGCCGCCCCCCGCGGCGCGCGCGTTCAAGCCGACCTTGAGCCCGCCCACCAGTCCGATCGTGAGCCCGGTGGAGGCGAGCGACGACGTCGAGGAGATCGACGAGCTCGAGCCCATCACCACGTCGCCCGGCAAGGTCGCCGGCGAGCGCCTGAGCGCACCGCAGATCGGCGACGACGCGGTCGAGGAGATCGTCGACGACGACGACGTCGCCGAGGTCGAGCCCGAGGCGCTCGAGGCCGACGACGCCGAGGAGCTCGAGGCCGACGACCTCGTCCCGCAAGAGATCACGGGCGTGCACCAGGACCGCGAGGAGAGCGGACCGCGCACCGCCATCGCCGTGATCGAAGACCTGGCGGGCTCCGCCACGTCCTCGCGCATGCCGAGCGCGCTCTCCGACGCGGAGATGGTCGCGGAGGTCACCGACGGAGTGGACCTCTACGTGCGCCTGCCCGAGGGCGTCGAGGGGCTCGGCGAGCTGGACTTGCTCGCGCGGCTGTCGCCGGAAGAAGGCCCGACCGCGATCCTCGAGCTCGTGGGCCACAGCGATGGAAAGCGGATCACCCGCCGCGCGGCGCTCGACCTGCGCAACGAGGACGATCACGGCGTGCTCGATCAGCTGCGGCGCCGCTTCGAGGCCGCCGTCCACCTCTTCGCCCACGACGGCCGGCCCTTCGACGAGGCCCGGGTCGCGGCGCCGCGCGAGGTGAACGCCGCGCGGATCATCGACCGCGGCGCGCGCCTCAAGACGAAGCTCTCGGGCCAGGCCGCCAAGAGCCACGCGCTCGCGCGCCTGGCGCCGGAGGAGGAGTCGCACCCGTTCGCGGGCGATGCGAGCGAAGGCGAGCTCACTGCGGCTGCGGTGCTCGCGATCCTCCCGCCGATGGCCGCGGCGCTCGCGCCCGAGCGGCTCGATCACTGGCTCACGGTGCTCTCGGTCCCGCGCGATCAGATCGATGCCGCCGTGAGCCGCACCATCGAGCGCGCGATGACCCACGGGCTCGCCCTCCCCACCGCGCTCATCGAGCGGGCGCTCGCGAGCGCGATCGTCACCGACGCCGCCGCGCTGGTGGTGCGCCAGATCGACGCGTTCCGGGGCACGGTGCTGCGCCCCGACCGCGGGCACCTCGACGAGGCCCAGATCGCGGAGAACTGGGAGCTCTTGCTCAAGGCCGCGGCGGACAACGAGGTCGCGCTCGACTCGGAGACCCACGACCTCGCGTTCCGCGCGATCCGCACCGTCAAGGGCGACGACACGGGCAGCCACCCAGCGGACGTCGATCCCGACAAATTCGGCGAGCTCGATCCCCCGCAGCTGGTGATGATGCTCGAGCACCCGCGCTACCGCTGCGCGGCGGCCATCGCGCTGAGCGATCGCAAGGACGCGGCGTTCGCGGACGTGCTCTGCAAGGCGGTGCGCAAGATGCCGCGGCACGAGGTGGTGCGGGTGATGCCGCGCCTCGTCGCGCTCGGGGAAGAAGCAGGCGACGCCCTCATCGACGGCCTGGGCGCGCGCAAGACCTTCGTGCGTCAGGGCTTCGCGCTGGTGCTCGGGCACCTGAAGCTGCGGCGGGCGGTGGTGCCGCTGCTGCATCGCTTGATGGAAGAGGAGAGCGACGTGCACCTCGAGCTCTCGCGGGTCGTCGGGAGCTTCGGCAACGCGAGCTTCCGTCCCTTCGCGCGGCAGCTCAACGACGCGAAGGCGAGCGGCGACCGGGTCGCGCTCACGCTCGCGCACCTCGCGAACGCGGGCTGTGAGAAGCAGGTCGGCGAGCTCAAGAAGGACGGCGAGGCGCGCACCAAGGAGCTCGCCACCCGCGCGCTGACCATGCTGGGCGACGCCCGCGCGCAGGAGGAGAAGGTCACCGGCAAGCGCGCGCTCGACGAGGGCGACTCGGTGCTCGCGTTCTCCCGACGCTTCGAGGAAGAGCTGCGCGGCGAGGCGCCGACGGGTGATTTGGCGGCGGCACCGGGCGAGGAGTGAGGCGGTCCGCGCGGAGGTCGGTCCCGTGAAAGAGCACCACCGCGAGCAGCTCTTGGTGCTCTTCACCCTCGATCCGGACGACGACTACCTCGCGCGCGCCGCGCTCGCGGTCGCGCGCCTGTCGGGTGGGGTCGGCGCCCGCGCACGCCACGGCAACGAGGTGATCGAGGCGGGCACGAGCGCGCCGCACGAGTACCACCTCGCGCTCGAGGGATGCGAGCTGTGGGTGCGCAGCGACGAGCCGCTCGATCCGGAAGCCGAGCGGCTGGTCGCGTTCGGGATGACGCTCTTGACCCGCGGGCTGTCGACGCTCGCGCGGCTCGATCAGAGCCCCCGCGAGCTCGAGCGCCGCCTCGATCGCACCCGCCTGGGACCGCGGGAGCGGGAGCTCGCCAAGCTCGTCCTGAGCGGCGCGAGCACCAAGGAGATCGCAGCGGAGATGCAGCTCACCGAGTCCAGCGTGCGCACCTACGTGAAGCGGATCCTGAACAAGGTCGGTGTGCGCTCGCGCCTTCAGCTTGCAGCCCACCTGAAAGCGCGCTGAGTCGCCATTTGGGGCGTGGCACCCCACGCGGCGTGATCCATCATGGGCCGCCGTGTCCCCCCCGAACGCGCTCCTCACCGCCGTCGATGGCGACTCCTCCGTGATCGTCGACGACGCGCTCTGGCCGATCATGATCGCGACCTGGTTCGGTCGCCCGACCGAAGCGCTCGTCGATCGCTTCTTCGAGTTCCACGCGCAGCTCCTCGATCGCGCGCGCGTCGAAGGCACGCGCATCGTGATGATCACGGACACCTTCGCGACCGAGCGCCCCTCGCCGATGGCGCGCAAGCGCATCGTGGATCGCACCGAGGCCCAGGCCGCGGACGTGCGCCAGCTGACGGTGGACAGCTTCATCGTGATCGAGAACCCGGTGATCCGCGGCGTGGTGACCGCGCTCGCGTGGGTGTACCCGAAGATGGCCGAGTCCAAGAACGTCGGCAGCCTCGCCATCGCGCTCGAGGGTTCGGTCGAGTCGCTGCGGCGCGCAGGGATTGCGACGCCCAAGCACCTCGTGCCGAGCGCCTACCGCCGTCCGGTTCGTCCTCGCGCCGCCTGAGTCGAGCGCGTGCGCTGCGTGCGCAGCGCGATCAGACGCTGATCGATCCCTTGCGGAAGTCGCTCGAGGCGATCTTCACGTTCACCAGCGCGGGCTCGGGGCACGCGAACGCTTCCTTCAGCGCGGGGCCGAGCGCATCCGCGGTCTCCACCCAGAAGCCGCGGCAGCCGACCGCCTCGGCGACCTTGTCGTACCGGGTGTAGTCGAGCTTGGTCGCGACCACCCGCTCCTCGCCGAAGAACTCGCGCTGACCGCGCAGGATCTGGGTCCAGCCGGCGTCGTTGCCGATCACGCCGACGACCTTGATCCCCTGCCGCGCCATCGCCTCGAGCTCGAGACCGTGGAGGCCGAAGCTGCCGTCGCCGTAGACGATGATCACCCGGCTGTTCGGGCGCGCGAGCTTGGCCGCCATCGCGTAGCCGGGACCCACGCCGAGCGTGCCGAGCGGACCGGGGTCCATCCACAGACCCGGCCAGCGGATGGGCAGCGTGTACGCGGCGGTCGCCACGAAGTCGCCGCCGTCGCCGATCACGATCGTGTCCTCCTCCACGTACGAGGCGAGCTCGTTGCAGACCCAGAGCGGGTTCGGCGGGTTGGTCGCGCCGCCCGCGATCTCCGCTTTGATCTTGGCCTGCTTGCCGTCCTCGTCCTTGCGGATCTCGGCGAGCCACTCGCCGCCTTCCTTCGCGGTGACGCCCTGCTCGAGCGCAGCGAGCGCGAGGCCCGTGTCCGAAGGGATGCCGACGTCGACGGAGCGGTTACGACCCAGCTCTTCGGGATCGAGGTCCACCTGGATCACCTTCACATCCTTGGCCCAAGTGCCCTCGCGACCGTAGTCGACGCGGAAGTCGAACGGCGTGCCGAACACCAACACCACGTCGGCGTTCGCCAGCGCCGAGCGCCGGCTGCGCGACATGAAGCAAGGGTGGTTGTTCGGCAGCGCGCCGCGCGCCATGCCGTTCAGGTACGTGGGCATCGGGCGCTTGCTCAGGAAGCGCTCGAGCGCCCCGCGATCGCGCGACCAACGGAGCTGGCTGCCGCAGATCACCATCGGCCGCTCGGCCGCGTCGATCAGCTTCACCGCGTCCTCGATCGCCTTCGGCTCCGGACCGGCCGCCACCGCGCTCCGGTAGTTCGTGGGACGCACCAGATCCTTGTCGCTCGCCATGTTCATCAGGATGTCGAGCGGCATCTCGAGGAAGACCGGGCCCGGCACGCCGGTCGTCGCGATGCGGAAGGCCATGGTCACGTACTCCTCGAGCCGGCGCACCTCGGTCACCGACGCGGACCACTTGGTGATCGGCCGCATGAGCTCGACGTGATCCATGTCTTGCAGCGAGCCCATGTGCTTGAAGACCGTGGGGCCTGCGCCGCCGATCACGATCATGGGCACGCCCGCGCGCTGCGCGTTGGCGACCGCCGTGACCACGTCGGTGACGCCGGGGCCTGCGGTGACGAGCGCGACACCGGGTTTCCCCGTCACCCTCGCGTAGCCATCCGCGGCGTGTCCCGCGGTCTGCTCGTGCCGCACGTCCACGACGCGGATGCCCTCGTCCAAGCACCCATCGTAGATGTTCTGGATGTGCCCACCGCAGAGGGTGAAGACGTGATCGATGCCCTCGCTCTTGAGGGCCCGCGCGACGATCCGACCGCCGTGAAACATGAGCCTGCCTCCTGATGAGGGAGGCAGGCTACCAGCTCAGGCAGGACCGGATCAGCCGGACTTGCGGGCGAGCTGCCGGCCGACGAACGCTGCGAGCGCCGCGTTCATCAGGAGCCACGGACCGACGACCGCCTCGGGCAAGATCGCGAAGCGCGCGGTGGGGAAGAGCGCCTCGACCGCGAGGTAGGCCGCGACGCCCATCGCCAGGCCGCTGAGCAGCGGCACGAGCTTCTTCACCTGAGCGAGCACCAGCGCCAGCGAGACGGGCACGAGCGCGGTCGCCGCGATCAGGCCGCCGATCGCGCTGCTCGAGACCGCCGCGCCGACCACGCCGCCCGCGAGCGCGGAGCCCACGAAGCCCAGGCCCACCCACTGCCAGGGCAAGACGCCGAGACCGCCTGCGACCACGAACGCGATCGCCGCGGGCGCCGCGACGCCGATCGCCAGCTTGCCCCGCCGCTTCAGCGCGAAGAGCAGCGCGACGACGAGACCCGCGCCGAGCAAGCCGCGCGCGCCCGCCGCGTTGCGGCTGGCCATGTCGAGCGCCGCCGGCGCCGAGATGAGCCCGTGACCGAAGCGGGTGGTGTCGTTCAGATCGGTCGCGCTCGACTCGAGGATCTGCTCGACCCGATCCGGATCGGTGACGCCCGAGGCGACGATCAGCGCCGCGACGCCGGCCGCGTGCGGGGTCGCCATCGAGGTGCCCTGCCACGCGAGGTAGTCGAAGCGGTTGGGGTTGCCGCCGACCAACGTGTTCTGCAGCAGGCCGTCGCCGTTCTGATCGACGCGGAGGTCGCCGCCGGGCGCGACGACGTCGAGGCCCTCGCCGTAGCTCGAGTAGAACGCGAGATCGCGATCGAAGCGGACCGATCCGACCGCGATCACGTGGTTGTGGCGCGCGGGGTACTCGACCGTGCTGCGCCCCGCGTTGCCCGCGGCCGCGATGATGGTGACGCCCCGCTCGTGGGCGTAGTCGATCGCGCGCTCGACGGTGCGCGAGCGCATCCCGCCGCCCAGCGACATCGAGATCACGTTCGCGCCGTGATCGGCCGCCCAGCGGATCGAAGACGCGATCGCGCCCCATGCGCCCGCTCCGTTCCGATCGAGGACGCGGATCGGCATGATGCTCACGCCGGGCGCGACGCCCGCCACGCCGAGCGCGTTGTTGGTGCTCTGCGCGACGGTGCCGGCGCAGTGGGTGCCGTGGCCGTGCTCGTCGTCCGGCGTCGCGTCGTCGTCGACGAAGTCCCAGCCGTCGACGAAACGCGTGTTGACCAGATCGGGCGCGCGCATGAAGCCGCCCCCGTCGCGGTAGGCGACGCCGGTGTCGATCACGGCGACGATCACCCCTGCGCCGTCCTCGCGCCCCCACGCCTCGGGCATCCCGATCTGATCGAGGTGCCACTGGTTCGCGTAGTACGGATCGTCGGGCACGAAGCGGCCGGGCTCGCGATCGAGCGCCGCCGGCGCGGGCGTGAGGTTGCCTGCCGACCACGCGGCCTCGGACTCGGGGATGGCCCAGAGGCCTTCGACCTCGACCCCCTTCAACTCGAAATTCGGATCGACGCCCTCGACGTCGTCGGAGAGCGCGGCGAGGCTCGCGAGCAGCTGGTAGGGCTGAGGTCGCAGGCGGTAGAGCTGCTCCTCGTGCGAGATCTCGTCGCCCAGGGTCGCGATGCCGAGGCTCCTGAGCTCGCTCGCGATCGCCTCGCGCTCGGCCTCGGTCGCGTCGTCGCGGAAGTCGATCAGGAGCGCGCCCGTGGTGGGATCGACCCCCTGGTCGACGGCCGCGTCGTCGGCGTCCGCCGGATCGCTGCACACCCTCGCGCACACCGAGTAGCCCATGAGGCCGAGGCCTCCGAGGGCGAGCAACGCCGCGAGCACGCGCGCGCGAGAGCTGGCTTGTCCGGTCATGTTTCCTCTACGCGTTGGGGCCGACGGCAAAGTGTGACCCCGAGGACGCCCTGCCGTTAGGAAACATTCCGTGAAGGCCGATCCGCGCTCGCTCGGCCCCGCCCTCCCCCGATCCTTCAGCGGAGCGCGACCTCGACGCGGCGGTTCTGGGCGCGGCCCGTCGGCGTGTCGTTCGGCGCCACGGGCTGCCGCTCACCGAACCCCGCGCTGCTCAGGCGCTCGGCGGCGATGCCGCGCTGGGTGAGCGCCAGGACGACCGCGGCCGCCCGCCGCTCGGAGAGCGCTTGGTTCGCGTCGTCCGCACCGACCGCGTCGGTGTGACCTTCGATCGTGATCTGCCAGTCGGGATGCGCGTTCAACGCCGCGACGAGCTCCTCGATCACCGCGCTCGACTCGGGACGCAAGACGTCGGAGGCGAAGTCGAAGTGGATGCCATAGATGCGAGCGCGGCGATCCGCGCTCAGGCCCTGCTCGATCGCCGACGCCGCGCGATCGCTGCGCGCGCAGAGGTCGCTGCCCTCCACGCGCTCGGCCGCCACGCTGCCCGGCATCGAGGGAACGCCATCGACGCTCCACTGCTGCATCACGCCGCGCAGCGTGGCTTCACCGTCGCGCACCAAGATCGCGGCCGCGGGACCGTCGGGGCTCTGCCAGCGCAAGGTCAGCACGCGGCCCTCCACCGTGGCCTCCGCGCGCACGTCGTCGCGCGACAAGCACGCTTCGAGGCGGCCATCGCGCTCCGCGAGCTCGAAGACCCCGAGCAGCCAGCCCGCGTTCCACGCGCCGAGCCAGTCCTCACTCGCGGGGATCGGCGCGCTGAAGGTGCCGTGGATCGCGAGATCGGTGAGCTGCGGACCGATGGCCTCGTCGGGACCGCCGTTGCGGCCGATGAGGGTGATCTGCACGTAGCGGCCCTCGCCGCTGACCGCTGCGTCGAGGACCAGCGGCGCATCCCCCGTGTCGGGGAGAGGGTCGGGCAACGCCACCCGGGTCAGGGGCGTGAACGGTCCACTCGCGCTCGCGCCCACCGCGACCTCGACCTCACGCGGCATGCGCACGGTCCAGGCGTCGTCGAAGGTCAGTCGGACGCCTTGGATGCGCGCGCTGCCCGCGAGCTCGATCACCGCGCTCGCGCGGGGATCGGGGCCGAGATCGCGGAGCTCCCACGTCGTGTCGAGCGCCTCGTCGAGGAGCGCGTACGCGCCGCTCTCGGCGTCGCCGACCACGAGCGCGCCGTAGGCGAACGAGCTGAGGTTCGGCACGTCCAGGAACGCGGTCGACGAAGGAGGCGCGGCGGTCGGCGCACCAGGCGCACCAGGCTCTGGAGACGCGGGACTCGTCGCTGCGGACGGCGACGCGGTAGAAGGGGAAACAGCGGAAGGCGAGGCCGGGGAAGGCGGCGTCGCGGGCGCTTCGCCTCCAGAGCAGCCGAGGAGGAGCGCGAGCCAGAGACCGTGGGACTTCGACATCGGCCGCTAACGTGCTCGCGCCGTCGATCCGCGCAAGCGATCTCTGCGGCAGCGCTACAGCGTGATGCGGGTGCGGGTCGTCTCGCCGGGGCGCACCTCGATGCTCACGGTGCGCGAGGCGCCCGAGTCGGGGTTGGTGCACACGACGCTGTGGCGACCGGACGGGAGCGAGTGGTTCACGATCGGGGTCTCACCGACGCGGCGACCGTCGATCGACACGTTGCACCACGGGGTCGCGTTGATGGTGACGGCGCCGGGGCCGCTCGGCTCCGCAGCGCCACCTCCGCCTCCTCCACCGCCTCCGCCCCCACCGCCGCCGGTGTGCGCGCGCTCGCGCTCCATGTCGACGCTCACCTCGAGGGGCTGTCCGCCGCGGGGATCGATGCTGCGCTCGAACATCCGGAAGCCGTCGCGGAACGCGCGCAGCCGATAGCGACGCGCGCGCGTGCGGATCTCGAAGGGGCTGCCGCCGGTGTAGTCCGCCGCGTCCAGCTGGATGCGCGCGTCGGGCGGGTTCACCGTGATGACGAGCAGGGTCTCGTCGGCGCCGAGCGGCGTGCGCTCGAGCGTGGTGGTCACGTTCTCCACCGCGCCCGCGGCAGGAAGAAAGGAGTGGGTGAAGGGGACGTAGCCGTCGAGCGAGACCACGAGCGAGTGCTCGACGCTCGGAGGGATCTCGGGGACCGTCGCGGGCGTGACCAGCCCGGTGTCCGCTCCGTCGAGCAGGATGTGGGCGCCGCTGGGCGTGCTCGTCACCTGCGCCACCGCGAAGTGCGAGGCGCTCGGGCGCTCGAGCGTCGCCGCGATGCGACCTTCGATCGCGGCCTCGGTGAGGTCGATCTCTTCGGTGTAGGGCACGAAGCCGTCGGCGGTGATCGTCACCGCGTAGTGCCCCAGGGGCAGCTCGCGGATCGTCGCCGGGGTGTTCTCCGCGCGGCGGTTTCCGTCCAGCAAGATGACCGCGCCGGGCGGCGTGCTCTCGAGCACCAACACCCCGGGTCCCGTCTCGATCTGCGGCTGCATCATCGCGAACGCGACGGCGCCGGCCGCGGCGAGCAGACCCACGAGCGCGAGCACGATCCACGGCGCGCGGCTCGGCTGCTTGGCGCGCACGCCCGAGAGCGTCGCGGCCTCGCGCGCGGCCGCCTCTTCTTCGGCGGCGACCTGCGCGGCGATGACCTCGGCGAGCTGCTTGCCCTCCGCAAGCATCGATTTTTGGCTCGCGAGCTTCTCCGCGAAGAGGTGCTGCATCCACGCGCCGAGCGAGAGCGGCGAGACCTTGAGCTGCTCGGTGCGGATGTAGTCTTCGAGGTCCGCCTGCATGTCCCGCGCGCTCTGGTAGCGCTTGGACAGATCCTTCTCGAGCGAGCGCAGGATGATCTGCTCGAGCCGCGGCTGCAGGTTCGGGTTGAGCGCGCGGGGCTTGGGATACTCGCCCTCCACGATCATCCGCAGCGTCTCCATCTCGTTCGCGCCGCGGAAGAGGCGCTTTCCGGTGCACAGCTCGAAGAGCATGATGCCCAGGGAGAAGACGTCGCTGCGTCCGTCGAGCGGCAGGCCCTGCGCCTGCTCGGGGCTCATGTACGGGACCTTGCCCTTGAGCTGGCCCGAGCCCGTGTCCTCCATCTGACCGCGGCCCGCCTTCGCGATGCCGAAGTCGACGAGCTTCACGTCGCCGTTGAAGGTGACGAGGATGTTCTGGGGCGAGACGTCGCGATGGACGATGTCCATCGGCTGCCCGTCGAGGTTGGTCCGCTCGTGCGCGAACGACAGACCGCTGCAGCAGCCCATCACGATCGCGAGCGCGTGCTCGAGGGGGAAGGCGGTCTCGCCGACCTTCTTCATCTGCCGGACGATCGAGCGCAGGTCCTCGCCGTGGATGTGCTCCATGGCGATGTAGAACTGCCCGTCGACCTCGCCGACGTCGTAGATGTGCGCGACGTTCGGGTGGTTGAG
>CAYZQM010000236.1:0-10802 GCA_964480175.1 uncultured Sandaracinaceae bacterium
GCCGAAGCGATCGACCGCGCCGACCACGAGCACGTTCGGCGCCTCGATCGACGCGCTCACGTCCTGGTACTCGACGACGTCGCGGTTGCTGTTACCCGCGGCGACCACGAAGAGGGTCTCGGGGCACGCGGCGAAGATCCACGCCCAGTTCTCGCGCCGGCGCGCCTGCACCGCCGCCGCCCGCGCCCGCACCTCGTCGTCACTCGAGTACACGCTGGACTCGTGGCGAAGCTCGGCCTCCAGGTAGTCCTGGGTGAAACCCAGCGACGCGTTCACCACGCGGACGTGGTGGGTGTTGATGAACGCCGCGATCGCCTCGACGTTCGCGCGCTCCGCGTCGAGCTCGGCGTCGGTCGGCCCGCGGTGGTGGTAGACGCGGCTCTCGCCGGCCCACGCCGAGCGGAAGATCGAGAGGCGCGCCTGGGGCAGCCCGTTCAACAGAATCCCTGCCACGTGCGTGCCGTGGGCCCACTCCCCGACTTCATCGAGGTGCGACTCGAGGACATCGAGGCTCGCCGCATCGGTCGCCGAGCGCATCAGCGTCAGCACCCGCTGTGCCGCCTCGGTCGAGGCCATGCCGGCGCGCAGATCCATCACCCCGCGGAGGAACGGCGCGTACTCGGTGATCACCTCGGCGCCCGGGTCGTAGGTCCAGCCGGTCTGCGCGGGCACCGGATCGGACACCACACCATGTGAGCCGTCGGGCGCGCTGAAGAGCTGATTGGCGAACAGCGTGTCCGACACCCCGGTGTCCCACACGGCGACCATCACCTCGGTGGCGTCGCGCGCGCCGGTGAGATCGACGGTGCCGAACGCGTAGTCGGGATCCGCAGGGCGCGCGTCGTTCTCCGCGCGGACGGTGCCGATGGCCCCTAGGTACGCGTCGCGGTTCGCGATCACGTCGCCGAGCAGGTGCCGCGCGAAGAGCATCGTGATCGCGGTGTCGAGCGAGACGAGCTGCTCGCGGGTCTGCTCGATGATCGCGTCGGCCTGGGTCTGATCTTGGTAGATCTGAAAGAGCACGGTCGCCGCGCCGAAGCGCGCGCGCGGCAGCTCACGGAAGACCGCTGCGACCGCCGTCGCCGCCTCCGCGCTCGAGGCCGCGCTCATGCGCGTGCTCACCGCGAGCAGCGAGGTGCCCGCGAAGCTGTTGTTCCGGTTGCGTGCGCGGGCCCGCACCAGGCGCACGGTGCCCATCGCGCTCGTCAGATCGCCCGCGGCGAGATCGGCGATCGCGAGGTTGAAGAGCTGCTCGGTGACCCGGTCCCCGAGCTCGGGCGCGCCGTCGGGCGAGGCGATCCAGTCCGCGCGCTGCCCCAGATCGATCGTCGGCTCCGCCTCACGCGCTCGAGCGATCGCGCGCTCACGGACCAGCGCGATGAGATCCGCGTCGGTGAGCGCGTCCCAGGGGTTGCTCGGCGCGACCACCTCTTCGCCGGTCGCCTCGGCGAGCTCGTGGTCGCGGTGGTCTTCGCTCGCGCCTCCGCAGGCGGACAGCGCGAGGATCGAGAGGATCGTGACGAGGCGGGTCGCGTTCATGGGGAGGGCTTCTGTCTTGGGCCTCCGCCGGGCGCAAGAGGCGCGGTCGTGCCCCGTCTGCTACGGTCGCCGCCCTTCATGCTCCGCCTCGTCGTCGCGTCTGCCTTTCTTCTCTCGCTCTTGGCCGCGGGCTGCGCGCCCACCATCGGCGATGGCTGCGGCAGCGCGACGAACTGCTCGGTGAACGGCGATCGCCAGTGCGATCTCACCCAGCCCGGCGGCGCCTGCATCGTCTTCGACTGTCAGCCCGACGGCTGCCCCGACGACGCGGTCTGCGTGCGCTTCAACCCCGAAGAGGCGCGCCTGCGCGTCATCGGCTGCATGCGACGCTGCACCTCCGACGAGAACTGCCGCGACGGCTACCACTGCACGTCGGCCGAGGAGATGGGGGCCAACGGGATGGGCCAGCCCTACGCCGCGGTGATCGACGCCGACCCGCCCGACGGCCGCTTCTGCGTCGCGGACTGACGGCTCCCTCGCGAGTTCGTCGCCGCGCAGTCGTCTGAGGCGCCTCGCTCCCGCACCGACGATCGGATCACGCCACCAGCAGGTGCACGATCGCCGTCGCCACCGGCTGGCTCGGATCGTCCTGGTACGCGCTCGACTCGAGCACGGCCATGCGGCGGCCCTTGCGGATCACGCGCGCTCGGCAGTGGGTGTCGACGGCGCGCGCCGAGCGCAGGTAGTCGATCGTCAGCGTGATGGTCTTGGGGAGCACGGTGGCCTCGGCGTCGAAGAGCACCGTGAAGACCGCCGCCGACTCGAGCAGCCCCGCGAGGGTGCCGCCGTGCAGCGCGGGCAGGCTCGCGTCGCCGACCAAGTCGTCGTGGTAGCGCATCGAGGTGACGATCCCCTCGCCCTCGCGCCGCACCTCGAGGTTCAGAAAGCGCGCGTAGGGGACCGCGTCGATGAGCGGCTGGGGATCCCCGCCGGCGCGCGCCGAAGCCAAGAGCGCGGTGAACGCGAAGTCGCTCACGTCGGTCGTCTCGTTCTCGATCTCGCTCACGAGCGACCGCCTTTGCGCGCGAAGGTGCCCGCGACGCTCGCGATCGGATCGTCCGTCTCCTCACGTCCGTCGGGCCCCCGGTGGTACGCGGCGCCGCGCACGAAGCAGACATGCTTGGTCACCCTGAAGCACGAGGCCCACGCGATCACGTCGCGCCGTGGCGTCGCGGGCTTGAGGTAGTCGATGCGCAGATCGAGCGTCGCGATGCTCATGGGCTTGGCGAGCCGCACCATCACCGCGAGACCACACGTCGCGTCCATCACCGTCGAGATGACGCCGCCGTGCAGCACCCCGGTCACCGGGTTGCCCACCAGCTTCGGATCCCAAGGCAACTTCACCCACACCTCACCGCCCTGCGCCCGCTCGACGTCCATGCCGATCGCTCGGTTGTGGGGCACGAAGTCACGGATCATCTGGCTCATGCGCGCCACCATCTCGGGGGTGTACGCGCCGCTCTCGGGGAGGTTCACGCGCCAACGGTAGCGGACATCGGCGCGCGCTGCCCACCCGCGATCGCCGCTACTTGTAGTCGAACGTGTAGCACCACGCGAGAGCTTCGACGGCCTCGAGCGGCAGCTCGGGACAGCGCCTCGACAGGTAGAGCCGAACCATGTCGCCCATGTCGATCAGGTCGTTGGCTTCGTAGCGAGCGTTGAACGAGTACACCTTCGTCGCCAGGTCTCGAACGCGTTGCCGCACGATGCCGGCCTCGACGCCGAACTCCGCATCCAGTAGCTCCCAACGTCGCGCGGGCCATGGCGCGACGCCGTAGCCGGACCACAGGACTACGGCATGCCCGAGGTGCTTCCACTCCGCTGGTGACATCGAAGCCATCGAGCTTCTTCGCTGTGCCACAGAGCTGCGATGGTGGCGAGCCGCGGCGCCGTCTTCTGGTATGTAGGCGCGATGCGGTCGGGTTGGCTCTCGGTGGTGCTCATCGCTCTGGGGATCGGGTGCGGAGCTCAGCCGGAGGTGCCGGTCGTGACGTTACCCGCGCCGGAAGCGGACTCGCCGATCGATCGGTGGGTCGCCGAGGGTGAACCGCTCGACGTGCCTCCTTCGGGCGACTGCGGCGGCCTTGCCAGTCTCGGCGCTGGGTCCGAGCGCAGCGTCCTGTCCCGCCGACTCTGGATGCGCGTTCCCGGCGACGCCACCTCCAGCACGATGCCGTTCGGCGTGATGAGCGCACCGCCCTCGCTCATGAGGCAGGAGATCGTCTGGCTCGGGACGGGCGATACGCGGGTCGCGGTCGTGACCGAGGAGCTGCTTCGGACCAGCAGTGATCCCGCACTCGTTCCCGAAGGCGATGGCGTGGCCCCGCTCGGCGCGCACGGAGGCGTCGCCGCCACGCCTTCGCTGCTCCGCGACGCCGACGGCGACGTGAGACTACTTCAGCTCTTCCAGCCCGCCGTGGACGGGCTCGTCGTCCGGGTCTCGTTCTTCACGTCGCCCGACGTGGCACGCACCGGCGGTTGTCTGGAGCTCGCACGGCGGCTCGCCAGCACGGTCCGGCCCGGCACGCGACGCATCGAGCTCGACGGAGGTGCGCGCGTGATCGGAGGAGACTGGGTGATCGACATCGCGGCGGGTCACGCGCTCTACGTCGACACCGGTCCAGACTTCTCCGTGTACCGCGTCGTTGCCGTGACCCCGCTTCTCGGCCGCGGGGGATCGCTCGGTCTCTACTTCGGGAGCCACCCGAGCTTCGCACCGCCCGAGGGCGCTACCGAGCGGACGACCTCGATGCTCGGCGCCGACGTGACCTGGTACGACGCCGCCGACGAGCACTCCAGCGAAGCCTTGGTCCCCGCCGAATCAGCCTTCGTGCACGTCTTCTACGGCTCGGCCGACGACTCCGTCCGCGCGGCGCTCGCGACGAGCGCCGAGTCCCTCCGCCGCGTCGAGCCCAGCCCACGTCCGAGCTTCTGCGGCGAAGCGAGCGCCGACGTGGCGCGCGCACCGGTCGTGGACGGTGAGGACGTGGCGCTGCTCCGCGCTGCCGCGCGGTTCGCGCTCGTCGCCACCGCCCTCGGCGAGCCCGAGGTCGCCGAGGCCGCTGCGTTTCGCCGGGTCCTGACGCGGCCCGACGCCGACGCCGCGCTGCTCGATCTGATCGCCCACGGAACCACCGCAGGTCGGCTGTACGGGCTCGCGGGGCTCCGGGCCATCGACCCCGTCACTTTCCGCCGCGTGGCGTGCGCCGCCCGCGATGCGCTCGATCCAACGGTTCGCACCCTCGGCTTCTGCGGCGAGAGCGAGGCGCCGACGCCCGAGCTCTTCGAGCGCACCGAGGCGAACGCGATCCGCGGCGAGACCCACTGGAGCGAGTACGACTGGCGGTCGGCGCTCGGCACCGGGATCTCCGACGTGGTCGGGGGAGGGCTCGGCTATCAGCTCGCGTTTCTCCGCCGTACCGAGCTCGCGGAGGCCGCGCGCACCGCGGGCACTGCGGGCGCCGCAGGCCTGGCGCCCACCGTCATCGGCGCGCCTAGCCGTGCCCGCCGCCCCCGAGGCGCGCCCCGGATCGTCGAGGTCGGCTACGGTGGCTTCTGCGTGTTCCGGAGCACGGGGCGTGTGGCGTGCTGGGGGTCGGGCTTCACGCGCGGCGTTCCACGGGTGCGGGAGCTACCGGATCTGGTCCGTAACCCGCTGGACGTGGAGCTGGGCAGCGTGTCGTGCATGCTCGACGCCGACGCCCAGCGCATCTGCTGGCACGACCCTGGGAGCGCGCGCGCGACCGTGACGGAGCTCTGCAGCACCGCGTTCGAGACCGGGCCGGTGGTCATGCGATTCGACGACGGTCCATGGCGGGACCTGATGAGGCTCGCGACCCGGACCTGCGGACTGCACGACGACGGCAGCCTTCGCTGCTTCGTAGGCGGGTCGCGCCCGGCACCCGGCTACGCGCGCGCGGCCGAGCTGGGGATCGGCCAGGCGTGGCGGGTTCCGATCGAGGGGCGCGTGGTCGGGGCGGTCGATGGCGGCTCGCTCGACAGCTACGCGTGGACCGACGATGGCCGGGTTTTTCTCCTCGACGGGGACGAGCCACCCCGCGAGATCGGAAGGCTGGATGGCATCACCCGGATCGTGGCGGGGATCGCGGGACCAGCGTTCGTGGAGCTGTCGGACGGGCGGGTGATGGCGTGGGGCCTCCGGGGGTTCGACGAGAGCAGCCGCACCTTCTGGGCTCGCAGCGGCCCGCCCGACGAGCGCTGGGTCGAGATCGAAACGCTCCGCGGCGGTCGGCTCGAGGTCTCGGACTATCATGGCTGCGCTGCGTTCGAGGAGGGCCGCGTGGTGTGCTGGGGATCCAATGACTACGGCGAGATCGGAGCGCCTGGTGAGCGCGAAGTTCCGCGCGAGGTCCCGGCGCTGGGCGGTTCGACGGCGCTGTTTCTCCAGCCCCAGGTGAGCTGCGGTCTGCGGGGCCGCGACACCCTGCGCTGCATCGGTCTCCGAGTCCCCGACCTGAGCCCCGAGCGAATCGACGGATCCGAGCGCGGTCCCCGCGACTTCGAGCTCCCGTTCTGACCGCCGGTGTCCATCGGGGACTCGCGGAGCGCGTGTGTCGTCGCGGGACGCGCGTCGTGACAGCCGACGACGACGGAGCCGCGCGGGATGACACTTCACACCCGACGGCGTGGGTGCCGCCGCGGCGCGTGGTAAGCCTCTGCGCGCTCGCGTCATGACTCACCCCATCGATCAAGTGCGCGCGAGCCGTGCGCCCGCGGCGCCCGCGAATGTGCGTCGGACGGATCGCCTGCTCGCGACCAAGGAGGCGATGGCGCAGCGAGGCCTCTTGGTCGCGCTCGGCACGGGCTTCCTCGTCACCGTGATCGACTACCTCTTCGCGATCACCCCGTGGGTCAGCGGCGGCATCACCGGCGTCGAGCTCGCCGTGCTGATCCCTTGGGCGTGGGTGGTGTTCACGTCGCGCTCGACGTCGCTGAGCGCGACCAAGAAGAACAAGGGGTGGCTCGGTCGCCTCGCGCAGCTCCTCGGCGTCGTGCTGGTGATCGGCGCCGTCGCCCAGAAGGCGTACCTGCTCTGGGTCACGCTCCGGGGCTCGCCGCTCGATCTCACCGCGGGCTACCGCTCGTTCGTCGTGGTGACCTTCGTCGTGTGGTGGGTCGGCACGCTGGGCCGGGGCGATCGCGCGCAGCGCTTTCTGTCGGAGGCGGCCGATCACCCCGCGCGCTCGATGGCGCTCTCGTTCGCGGTGTGCGCGTTCCTCGGGGGCTTTCTCCTCTCGCTCCCCCAGGCCGTGCACCACTTCGGCAGCGTCACGTTCCTCGACGGCCTCTTCACCGCGACGAGCGCGGTCTGCGTGACCGGGCTCTCGGTGGTGGACGTGCCCGGCACGTTCACGTTCTTCGGGCAGATCGTGATCGCCGTGCTCGCGCAGATCGGCGGCCTGGGGATCATGGCGCTGTCCGCGTCGTTCGCCGTGCTCGCGGGGCGCGCGCTGCGGGTCAAGCGCAGCGCCGTGCTCGCCGAGATGCTCGAGACGGGCTCGATGTCGAGCCTCAAGCGCGCGCTCATCGGCGTCGTCGGCTACACGCTCCTGTGCGAGCTGATCGGCGCCGTCGCGCTCTATTACTGCGTGGGCCGCTTCCCCGAGGTGGCCCAGGGGCCCGGCAGCCACCACCTGCTCGCGGGCGCGGGCAACCGGGTCTGGTGGGCGGTCTTCCACTCGATCAGCGCCTTCTGCAACGCGGGCTTCTCGCTGAGCCACGGCGGCCTCAGCGGCTTCGCGGAGGACTGGCCCACGTGCACCACCGTGAGCCTCTTGATCGTGATCGGCGGCCTCGGCTTCCCCGTGATCGACGAGCTCCTCCGCAACGCGATCGCGTGGCTGCGCCGCGAGCGGCCCTCGCGCTTGTCGCTGCACGCGCGCGTGGCGATCAAGGCGACCGGTCTGCTCATCGCGATCCCCGCGCTCGTGCTCTTGGTGCTCGAGTGGGACGCGTCGTTCGGCGCGCTCTCGTGGCCGGGCCGTCTCCTCGCGGCGCTCTTTCAGTCGATCACCCTTCGCACCGCGGGCTTCAACACGGTGGACATCGGCGCGATGCGCCACGCCACGCTCTTTCTGATGTGCATCGTCATGTTCATCGGCGCCTCGCCCGGCTCGACGGGCGGCGGCATCAAGACGACGACGTTCGCCGCGCTCTACGCGTCGCTCCGCGCCGAGCTCAGGGGAGCACCCGCCGCGCACCTGCTCGATCGCGAGCTGAGCCGCGGGACCGTTCGCCGCGCCACCGCGGTCACCATCCTCAGCGTCGGCTTGATCCTCGTGCTCGGCCTGGCGCTGATGCTGAGCGAGGACGCCGACCCGCTCCACGTGGTGTTCGAGGCGACGAGCGCGTTCTCCACGTGCGGCTTGAGCGCGGGGCTGACGCCCGAGCTCTCCGCGCCCGGCCGCATCGCGATCATCATCGGCATGCTCGCGGGCCGCATCGGTCCGCTCACGTTGGCGCTCGCGATGGCCAACGAGTCGAAGCCTGCGCCCCTGCGCTTGGTCGAAGAGAAGGTCATGGTGGGCTGAATGAAGGCGAGACGAGTACTGGTGATCGGCGTGGGTCGCTTCGGTGAGGCGCTGCTCGAGACGCTCTGGCGCGAGGGCGCCGAGACGATCGCGATCGACGCGACCGAGGAGCAAGTGCAGCGGGTGAAGGACCGCACGAGCGCGACGTTCGTCGGCGACGCGACGGACCCCCGGGTGCTGAGCGCGCTCGACCTGAGCCAGATCGACGTCGCCGTGGTGACCTTCGGCGAAGACTTCGAGGCGAGCGTGCTCTGCACCAACTCGCTCAAGACCCTCGGCATCAAGGAGATCGTCGCGCGGGCCCCGACCGAGCGTCAGGCGCAGATCCTCCGCGCGGTCGGCGCGAACCGCGTGGTGCAGATCGAGCAGGAGATGGGGCGGCGCCTGGGCTCGGAGCTGGGGCTCGAGGTCGCGTCCGATCTGATCGACTTCGCGCACGACTACCGGGTCGTGCCGTGGGCCGCGAACGGCGCGCTGGTCGGCAAGACGATCGCCGAGGCCGATCTGCGGCGGCGCCACGAGATCAACGTGCTGGGGATCCGGGCGGCCGACGGCTCGAGCGGCACCAAGCTCGCGCTGCCGCGACCCGACTACGTGATCCGCAAAGGGGACACGCTGATGTTGGTGGGCACCGAGGACGCCATCAGCCGGTTCGAGCGAGCCGACTGAAGCTCCATCAACGGAAGAGCGGCAGCAGCTTTCCGTACTCGCCCGGCTGGGCGCGCTCGAAGCCCTCGGCTTCCATCGCGAGGCAGAGCGCGGCGCTCTTGCCGCGGCCCGTCGCGGGGAAGACCCGCGCGATGAGCGCGTCGGCCTTGCTCGGCTCGAGCGCGTGGGTGAGCACGAGCGCGTCGTTCGGTGCGGCGCGGGTGATCGCGATCGCGTCGAGCCGCAGCGCGCCCGCGCGTCCCGCGTGCAGCGAGAGCGCCTGCGCCACGTGATCGGGCTCGTCACCGGGCACGGAGATGGCGGCGACGTCCGCGCGATCGTCGAGCACCGCCTCGAGCGCGGCCGGGTGGGTGCCGTAAAAAGTCTGCGACGCGAACGTCGAAGCGAGCGGGATGCCGCGGTCTTCGAGGTGCTGCTTCACGAGCAAGAAGCCGCCGATCGAGAGCGCGTCCACCCACGCCGCGCGCTTGCCTACCAGCCGCTCGAGGCCGAGGTGCGCGTCGCGCCGCGCGATCAGCGCGGAGCGATACGAAGAGCGCCCCTCGCGCACGGTCTTGTAGATCGCGCGCGCGCGATCCTCGATCTCCGCGACCACCGCCGCGGGCGCCCACACGAGCTCCGCGCTCGCGTCGCGCACGGCCTGGGCGATCGCCGCGTAGTCGGGCGCGACCGCGACCTCGATCGGCTCGCCCATCTCCGTGGTGAGCGACGACTCGAGCAGCTCCCCGCGGGCGCGGGCGCGCGCGACGCCGACCGAAGGCGGTAGGAGCAGGCGGAGCAAGCCTCCTTGGTACACCAGTCGGCGGCCGCTTTCGAGACGACCTCGTGAACTCGCGCGAAGACGACGGCGAACTTCGTGGTGGGCAATCGCCGCCGCCGCGCCTACAACGACACCGTCATGCCTTCTCGTTCCGTCCGTCGTGTCCCTGGCGCCGCCATTCCTCTTCCGTCGTTTCGTGGCGGTCTGTTGGTCCTCGGGGGCCCCGCGCTCGAGGGCAAGGGGCCGCTGGCCGCGCTCCTCGCGGAGATCCTGCCGGACGCGACGTACCTCGGCGGCACCGACGATCTCACGAAGGCGCTCGACGAGCGGGTCTTGCTCGGCGACGCGGCGCGCGCGTGGCAGGGACGCAAGCGCCTCGCGCCGACGCTCATCGTGAGCGCGCGCTTCGCGACGAAGGCGGCCCGGCGCCGCGCGGCCGCGATGGCGGAGAGCGAGCAGATGGCGTTCCTCTTCGTCGAGTGCACCTCGAGCAGCATCCGATCGCTGCGGCGGGTCTCGCGCTTGTTTCTTCCTGCCCAGGAGACCGCGGCCCGGATCGAGCGCTACGAGCGCGCCAAGAAGGGCTACGCGCCGCTCGAGGCCGACGAGAAGAAGAGCCTGCCGGCGCTCGGCCTCAAGCGCGTGCTCGACGACCTCGACGCCGCCGCCGCGAAGGTGACCGAGGCGTGGTCCCGCGTGTGAAGACTTCGCCGGGCACCGCGACGGCGCCGCGGGGGCCGCTCCGTCGGACCGCGAGCGTGCGCGTGCTCGGCATCGATCCGGGGACCCGCAAGCTCGGCTGGGGCGTGGTCGAGCGCCAGGGACCGCGCCTGGTCGCGATCGCCGCGGGCGTGCTCGCGCTCGAGCCGAGCACGCTCTTGCACGAGCGGCTGCTCGAGGTCGATCGGGCGCTGAGCACGCTGATCGAGCGCCACGGGCCCCAGGCCATCGCGCTCGAGGACGTCTTCTACGCGAAGTTCCCCCGCGCCGCGATCCAGCTGGCGCACGTGCGCGGCGTGGTCCTGCTGGGCGCCGCCAGCAGCGCGCTGCCGATCGAGAGCTATCCGCCCGCGCTCGTGAAGCGCACGGTCGCCGGACGTGGCGCTGCGGACAAGCGCCAGGTTGCCGGCATCGTGGCGGCGACGCTGGGGCTGAAGAAGCCGCCGCCGAGCGACGCCGCGGACGCGTTGGCGATCGCGATCACCCACCTCGCGACGCTGCGAGCGCGCTGAGGGCCTGCGTAAGAACAACTGCTGCATTCGGCCGCGCGGGAGCCCCGCATT
>CAYZQM010000237.1:0-7040 GCA_964480175.1 uncultured Sandaracinaceae bacterium
GTCCGAGTCCGAGCCCGAGTCCGAGTCCGAGTCCGAGTCCGAGTCCGAGCCCGAGCCCGAGCCCGAGCCCGAGCCCGCGCCCGAGCCCGAGCCCGACTGGACGCGACCTGTTCTCCGCGAGCGCCCGTGCCCGCGCCCGCGCCCGCGCTGATCCGACGCCTCTGCCCGGCAGGTCTGCGGCCCGGCAATCAGCCCACGCCCACGCACGCCGCACGCTCACTCACCCTCACCCGCCCCCTCAAGCACGCCCGCACCCCGACGCTCCCGTATCCTCCCCCATTGTCCAGCGATCCCATCCGCCCTCGCGACCCCGTCGCGATCGTGCGCGTCGCGATCGCCGATCACCGACGATTCAAGGACGCGGCTCGCGCCCTCGCGGACTGCGAACCCAGCGCGCCCGCGGCCGAGGTTCTCATCGAGGCACACGATGCTGGCAAGGCCCCGGCGTGGCTGGTCGCGTGCCTCTTGGGACACGTCCGCCACCGCGCCGGCATGCCGCGCGTGCTCGAGATCCTCCGAGGCGGGCACCGCTCCCTCAGCGAGGACTACGCGGCGTCCGCCGCACGGCAGATCGCGGGTGACGATGCCCGCGCCGACCTCGAAGCCGTGATCGACACCGTCGACGACGGCACGGTGCGCAAGGCGGCTGCGTGGGCGCTCGGGGCGCTGACGCCGCCGGCCTCGATCACGTTCCTCAGCGCGGCCATCGCTCGCCGCCGCCTCCACGCGCGCACGGTCGCGGAGATCCTCGTCCCCGTCTCTGTCGAGCCCGACACGCTGATCGCCGCGATGCGATCCGACGACGGCGAGACCCGTCGCTGGCCGGCGATGCTGCTGGCTCGACGCCTCAGGTCGCCCGAAGCGCACGGCGCCGAGCTCGCGCGGTGCGCGCAGTCGGCGCCGCTTCGGGAGCAGCTCGCCCGCCTCCTCGCGGAAGGCGAGCCGACGATCTGGGACGAGGACGCGCGGTGGATCGAGCGCTGGCTCGGCGCGCTGCGCTGACGTGCGATGCGCGCGCCGGCTGCGTCGCGCTCCGCTCCAGCCTCAGCCGAGCGGACTCGCTTGCTCTTGCCGGCTGCGCCACACCACTTCGGACACGTCCGGGGCGGCGCGCAGCACCGTGTCGATCGCGCGGAGCAGCTGCGAGGTGGTCTCGTTCGCGGGCGGCGCCACGTAGCGGTAGCGACCGAGCGTGCGGGCGTGGAGGATCAAGAGGTAGCCGGTGAACGACGACGGCAGCGCCTCGTCGTCCTCGTGGATCGTCGCGAGCGTGACCCGGAACGCGTCCGCGCCGAGCATCCCGTCGAGCTCGAAGCCCGCGCCCTTCGCGGTGAAGGCGCCCGCGTCTGCGCCGATGGCCTCGAGCCGCGCGTGCAGCCGATCGAGCAGCGTGGGCAGCGCGCTCTCCTCGCGCCGCAGCTCGAAGGTGACCGCCGACTGCACGCCGGGCTGATCGTCGTGCTCCCGGTGCGCGGCGACCTTGCGAGATGCGATGCGCACACCGGCGATCACCAACCCGCTCAGCAGCACCGCGACGCTCACGACGAGCCACAGCATCGCGCCGTTGTAGCAGCCGACGGCGACCCACGTCTCGCAAACCCGTGCCGGGCCGCCTGGCGCTTGCTCGGCGCGAGAACCCATCGCAGCCTCGGGCCGTCATGCCCAGCGCGATCTCCGCCCTCACGAACGCCTTTCGCCCCAACGTCGAGCGCAGAGGGAACTTCGTCCGCGACGCGTGGGATCGCCTCGCGCGGCTGCCCGGCGGCAAGCGGGTGTTCTCGCGCCTCGTCGGGCGGGTCGCGCCGTACACCGGCACGATCGACGCGCAGATCGAAGAGGTCCGGGACGACTTCGCGCGCGTCACGCTGCGCGATCGCAAGGACGTGCGGAACCACCTGCGCTGCGTGCACGCCATCGCGCTCGCCAACCTCGCCGAGCTCACCGGCAACGTCGCGGTCGCCTACAGCTTGCCCGACGACGCGCGCTTCATCGTGGCGGGGATCTCGATCGAGTACCTCAAGAAGGCCCGCGGCACCCTCACGGCCACCAGCTCGCCTCGTCTCTTCGCCGACGGCGCACCCCGCACCGCCGAGCGCAAGGAGCACGACGTGCTCGTCGAGATCCGCGACGCCGCAGGCGACCTCTGCGCGAAGGCGACGCTGCGCACGCTCGTGGGTCCCAAGAAGGCGAGCGCGTGAGCGCGTCCGGCCCGGCGAAGAAGCCGCTGCGGATCGCGCTGGCCCAGATCAACCCGACGATCGGCGCGCTCGAGGGCAACGCGACCAAGATCGTGAGCTACGCCGAGCGCGCCCGGAGCGAAGGCGCGCGCCTCGTCGTGTTCCCCGAGCTCGCGCTCACCGCGTACGGACCGCGCGATCTACTCGATCGCCCGGGCTTCGTTCGCGACGTCGACGCCGCGACCGAGAAGCTCGCGGCGCGCCTGCCGCCCGAGCTGGTGTGCATCGTCGGCGCGCCCACCCGCAACCATCGGGGCCTCGGCCGAGACCTGTACAACTCCGCGCTGGTCTTCGAGGGCGGGCGCCTCGTGCGCGTGATCCACAAGCGCCTGCTGCCCACCTACGACGTGTTCGACGAGGACCGCTGGTTCGAAGCCGGCGTCGAGCCCGGCGTGCTCGACGTCGACGGCGTCCGCATCGGCGTCACCACGTGCGAGGACATGTGGAACGACGTCGAGCTGATGCGCGGCCGCAAGTACGCGGTCGATCCGATCGACGAGGTCATCCAGCAAGGCGCGCAGGTCCTGATCAACCTGTCCGGCTCGCCGTTCACCTTGCGCAAGAACAAGGGACGCGCCGCGATGCTCGCCGCGATCGCACAGCTGCACGGGCTGCCGGTCGCGATGGTCAACCAGGTCGGCGGCCACGACGATCTCATCTACGACGGACAGAGCGGCGTGTGGGGACCGGACGGCACCGCGTGGGCGACCGCGCCCGCGTTCAAGGAGCACCTGCTCGTCACCGATCTGCTGCCCGGCGGTCCGATCGAGGGTGTGCCCGAGTCGGAAGAGGCCGCGATCCTCGACGCGCTGACGCTCGGCGTGCGCGACTACGCGCAGCGCTGTGGACTGAGCAAAGCGATCCTCGGCCTGTCCGGCGGCATCGACTCCGCGCTGGTCGCGGTGATCGCGGCGCGCGCGCTCGGCCCCGAGAACGTGATGGGGATCTCGCTGCCGAGTCGCTACTCGTCCGAGCACAGCAAGGACGACGCGCGGGTGCTCGCCGAGAACCTCGGCATGGGCTTCGACACCGTACCGATCGAGCCGCTCTTCGCGCCGTACCTGGAAGTCTTGCCCAAGCCGCTCGAGGCCATCGGGCCGGCATCCAGCGGCGACGTGACGTACGAGAACGTGCAGGCGCGGCTGCGCATGTCGGTGCTGATGGCGCTCGCCAACCGCGGCAACTACCTGCTCTTGAACACGGGCAACAAGAGCGAGGTGGCGTGTGGTTACTGCACGCTCTACGGCGACATGGCCGGAGGCCTCGCGGTGCTCGCCGACGTGTTCAAGACGAGCGTCTACCGCGTGAGCCGCGAGGTGAACCGCCAGCACGGCGGCGAGCTCATCCCTCAGAGCACGCTGACCAAGCCGCCGAGCGCCGAGCTCCGGCCCGGTCAGGTCGATCAGGACTCGCTGCCGCCATACGACGTGCTCGACGCGATCCTGCTCCGCCTCATCGAGGATCACCGCGCGCCCGCCGAGATCGTGGCGGAGGGCTTCGCGGAAGCGACGGTGAACCAGGTGGTGCGCCTGGTGCGCATCAGCGAGCACAAGCGAAGGCAGATGCCGCCGGGCCTGATCGTGACCGGCAAGGCGTTCGGCCCGGGCCGAAGGGTCCCGATCGCGCAGCGCTACGGCCTCTGAGCCTCCATTTCGCGCTGGGTCCGTCGCGAGGGCGTCGATTTCGAGTCGAAACGCGAGCGCGCCCGCACCTCCGCAGTGAGGCGTACCAGAGGTACGCCGCAACGAGGAGGGAGGACGCAAGCCGCGTTTCGGCCGAAAGCGGCGGCCGCAGCAGGACACAGCGCGAAATGGAGGCTGAGCGCGAGCTCGTCAGCTCAGGCGGGTGCGGGCCTGCATCAGGGCGAAGCCGAGCAGGTTGCGTCCTCGCCACTGGCGCGGGTCGCGCGCCTTGGGGTTGTCCTTGCCGAGACCGATGCCCCAGATGACGTCGCGCGGCGCGGCCTCGACCAGCACCTCGCCTTCGGTCGAGCGCAGGAACGCGCGCAGCGCCGGATCGCTGCCGAACTTGTGGAGGTTGCCCTCGACCACCCGCTCGAAGCGCACCGCGTCCCAGGTCGCGGCGTCGAAGTCGCGCACGCCGCGACCCAGTGCCTTGATGGTCTGAGGATCGGCGACGCTCAGGATCTGCTCGAGCGCAGCGTCATCGCCAAACGTGCGGGCCTTCTCCGCCATCATCCACTGCTCGGCGCTGGTGTACGTGCGGCCGTCGACGACGAAGCGGCAGGGCCACCACTGGCTCAAGCACGCGTTGCCGACCGGCGCGCCTTCGGGCGCCGTGTGGCCCCAGAAGAAGCGGTAGGTGAAGCGCTCGCCCGCTTCGACTCGGGCGCAGAGCTGCGCGCGATCGACCGGCAGGCTCATGGATGCATGCGGTTGAGCATGCGCGGGAACGGGATGGTCTCACGCACGTGCGGCAGGCCGCAGATCCACGCGACGGTGCGCTCGATGCCGAGGCCGAAGCCCGCGTGCGGGAAGCTGCCGTAGCGGCGCAGGTCGAGGTACCACTCGAACGCCTCCATCGGGAGCTCGTGCGTCTCGATCGCGTTCACCAGCGTCTGCAGGTCGTCCTCGCGCTGGCCGCCGCCGATGATCTCGCCGTACCCCTCGGGTGCGAGCACGTCCATGTTGAGCGCGAGGCTCAGGTCGTTCGGGTCGCGCTTGAAGTAGAACGCCTTGAGATCGATGGGATAGCGGTGGCAGATCACGGGGCGATCGAAGCCCTTGGAGATCACGGTCTCTTCGTCGCCGCCGAAGTCGTCGCCCACCTTCGCCGGGTGGCCCGCCGCGACCAAGCGCTCGATGGCCTGGTGGTAGGTGATGCGGGGGAACGGCTTCTGGATCGCCTCGAGGGGCTTGGTGTCGCGCTCGATGATCTCGAGCTCCTTGCGACGCTTGTCGAGCACCCGGTGCACGATGCTGCAGAGGAAGTCCTCGGCGAGCTGCATGTCGCCCTCGAGATCGAGGAACGCGACCTCGGGCTCGACCATCCAGAACTCGGCGAGGTGGCGCCTCGTCTTGCTCTTCTCCGCGCGGAAGGTCGGACCGAAGCAGTACGCCTTGCCGAGCGCGGCCGCGGCCGCCTCCATGTAGAGCTGACCGCTCTGGGTCAGGTACGCGGCTTCGCCGTGGTAGTCGGTGGCGAAGAGGTTGCTCGTCCCCTCGCACGCGTTGGGCGTGAAGATGGGCGCATCCACGAGCGTGAAGCCGTGGTCGTCGAAGTAGTCGCGGATCGCGCCGACGATCTCGGAGCGCACCTTGAGGATGGCCGCCTGGCGCTTGCTGCGGAGCCAGAGGTGGCGGTGGTCCATCAAGAAGTCGGTGCCGTGCTCCTTGTTGGAGATCGGATACTCGCGCGCGGGCTCGCGCAGCACCTCGAGCTCGGCGACCCCGACCTCGAACGTGCCCTTGAGCTTGCCGTGCTCACGCACCACGCCGGTGATGCGGAGGCTGGTCTCCTGGCTCAAGCGATCCGCCGCGGCGAAGAGCTCGGGCGAGACGTCGCCCTTGAACACGACGCACTGGCAGATGCCCGAGCCGTCGCGGACCTCCAAGAAGTGGAGCTTGCCGCTGCTGCGCTTGTTGTAGAGCCAACCCTCGATCGTGACTTTTTCGCCGACGTGGGGCGCGAGATCGGTGATGGCGACTTTGGGGCTGGACATGGGAGCGCCGGCTTAGCGCCGGTGGCGAGCGCTGCAAGCAGCGCCAGGACGCTTGCGCCGTCGCCGAGGCGCGCGAAGCTCGCGCCATGTGGCTGGTGGGACTGTTGCTGGTCTGGGTGCTGCTCGCCCCGAGCTTCATGATCGGGTGGAACCTCGCGACCCTCCACTGGCGTCCCCTGCGGCGCCGGCACGTCCCGTTCGAGGGGATCCCGCCGGAGGTCTTGCTGCGGCTCCGCGACGACGGCGCGGCGCTGGCGCGCGCGGGCTTCGAGCTGCTGGCGCCGGTGGAGGTCGCGGACTTCTCGGTCAGCGACGTCGTGTACCGCGGCTACCACCTGGTGCACCCGGTGCTCGACGTCCACGCCTTCCTGCGGATACCCCCGTTCTGCGCGCCGGGCGCGATGCTCGTGTTCGAGTCGTACCTGGGCGCGCCAGGCAACGAGACGCTCTTGGCCACGCTCTCCGAACGCTTCAGGGGGGTCTCGTTCGCGTCTTCGCGCGCACGCATCGACTACCGTGACGAGACCACGGTCGAGTCGCTGCTGCAGGCGCACCTCGATGTGCGCGCCGACCTCGGTACGAGCCGGGCGCTGGATCCAGAGCGGGCGCTCGAGACCAGCGCAGCGTGCTGGAGCGCGTGGCTCACCGAACCTTCGGGGCGTCGCTACTGGCGTCCCGTCCTAGACCACTTCGAGCCGACCCTGCGCGCGTTCATCGAGCTTCCGTTCCGCTGGCGGCTCGACGGCACCATCCGGCGCTCGCGTGAGCAGTTCCCCAAGTACGATCGAGCGATCCCGCTGGATGGCTGGCTGGAAGCCTACGAGGGCGTCGCTCGGCGCTGGACGGCGCCACTGCCGTGGCGCTTCTTGCTCGTGACCCTCGGTTGGCTAGCCATCGTGCTGTGCACCTACGCCGCGTGGGTGCCTCGGGTCGGCGTGTCCGTCGCGTCGTTCGGGCTCGCCGTGCTGGTGAACGAGCTGGGGCACGCGGCGGCGCTCCGGCTTAGCGGTATCCGCATCCACGCTCCGAGCGCTGGCGGTGTGGTGCAGCGGATCCCCTTCGGGACCTCCCTCAGGAAAGAGGCGTTCATCGTCCTCGCGGGTCCGCTGCCGGCGCTGCTG
>CAYZQM010000237.1:7050-10801 GCA_964480175.1 uncultured Sandaracinaceae bacterium
GTACCGCGCTCGTGTCGTGGTCGCGTCTGGCCGCGGGCGAGAGCGCGCTCGTCGCGCCAGCGCACACGTCGGGCAACGCGCTCCTCTGGGTCAGCAGCCTCAGCTTGCTGCCGATGCTGCCGTACGACGGGGGTCGCTTGCTGCATCGCGTGCTGCTCGGGCACCCATCCGCGTTCGCGCTCGTCGCGACACTCCTGCTGCTGGGCGCGACGGTGGTTGCGCTCCTGGCGCAAGCGAGCGGGACCTTCGTGGCGATTCTCTCGTTCTTCGCCATCTGGTCCGTGTGGCGCGACGCCAAGCACGAAGTCGCGCTGCGAGCACGGGCCACAGCGAGCGTCGCCGACATGCGGATCCGGATCCTCGAGCACCTGCGCAGCACGGCGAGCGCGATGTGGTTCGCGATGGCGCGGAGCCTCGAGCTGCGCCTGGCGGCGGGGCCCTCATCCCTCGCAGGACGAGGGCTGGTCGCGCTGCTCTACGCGGGCTCGCTCGCGGTCGCTGCATGGGCGCTGCTCACCAGCAACGAGCCCGTGCACGCGGAGTGGCCGACGGAGCCCAGCGCATGGATCGCATGCGGCGATGCGGATGCCTCGTTTCGCGCGGAGGGCTCCGCGCTGTTCTGTCGCGCAGCGCCCGGAGCGGTCCGAGGACTCCGCGCCGAGCTCGATCCCTACGCGAGCGAGGCGTACTGCCTCGGCGGTCCCTGGGACGATCCCTACGCCCACGACGCGACGGTGCGCGCGGCCCGGCGTGCCGTGTGCCATGCGCGCCTCCGCGACGATCTCGACGGCGCGTCCAGCGACGAGGAGCTCGCACTCAGTGCCGAACTCTCCCGCGCCGAGCACGACGCCCGGGCGTACGCAGCGATGTCCGATCGGCTCGGCAGCGACTGCGCCACACGCGGGCGAGTCGGTATCGTCGCGACGGACGACGAGGGCGTGTTTTCGGTCATCGTCCAGGACGCAGCGCAGCGCGAGGAAGCCGCTCGATGGCTGTGCGCCCATCGATGTTCCGAGGTGGGCAGCGCGGCGCCGTACCTCTCGCTCTTCTGAGCGCTCGAGCTCAGGTGGCCGCGGAGCCTGGCGTCTGCAGGAAGTGCTCGCGGGGGCGGATCGTGGTCCAGCGCTCGAGCGCCTCGAGGGTCTGCGCGTCCCCCGTGGCGAGCTTCTCGAAGAGGTAGTCCATGATGCCCTTGTGCACCGCGCACACGGACGACTCACGCATGCGCCCGTGCACGCTGCCGAGCGTCTTCCAGTTGTGCGCAGTCTGGGTGCCGCAGTAGGGCACGTACGCGCAGTTCACGCAGTCGGGCTGGCCCTCGAGGATCGAGGCGACCTGGGTCGCGCGGATGGTCGGGTGCCCGACGATGTCGCGGTAGTTGGCCGGCTTGTCGGGGTTGCTCACGTCGCCCACCAAGAACGCGCTGTCGCCCTGCTCGTGCAGCATGCGGCCTTCGTCCGAGCTGAAGACCTTGCCGTCGTAGTTGTAGGCGAGCGCGCCGACACCGGCGCCCTCGGGGCTGCGGATGTCCAAGAAGTTCGGATCCTCGCCCGCGAGGATCTTGGTGAGGAAGATGGCCGCGTAGCGCTCGAGCATCTGCACGCCTTCGCGGTTCTTCTGGAGGATGTAGTCGGTGGTGTCGCGGTAGAAGCGCTGGTAGTCGCTGCGGGGGTACTCGACGACGCGCGCGGTCTTCTCGGCGAAGCCGAAAGGATCGATGGGCCGCAGGAACAAGGCGCGGCAGCCGAGCTCCGCGTACTGATCGACGATGTCGCGGCCTCGTTCGAGCGCGGCGCGCGTCGTCGTGAGCAACGCCTCGACGTGGTAGAGATTCGGGTCGAGCCCGCGCGCGACGTACTCCTCGTTGATGCGCTTGATCCACTCGACCGCGGCCGCGTGCGCCGAGCCATTGCCGCCGTGCCCCGGCGCCATCGGGAGCTTGCGCTGCTTGTCGTGGATCTCGAGCGGCCCGTCGATCGACGTGCAGATCTGCACCTTGTTGTCGACGAGGAACTTCAGCTTCTCCTCGTCCATCAGCGCGAGGTTGGAGACCATCGTGAGCTCGACGGTCTTGCCCGTCTCCTCGCTCTTCTTCTTCGCGCGCTCGACGATGCGCTGGACGATCGGGTAGTTCACCAGCGGCTCGCCGCCCTGGAACTCGATCGTGAGCGAAGGGCTCGTCGTCTTGAACGCCAGATCGACCGACGCGTCCGCGATCTCGGGCGTCATGTCCGTGTGCACCGCGTCCATGTTCGCGCGCGAGGCGTGGCAGTACACACAGGTCTCGTTGCAGCGCAACGTCACGATCATCATGTGCAAGATCGGACCGCGATCGAGGTGGATGCGCTTGCGCTCGATGCGCGCACGCGCCTTGTCCACGTCGTAGTGGGCGCGAAGGAAGTTCCGCTCCTTGAGCCTGGTGTGAAGCTCGCTGCCCTCGCTGAGCTCGCCGCTGGCGAAGCTGCGGAGCTCGTCTTGGGTGAGCACCAGCCAGTTGCCCTCGAGGTTGGTGAGGACCACGCGGTCGCTGTTCGGGATGTGCCGGAAGCGGAAGAACGCGGGGAGCTGGGTGTCGAGGCGATCGCGGATGGGCGTCAGAAGCGAGGTCGTCACGCGACGCAGGGTACCGCGGAACGTGATGGCGACGGGGGACGACGTGGACCCGGTGCGTGCGCTCGCTCGCGCCGTCGGTACGCGGCCCTCGCTGCGCGCGCGGCCCTCGTGGTACTCCTTTCGCCCTCATGGCTGCTTTGGAAGGTCTCCCCCCCGAGCTCGTGTCCGCCGATCTGAGCGATCTGTCCGCGACGGTCACCATCGACGCGACGCTGTATCCGGTCGACGCGGTCTACGGCGCGTCGTTCGTGCTGATCGATCGCTGTTACGTCTTGCTCGACAAGACCGACGGGCGCTTCTCGGTGACCCTCACCTTGAAGAAGGCCACCGACGACTCCGCTGCCAGCTTGCGCGCGATGGTGGGAGAGCTGGCCAACGAGCTCTTGGCCTGCGCGTGGCGCATCAAGATCCAGGCGGAGAACCGCGGACTCATCGAGAGCGTCACGATGCGCTCGATGGCGGGCGCGATGGGCGCTCCGTCGCTCGACGATCTCGAGTCGTTCGACTTCTCGTCCGAGGCCTTCGAGGATCCGCTCGGCATCGCGCTGAGCTGGGAAGAGAAGTACGGCAAGAAGACCCCGCCCGCCGCGGGCGACGACCCGCCGGCGAAGGCCGACGACGCGAAGAAGGAAGGCGCCTGACGTGCGCGTCTTGCGGCTGCACCGCGAGCTCTACGAGGCCAAGGCCGTCGACGAGGCGCAGAAGCTCCTCGGCGCCTACGCCGAGCTGAAGCGACAGGACGACGCGAGCCACTTCGTCGTGAGCATCACCGGCCAGAGCCCAGCGCGTGAGCGCAAGGTGGCGCTCGAACTAGGCAACCACGCGTTGACGCTCTCTCGCCGCTAGTTGACGCTCTCTCGCCGCTGGGCGACTTGCTCGGCCTTCGGCTTCGCTCGGGCCGCGGGGCCTCCGTCTTCGACGGATCTTCGCTACGCGCGGTCTGCTCGGGCCGCTGGTCTCGTCTTCGACTGAGCTTCGCTACGCGCGTCGTGCCGCACTGGGCGGTTTCTTCTCTGCATCTTGCAGGGGGTAGGACCTACGGTCGCTTGTCGCTCGGGCCGCTGAGCCTCCGTCTTCGCTTGTTCTTCGCTACGCGCGTTCTGCCGAACTGGCCGGTAATTTCTCTGCAGTGCGAGGG
>CAYZQM010000238.1:0-10660 GCA_964480175.1 uncultured Sandaracinaceae bacterium
TCGAGGACTTCGCGGAAGAGGAAGCCGAGCTCGAGTTCGTCGTCATCGACACCGACCTCACCGAGACCCTGACCGAGCGCGTTCGCGTGCCCGTGTCGGAGGCGGTCGCCGCGCCGCGGCCTCGAAGCGGGCGCGTCACGCTCGCGGATGGCACCGCGATCCTCGAGCGCCCAGGGGGCGATCCCTTCGCGCGCGTCGAGGGCGGCGCCGTCTCGGTGGCGAGCGCCGCGGAGGTCGACGGGATGGTGCGCGTCGATCTCGGCGAGGGCGTCCCGGGCTGGGTGCCCACCTCGGCGGTCGGCACCGGTCGCGCCAGCGGCGGCCGCGTGGTGACGGTGCTCGATCACATCGCCCCGTCGATCGATCTCGAAGGCACGGTCACCGTCACGACCTCGGATCGCATCGACATCCGCGGCGTCGCCCGCGACGACCGGGTGGTGCGCGACGTCTACGTCTACGTCGGCCTGCGCAAGGTCTTCTACACCTCGAACCGCAGCGCGGAGAACCCGCGCGAGGCGTCGTTCGAGGCGTCGCTCCCCTTGCGCCCCGGCATCAACTACGTGGTGGTCTTCGCGCGCGAGAGCGACGAGTCGATCTCGCGGCGGGCCTTCGTGGTGCGGCGCGACGCCGCCGACGGAGCGCTGATGGAGACGCCGCCCATGAGCGACGAGTGGTTCCACTTCGGCGTCGAGGGCGTCGACGGCGAGCCCAGCGAGTGACGAGGTAGCCGCCCCGAGCACGGGCGGCTCTCAGCGTGACGAGCGGCGCGGCCGAGGTTCGGCCGCGCCTGCCTCATCCCTTCACGCCGTGACGGGCGCGTCGCTCTTGCTGCTCACCACCTCGCGGTACACCAGGTAGGTGAGCGCGCCGATCGATCCCAGCGGGATGCACGCCAGCGCGAACGGCCAGGGGTTGATGCCCCGGCGCTTGGCGTCCGGGAACATCCACTGCATCGCGAGGAAGAGCGAGATGCCGAGGTCCAAGAAGACCTGGGTGCCCCACGCGCCGTCGATCGCAGCGGGCAAGAACCCCAGGGGTCCGTGCTCCACGGCGACCCACACGGAGAACGCGACGAAGGGGACGAAGACGAGGAGCGAGCGCAGGAGCTTGGTGGACATGTCGTTCCTTTCGAAGTGCGGTGACTGCCCCCAAGGTGACCTCCGAGGTGCACGCGGCCATGACCTCGGAGGTCATGACGCGTGCGATGGGCTGCGGCTACGCTCGAGCCCATGACCACGCTCAGCGTCACGAAGAGCAGCGCCAAGAACTCCGCCCGCCCCGCTGCGCACGCCGAGCGCAAGGGCGCGGCCCACTTCGGCAGCGAGCTCCGCGCTTGGCGCGTGCGACGCGCGATGTCGCAGGGACGCCTCGCCGATCAGGCCGAGGTCTCCACCCGCCACCTCTCGTGCCTCGAGACGGGCCGCGCGAGCCCGAGCCGCGACATGGTGCTCGTGCTCGCGAGCGCGCTCGACCTGCCCCTGAGGTCGCGCAACGAGCTGCTCGCCGCCGCTGGCTTCACCGCCGCGTACCCTCAGGACGCGCTCAGTGGCCCGACCATGGCGTACCTCGATCACGCGATCGATCAGCTGCTCGCCAAGCTCGATCCGTATCCGGCCGTCGTGGTGAACCGGCACTGGAGCGTGCTGCGCATGAACGCTGGGGCGCAGCGCTTCCTGCCGCTCTTTCTGCCACCCGACGTTCCCGCGCACGTCGCGAGCAACCTCTTGCTCAGCATCGTGCACCCCGCGGGCTGCCGACCCTACCTGGTGAACTGGGACGAGGTGGTGCGCACCACGATGGAGCGCGCCCGCCAAGAGGTGGCGCGCGATCCCGAGGACTCGGCCGCGCGCAAGCTGTTGGACGAAGCGCTCGGCTACCCGGGGATCCGCGAGGCGCTGCACAGCAAGCCGAGCGCCCCGATGCTCCCGTTCCTTCCGGTGCACGTGCGCCGCGACGGAGTCGAGGCGCGCTTCTTCACGATGCTCACCACCATCGGCACCCCGATGGACGTCACCGCCGAAGAGCTCGCCGTCGAGGCGTACTTCCCAGCCGACGACGCGACGCGCGCGCTGATCGAGTCGCTGAGCGCGAGCTGATCAGCCGCCGACGATCAGGTACCCGATGTCGTTCGTCCCGAAGATGCTCGTGACCGAGTCACAGTCGGACGCGCTGTAGAGCGAGAGGGGGTAGATGCCGGGCACCGTCGGCGCGGTGAGCGTGGGCGCGCGGTGGATGGTCACCCCCGGGTACGGACTCGACGCCGGGCCCATCACGCAGTCGGTGGGGTTCATCCCGATCCAGATCCGCGAGCCCACGGGCGTCGCGACGCCCGCGCGCCCCCAGATCTGCACGTCGTACTCCATCGTGAAGGACGCGCCCGGGGCGACCGCGGCGATCGGGCCCGAGCCCGCGATGTTCAGGTGCTCGACCACGGCGCCGCTCAGGCTGCGTCGACCTCCGGGCGACTCGTCGAGGTTGAACCGCGTCGTCTGCACGTCCTCCATGAGCCCAGGCGCGTGGATCACCCGCCACCGCAAGGTGACCTCCGTAGCGCCTGGCGCGAAGTTGAAGTTCACGTCGAACGGCGTGGTCGCGATCACCTCCCAGAAGCCGGTGCCATCACCCAGCGGAATGTCCTGCGTCACGTACGCGACGCGCGCGCCGGGCTCGGGCGTGTCGATGGTCACCACGGGCAAGCGCGGCAGGGTCCACGTCGAGCCGCCCACCATGCTCGCGGCCGAGTGGACACAGGTGCCGCCCCCGCAGGTCCCGAGGCCCGGGCACATCGTGCCGCAGGTGCCGCAGTGGAACGCGTCGGTCCGCACGTTGCGCTCGCAGCCGTTCTCCGCGCGTCCGTCGCAGTCGGCGCGACCGAGATCGCAGGTGTCGACGAAGCAGCGACCCGCGAGGCAGTAGCTGCTCGTGTTCGGCAGCGAGCACATGCTCGACGCGGGCGCCTCGTCGATCGCCGCGTCGCAGTCCTCGTCGGCCGAGTCGCAGGTCTCCGTGGCGCCGGGCCGACGGGTCGCGTCGCGGTCGTTGCAGTCGCCTGCCGCCAGCACGTAGCCCGGGACCGGCATGCACGCGACGACCGAGCCCGAGGCCAGCGCGCCGTATCCGTCGCGATCGATGTCGCGGTAGTAGATCGCGCTCGGCGCGCCCTCGTCGACCCGCATGTCGCAGTCGTTGTCGCGGAGATCGCAGACCTCGATCTCCCCGGGACCGCTCGCGGGATCGGCGTCGTTGCAGTCGGTGCCGCTCGGGCAATTCAGATCGGCGAGACCGTCGCCGTCGTCGTCCTCGAAGTCGTTGAGCCCGATACGGAAATTCGCCGAGCCGTCGCAGTTGTCGTCGATGCCGTTGCAGCGCTCGGCGGCCGCAGGGTTGATCATGCGGTCCATGTCGTTGCAGTCGGTCGAGAGCAGCGACGCCATCGCCACGGGCGCGCAGGATCGGGTCACGCCCGACGACGCCGCGCCGAAGCCGTCTCCGTCGAGATCGGTGTACCAGTCGACCGAGCCCGCGCCTTCATCGGCCGGGAGCGCCGAGCAGTCGTTGCGGATCCCGTCGCAGATCTCGGGCTGCCCCGGGCTCTGCGCGCGCGCGTTCGCATCCGACGGATCGTCGTTGCAGTCCCCGCCGCGCGGCGCCCATCCAGGGGTACCGGGGCACGCCGCCATCGGCATCGCGTCGTCGCCGTATCCGTCTCCGTCGCGGTCGAGGAATCCGTCGATGATCACCCCGTCGTCGATCTCACCGTCGCAGTTCTGATCGAGGCCATCGCACACCTCGGTGGCGCCGGGAAACGAGCCGATGCGCGCGTCGTCGCAGTCGTCGCCGCACGCATCCCCGTTGCAGCACGCGTCCGACTGGTAGCCGTCGTGATCGTCGTCGACGTCGCCGAACGTGGTGTCGTCGCAGTCCTCGTCGTCCAGATCACAGACCTCGAGGTTGCCAGGGAAGCGGCCCGGGTCGCTGTCGTCGCAGTCGTCGCCCAGCGGGGTCCCTTCCCCGTTGAGGCAGCTCGCGTCGAACGCTCCGTCACCGTCCTCGTCCGGCGGATTCGTGATGCACCGCCGGCGTCCTTCGCTGCACGCGTCGATCGTGCACTCGATGCCGTCGTCGCACGGGTCGACCCCCGCGCGGCACACGCCCATCACGCAGCGCTCTTCGCCGTTGCAGAAGAGATCGTCGTCGCAGTCGTCGTCGATCGCGCAGCGCCCGCCCGCGTCGTCGAGGGCCCCGTCGTTCGAGGCGTCGAGCCCTGCGTCTCCGGGGGCCTCCGGCCCCCCACAGCCCGCAACCCAGAGCACCAAGAGAAGCCAATGAAAACGCGACATGCGTCGGAGGATACCAGAAGAGTCCACCAATGACGGTCGAACATGGGGCGAGCACCCCGACCCAGCGCGACGGGGCAGATGCGAGCCGGATGGTCGTATGCTGCGCGCGCTCGAGGCCCTCGAGCGCTTCTTTCCTCCGACGCTGAGAGCACGACGACATGGATCCCGAGACGTTTGGTTCGATCAACGAAGGCCTCTACGTGCTGGGAGGCTTCTTCGACTTCGTGGTCTTCGTCGCGGTGATGGTCATCGCGCTCACGAGCGTGCGGAAGCTCGAGCCCGGCCTCGGCTACGGAATCGCGGGGGTGGCGAGCGCGCGCTTCCTCTCGATCTGCTGCTCACGCTCGATCGGCGCCGCGTTCGACCCGATCCCCTTCAACGACATGAACGGCGTGGTGCCGCTCACCCTGACGTTGCTGAGCTTGGTGAGCCCGATCCTCACCCTGAGCCTGTGGAGCTTGGTGCTCTTCACCATCGTGAAGCTCGCCGGCCGCGTCGCGCCCTGACGCGCCAGCGACACAGCGCGAGCGCCGCGGCCCACCCCGTCAGCCACGGCGATCCGCTCGTCCCACGCGCGCCCGCGCGGCAGCCGCAGCCGTCCAGCGGCGGCATCTCGAGCGGCGGTGCGGCGCCGACCCGCACGATGCGCCAGTCTCTGCGCTCGACGCCGCCCTCTTCGGCCCACAGCTCGATCGTGCTGAGGCCCGCCGGCAACGTGAGCGCGCCCTCGACCACCTCGCCGTCCAGTCGCCACTGCATCCCGCTGGGCGCGGGCTCGAGGGTGAGCGCGCCGGTCTCGAGGCAGAGATCGGGTCCCGCGTCGGGGTGCGGACCGATCAGCGTCTCGCCGATCGGGAGCGGAACTTCGATCGGGTTGCGCCACACCACCGCGAACGCGCGCGAGGGTCCGTCTCGCTCGAGGCCGTAGCTCGGCGAACCGTCGACCTCCGGCCAGCGCTCGTAGAGCACCGCCTGATGATCCGCGGCGCTCGCGTCCGAGGGAAGCGCCCAGAAGATGGGCGGGGTCTCGGGGCTGCCGCCGATGCGCAGCTGACGCGCCTCACAGCTCGGCCCGCTCCACCACACGGGCAGCGCGCCCTCGGCCTGCCGCTCGGGCGCCAAGAAGCGCGCGGCGATCGGCGCGTCGCTCGCCTCGATGACCCGCAGCGTACCGAGCTCACCACGCTCGCTCTCGTAGACCGGCACCGGGAGCGCGAGCGCCGGGTCGTCGAGATCGATCGCGTACATCACTTGGTTGTAGTCGTAGCGAGGCGTCGGATCGTCGTTGCCCGAGAAGGTCGTGACGTAGGTCCCATCGAAGTAGATGCGCCGGCCCCCATCCCCAGCGAGCGCGGGGTGCTGGCGTGGGTTGTAGAAGCTGTAGTCCTCGTGCGAGAGCAGCCGCCGCGCGAGCACCCACGGGCCCATCGGCGCGTCGCTGATCGCGATCCAGGTCTCGCCGAGCGAGAAGCGCGGCGTGATGAGGCGGACGTAGCGCCCGAGGAACGGGCTGGGATCGATCGCGCCGTTGCCGTGCACATCGATCCCGCGACCCGTCTCCACGTCGCGCACGTGGCCGATCAAGCGCTCGCCGCGCTCGAGGCCGCCCGTGCCCTCGACCACCATCGCCTCGCCCGCGCGCCATGCGTACGCGGGCGCGCCGTCGACGCGCACCACCTCGTCACCGACCAGCGGCGTGAACGCTTCGTACTGCGAGGGATCGAGCATCGCCTCGGCGCGCGCGGGGATGCGGATCCCGCTCTCGTAGTAGACCCAGCGCTCCCCTTCGACCTCGACGATGAACGCGTTGTCGTCGGGGAAGTGCGCGTCGGACCCGACGTAGTCGACGCCGTCGACGAAGCGCTCGTTCGCGTCGTCGTACGCGAGCATCCCGAAGCGCGCGCGATCGCTCAGCGAGCGGAACATCCCGAACGTCGCGAAGAGGTGGTCCTCGCCGTCCGCGCCCGGAACGGAGACGAGGCTCCCGAGCCAGGTGACCCCCTCGCCCGGCACGGTCTCCGTCGGCGCCATGCCACGCGAGAAGCCGTCGTCGTCGACGAAGTAGGTGAGATCGATCCCGTCCTCTGGATCGAGCCCTCCGTCGATCGGCAGCACGCTGGTCGCGCCCGACGTGTGGAAGTTGCCCAGCGGGTACGCGGGTCGGTTGGTGTCGCCCCAGATCCAGAAGAGCGCGCCGCGGTGCACCACCGAGAAGACCGAGTCTTGCCCGAGCACGAGGCCGTTGATGGTGGGAGCGGCCAGCGGCACGTCACTGCCCAGGAGCACGCTGTCGCGGTAGATGCCTCCGCCGCTGACGCGGTAGAGACGCTCGGCGAGGTTCTCGCGATGGGCCATCACCGTGATGCGCTCGCCGGGGCTCGAGGGGATCTCGATGCGCGCCGCGTCGAACGCGTAGCCGTGGCTGAACACGCTCGCGCTCGCGGGCAGATCGAGCGGATCGATCACGATGCGCCCCGCGCTGTCGCTCACCCAGCGCGCCGCCTCGCCGAGCGATGCGTCGGCGGCCCGCAGCTCGACGAGCGGAACGCCCCGGCCCGTGCGGTCGTCGAGCACCTCGATCACCACGTAGTCCGCGGCCCCAGGAACGCCCCGCGCGAGACGTCGGGTCTCGACGTCGCCGGCGTCGCAAGCAGGGCTGCCGGTGACCGTGACCTCGATGCTCGCGGCGCCGCCCTCGACGACGTCGAGCGCCTGTCCTTCGTACTCGAAGAGATCGGGCGTGTGCATCGCGTGCCCCGCCTCGACGTGGAAGAAGACCCGGGTGCCCATGAGCCCAGGCTCGTAGAACGCGACCCGACCCTCGCGGTCGGTGCGATGCGCGACGTGATGCACGGTCCGCAAGGTCACGCAGGGGACGGGAGCCCCGGTGCTCGCGTCGATCACCTGGATCGCGAAGTACTCCTGGGCCTCGACGGGCGCAGCGACGAGCGCGAGCGCGAGCGCGATGGGGATCCGAAGCATCCCCGAAGCGTACGCGATGGGCCGGCGGACTCCGGTCCCGGGACGGAATTGGATTCCCCCGACACGCCAACATTCCGGCACACTCGGCCGCCCGTGCCCACCTCGTCACCCGCGCTCTTGGCGCTCACTGCGCGCTTGCTCGGCACGGCCGCGGGACAGGCGACGACGCGCCAAGCGTTCCTCACGCTGATGTCACGCGCGCTGCCGCTCGGCGCGATCGAGGCGATGGCCGCCGCGCGGCCCGCGAGGAATGCCCGCGCCGAAGGGGAGCCGCTCGATGTGCAGCCGCGCGTCGCGCCACCGCTCGGGGAAGGGCCGCTCAGCGGCGAAGAGGTCGCGGTCAAGGACTCGTTCGACGTCGCCGGGAGCCCCACGCTGCTCGGCCTCGAGCGCGCGCAGCTCGATCGCGATCACCACGAGGTCGAGCACGACGCCGAGCTCGTCACCCGCATCCGCCGCGCGGGCGCCGCCGTCCGAGGCAAAGCGCGCATGACCGAGCTCGGGATGGACGGCATCGGCGCGCTGATGCCAGGTGCGATGCCCGACAACGCGCTCAGCCCCGGCCACATCCCCGGCGGCTCGAGCACCGGGACCGCGGTCGCGGTCGCACGTGGGCTCGCCCGCTACGGGCTCGGCGGCGACGGCCTCGGCAGCGTGCGGATCCCCGCGGCGTTTCATGGTCTGGTCGGTCTCAAGCCCTCGCTCGGCGCCCTGCCCTCCCGCGGCTACCGCTCGGTCGCGCCGAGCATGGACGTACCGGGCCCGATCGCGCGTGACGTCGCCGACTGCGCGCGCCTCTACCAGGTGCTGGCGGGCGGCGCGGTCGCGCCCATCGCGCCGAAGCGTCCTGCGAGCGTCGGCCTCATCGCGGGCCTCGGCCCGGAGCTCTCGTGCGCGGATCAGCGCCGCGCGTTTCATCGCATGCTCGACGCCGCGCAGGTGCCGCGGCGGATCGTGCGCGTCGAAGGCGCCGATCGGCACGCCGCGTTCGCCGTCGCGTGCAGCACCGCCGAGCTCGCGCAGAGCGGCTACGCCGCGCGCACCCGATCGGGCCAGGGCCTCTTGAACGTCGTGCTCGGCCGCTCGATGGCGGGCCACCCGATGGAGGCCGCGCGCCAGGCGCTGCGCGACGCGCTCTCGCGCGCGCTGGACGAGGTCGAGGTGCTCGCGATGCCCACGACCGCGATCCCCGCGCCCGCCATCTCGAAGGGCCTGCTCGCGGGCGGACAAGACGTGCTGCTGCTGCGCGCGATCGGCGCGTACACCCCGCTCGCGAACCTCACCGGCTTCCCCGCGATCAGCGTCCCCAGCGGCCGCGACGAGCGGGGGCGCGCGCTCTCGCTCATGCTGATGGGCGCCCCCGGCTCCGAGCACGCGCTCCTCGCGATGGCCGCCGCGCTCGAAGCGACCGAGCTCGGCGCCCGCGCGATCTGAGCCGCGTCAGCGGTGCTCGCGCTTGCTCACGAGGTTGATGGTCTGCTCCTTCGCGTCGAAGAGCACCCGCACCTCACCGCGCTCGAGCTGCCGCTTCACCTGCGCGATCTTGTCCTCGAGCGAGACCTCGACGTGTCCGTAGTCCGTCCCTTCGCGGGTGACGAACTCCTTGATGACCCCGAGCAGCGCCTCGGGGCTGAGCTGCTCGTAGGGCACCTCGACGTCGGTGGGCTCGTCGTCGCCTGCCGGCGCGTCGGGATCCCGCTCGAGCACCGTCTCGTCGTCGTCACCCAAGGAGCACGCTCGCGTGGTGCCGCAGGTGATCGCCCATGAACGTCGAGATGAAGTAGTAGCTGTGGTCGTAGCCGGCGTGGCGCCGCAGCGTCAGGGGCTGCCCGCTCTCCTTGCATGCAGCCTCGAGCAGCTCGGGCTGCAGCTCGCGCTCGAGGAACTTGTCGCCGAGGCCCTGATCGACCAGCAGCGTCACGTCCTTGCGGGGACGCTGCTTCACCAGCTCACAGGTGTCGTGCTCGGCCCAGAGCGCGCGGTCCGAGCCCAAGTAACCGGCGAACGCCTTCTCGCCCCAGGGCACGCGGCTCGGCGCGACGATCGGCGCGAACGCGCTCGCGCTCGCGAAGAGCCCCGGGTGCCGCAGCGCGAGGGAGAGCGCACCGTGCCCGCCCATCGAGTGCCCGAAGATGCCGCGTCGATCGCGCGCGATGGGGAACGCGTCCTCGACCCAACCGCAGAGCTCGGAGGTGATGTGCGTCTCCATGCGGTAGGTCGCGGCGTACGGCTCTTGCCGCGCGTCGA
This sequence comes from uncultured Sandaracinaceae bacterium, assembly GCA_964480175.1. Taxonomy (GTDB): domain Bacteria; phylum Myxococcota_A; class Polyangia; order Polyangiales; family Sandaracinaceae; genus CAYZQM01. Next base: position 9,570 of record CAYZQM010000238.1, read on the forward strand.
GGTAGAAGCCCGCGCCGATCCCGAAGTCCCAGTGCGCGTCGTCCCCGGGGTAGCGCTGGGTGCGCGGGCTGGTGTCCGAAGACACGAGCGCGAGCCCCAGCTCGGCAGCCAGCGCCTGCCCGCCGCCCTTGGTCGGCAGGTGCTCTTCGTTGCAGGTCAAGCCCGCGAGGTAGTAGACGGCCGGCACGCGCTCCCCTGCGAGCGCCTGGGGCGGCAAGAAGACCGAGAAGCGCATCGGCCCCGCGCATGCGTTGCTCATGCGCTCGTAGAAGCCTTGGCGACCGCCGAAGCTCAGGTGCTCCGAGCGGGTGACGAGCTCGGTCATGAGAACTGCACGACCGTCCGGATGGACGTCCCTGCGTGCATCATGTCGAAGCCCTCGTTGATGCGCTCGAGCGGCAGACGGTGGGTGATCATCGAGTCGATCTCGATCTTCTCGTCCATGTACCAGTCGACGATCTTCGGCACGTCGGTGCGCCCGCGCGCGCCGCCGAACGCCGTGCCCTTCCACACGCGCCCGGTCACGAGCTGGAAGGGGCGCGTCGCGATCTCCTGCCCCGCGCCGGCGACGCCGATGATCACGCTGACGCCCCAGCCGCGATGGCAGCACTCGAGGGCCTGCCGCATCAGCGTCGTGTTTCCAACGCACTCGAAGCTGTAGTCCGCGCCGCCGCCCGTCAGCTCGACGAGGTGCGCGACCAGATCCCCCTTCACGTCCTTGGGGTTCACGAAGTGCGTCATCCCGAGGGAGCGGCCGAGCGCCTCTCGGTCCGGGTTGATGTCGACGCCGATGATCTGATTGGCGCCCACCATGCGCGCGCCCTGGATCACGTTGAGCCCGATGCCGCCGAGGCCGAAGACGACGACGTTGGCGCCGGCCTCCACCTTCGCGGTGAAGAGCACCGCGCCGATGCCGGTGGTCACCCCGCAGCCGACGTAGCAGATGGTGTCGAAAGGCGCGTCCTTGCGCACCTTCGCGACCGCGATCTCGGGCAGCACCGTGTAGTTGGAGAACGTGCTGCAGCCCATGTAGTGATGGATGAGCTTGCCCTTGCTGCTGAAGCGGCTCGTTCCGTCCGGCATCAAGCCCT
>CAYZQM010000239.1:0-4664 GCA_964480175.1 uncultured Sandaracinaceae bacterium
CGTGGACCTTCGCGCCATCGACCTCGGCCTGACCCTGGCCGAACGCGCCGACGCGCAGGTGATCGGGCTGCACGTGGGCGACGACGATCGCGGCACCACGCTCGCTGCGGATCACCTCGGGGCGCTGCCCCCGAACGTGCGGTTGCGGAAGATCGCACGCGTCGAAGGGGCCGGCCGCGACGCAGCGGACGTGTTCTTGGAGGCGGCGCAGGTCGAGGGCGCGGCCCTGCTCGTCCTCGGCGCCAAGCCCCTGCCGATCGGGGCGCGGGTCCTCACGCCGAGCTTCGTCGAGCGCGCGTGTCGCCACGCGAGCGTGCCCGTGCTCGTCGTTCCCTGAGCTGAGGCGAGCGGCGCTACTCGAGATCGATCCCCGCGCGACGCGCGAGTTCGTTGTCGATCAGCTCGTGCAGCGCGCCAGCGACCTCGCGTCGGAAGCGAACGAGCGAAGCGTGATCTCCGTCCGCTCGCACGTCGGCCGGAGCGACGATCGGCGCCCCGACGACGAAGCGCAGCGAGGCCAAGTGCGGCACCGGCAGGATGCGCCTCGGCAGCGGCACGGGGATGCGGCCCCCCGTCCACCGGAGACCGCGCTGGTACGCGTCGCCCACGAAGTCGAACAGCTCGTCGGTGCCGACGGAGGCGACGGGCACGATGGGCACACCGTGCCGGAGCGCCGCGCGGACGAACCCGAAGCGTCGGCCCCAGAGCAGGCGGTAGCGCAGCGTCGCGGGCTTCACCGCCTCGCGCAGCCCTCCCGGCAGCACGAGCACGAGCGCTCCTCCCGCGAGCAGCCGATCGACGTTGTCGGGCGTTCCGTCGACCGTCCCGCAAGCCGCCGCCACGCGACGCAGGTACGGCACCTGCCACCAGAGATGTTCTCCGAGCACCCAGAGCGGTCGCCGGTGGGTGCGCCACACGGCGGCCATCAGGAACGCGGCGTCCCAGCCGAACGCGTGGTTCGCGACGAGCAACGCCGGTCCTTCGGGCAGCTGCTCGAGCCCGCGCACCTCGAGCCGCAGCGTGCGCGCGACGCGATCGAGCAGGCCGAAGACCCGCGTCGCGACCTTCGCGTCGAACGCCTCGAACGCGCGGCTGTGCGACGCCCTGAAGCCATCTAGCGACACGGCGACCTCGACGGTTCGCGCATCAGATGCCCAGGGCCTGTGCGAGCTGCTCGGCCTGCATCGCGCCGCTCGCGCGCTTCTTCTCCACGCCGCCGTCGAAGCGGATGAAGGTGGGGATCCCGCGAATCCCGTAGCGGCCGGCCACCTCCGGCACGCCATCCACGTCGAGCTTGGCGATCAGCACCTGGCTGGCGCGGGAGCGCGCGAGCGCCTCGAGCTGGGGCGCGACGACTTTGCACGGGCCGCACCACGCGGCCCAGAAGTCGACGACCACCGGAACCGGTGAGCCGGCGAGGAGCTCGTCGAACTCGGCGCTCGAGCCGATGGGCAGCGGCACGTCGAACGTGATCACCGCCTTGCAACGCCCGCAGCGAGGCGCATCGAGCGCGCGGGCGGCGGGGACGCGGTTCTTCGATCCACACGAGGTGCAGGCGACGATCATGAAGCCTCCGAGATCACGTGCCCCGCTCGGCGCGGTACTCGTTGATGCGGTACTGGATCTTGCGCACCGAGATGCCGAGCATCTCCGCCGCGCGACTGGTGGAGCCGCCCACGGCGTCGAGCGTCGCGAGGATCGCGTGGCGCTCGATCTCGGCCATCGTCGCGCCCGGGATCGCGACCCCGTCGGACGCGCTGCTCGACTGCAGCTCGCTCGGAAGATCGACCACGTCGATCAGGCCGCCCTGGCAGAGCACGACGGCGCGCTCGATCGCGTTCTCGAGCTCGCGCACGTTGCCTGGCCATCGGTGGCCGAGGAGCAGCATCCGCGCGGCATCGGTCAGACCGCTCACGTCCTTGCGGTTCTCCTCCGCGAAGCGCCGGATGAAGTGGTGCGCGAGCACGAGCACGTCGCCGCCGCGCACCCGCAAGGGCGGCATCGGCAAGTGGATCACGTTGAGCCGGTAGTAGAGGTCTTCTCGGAATCGCCCCGCTTGCACCTCGGCGACGAGATCCTTGTTCGTCGCCGCGAGCACCCGCACGTCGACCTTGATCACCTCGTTGCCGCCGACCCGCTCGAAGGCTCGCTCTTGCAGCACCCGCAAGAGCTTCACCTGCGTCGCGGGCGGGATCTCGCCCCCCTCGTCGAGAAAGAGCGTGCCCCCCGACGCCGCCTCGAAGCGGCCCTGGCGCCTGCGCTCGGCCCCCGTGAAGGCGCCGCGCTCGTGACCGAAGAGCTCGCTCTCGAGCAGCGTCTCGGCGAGGGCGGTGCACTGCACGGTCACGAAAGGCCCCGACGCGCGAGGGCTCGCCGCGTGGATGGCGCGGGCGACCTCGCCCTTGCCGGTCCCGCTCTCTCCCGTGATCAGCACGGTCGCACGGGCCGGCGCGACCTGTCGCACGGTGCGATACACCGCCTGCATCGATGGGCTCACCCCGATCAGGTCCTCGAGGCCCCCGCCCGAGCTCGCCCGCACCTGCCGCCGGAGGTTCTCCGCCTCGACGATGAGCGAGCGTCGCTCCATCGCCCGCTCGAGCGCCATCGTCAGCACGTCGACGTCGACGGGCTTGGTGAGGTAGTCGGTCGCGCCTTGGCGCATCGCAGCGACCGCGGAGGCGACCTCGCCATACGCCGTCACGACGATCACCGGCAAGTGCGGATCGCGCTCCCTGAGGTGTCCGAGCAGCGCGAGCCCATCCATGCCGGGCATGCGCAGATCGGTCACCACGACGTCCGGAGGCACCTCGAGCGACGTCTCGAGGGCGCTGGCACCGTCGGGTGCGCTGCTCGCGGTGTAGCCCTCCGCGCTCAGGAGGCGCTCGAGGCCGCTGCGCGCGCTCGGCTCGTCGTCGACGACGAGCACCCGACCCCGGGTGGGCCGCGTTGCGTTCGATGTCATGCGTTCTCCTGATGGCGGTCGGGCGAGGGTGCGAGCTCCACCGGAGGGCGGGGCAGCGTGAGACGAAACACCGTCTTTCCGGGGGCGCTCTGGACGGAGAGCGCGCCACCGTGATCCTCGGCGATGCGGTGGGCGATCGAGAGGCCGAGCCCCGTGCCCGAGGCCTTCGTGGTGAAGAACGCGTCGAAGATCGGCGCGTGCGGGTCGGGCAACCCGGGGCCGTCGTCTTCGACCTCCGCGACGATCGAGCTCGGCGTGCGATAGAGCCGGAGCACCACCCGGCCTCCGGCGGAGCTCTGCGCCTCGATCGCGTTGCGCAGCAGGTTGAGCAGCACCTGCTCGAGGCGCTGCGCATCCCCCATCACGGAGAGCTCGCCCGCGGGCAGCTCGAGCTCGAGCGCAGCGCCCGCCCGCTCGGCGTCGGGCACCACGAGCCCGAAGGCCCGACGCGTGACCTCGGTGAGCGACGTGGGGACGAGCTCGAAGCGCTGCGGACGCGCGAACTGGAGGAAGTCGTTCACCAGATCGCCGAGCCGCTTTATCTCGGTCCCCACGATGCCCAGCGACTCGTGGTCTTCCGGCGCGAGCCCGCCGCTGCGCGCGAGCGCGCGCTCGAGCAACGTCAGGTGCAGATGTGCGCCGTTCAGGGGATTGCGGATCTCGTGCGCCAAGCCCGCAGCCAGGGTGCCCACGGCGGCCAGGCGCTCGGCGCGCCGGGTGCGCTCCGCGAGCTCGACCTCGTCCGTCACGTCGTGCCCGATGAGGAAGTAGTGCACGTCGTGCTCGGTGGGTGCATCGCGCAGCGCCGTGCGCGCGAGCTGCCAGCGCACCGTGCGACGGTGGCCCGCGCGCGTGGGCAGCACCGCATCGAAGAAGCGATCGGCCCCGGGCTGCGCGTCGCTCAGGTGGCGCCGGAAGGCGGCGGCGAAGTCCGCGTCCATCACGACCTCGCCCGGCGGGCGCCCGAGCACCTCGTCGAGCGCCCAGCCGCTCGCGCGCTCGGCCTCGCGATTGAACAGCACGATGCCGCCCGCGCCGTCGACGCCGATCACCATCACGTGCGCCCGCTCGAACGCGCGGACGTAGCGCCGCTCCATCGTCTCGATGGTGCTCGCGCGATCGTCCAGCTCGGCCCGTGAGAGCGACTCGAGTCGGCGCACGTAGTGGTCCCGGTACGCCTCGACCATCACCGCGAGCTCGAGATCCACGAGCTTGTCGAGCGCGCGCACGGAGGCGCCCACCTCCGACGGATCGAGCGCCGCCTGCACGGCCTCTACCAAGCGCGCTCGGATGAGGGTCATGGCCGTCTGCATGTAGCGTTGCGGCAGCCCGATGCGGACGTGGACCCAGCCGACGTGGGCCGTGCGCTGAAAGTGCGCGTCGCCGTAGTCGCCGCCGAAGAGATCGCCCAGCCACGCGACGAGCGACCGATGCAGCCGCTTGACCTGCGCCTCGTCGGTGAACACGCCGTGCGCCGCTTCGTGCTCGCGGATGCGCTCGTAGAAGTCGACCGCGATCGACTCGAAGTGAGGACGGACCACCGGGGCGAGGGCCGCCACGAGCGAGCGGTCGGTCGAATCGAGTCGGACGTAGCGAATCATCTCGTCGATCACGCTCTCGGTCATGGTGCGGACCCTACCGCGACCTCGGCTGCCAGCGACATCGGCGCGGTGGAATGACAGGCGGCGGGCTCGTCGCGCGA
>CAYZQM010000239.1:4674-10618 GCA_964480175.1 uncultured Sandaracinaceae bacterium
GGAGCGCTGCAACGCGTGGTTCGATCGTTTCCTGGGCGGCGGCGGCGGACTCGTCGCGCGAAGCGATCAGCGGCCGCGCGAGCGCCACGACGGCACCCAAGCACAACAGCACGCCGATCCCCCGACGCATCCAGGGGTCGGGCTCGCGGCTCAGAGCACCCGAGAGATACAGCGCAGGCGAGCTCGCGATGGCGAACCCGAGCATGACGAGCGCGCCGAGCAGCGGGTGTCCGGTCGCCGCAGCAGCGGCCAGCGCGGACCAGAGCGCGCCACAAGGCAGCACGGCCGAGAGCGCGCCGAGCACGAATGGGCTCAGCGGCGTGCAGCGCAGTCGCTCGAGCACGCTACCCGAAGGCCGCTCCTCGGAGCGCGCTCGAAGCGGCACCAGCGACGGACGCCGCATCCATCGATACCCGGTCCATGCGAGCGCGACCGCCAGCACCAGCGACACCCCGCGGCCCACCATTCCTCCGCCGGCCAGCCCTGCGGCGACGCCGGAGAGCCCCGCGCTCAGCGAGCCCGCCCCGACGTAGGCGCCGCCCCGACCCACGAGCCAGGGCCACGCCGAGCGCTGCGTCGCGCCGCAGGACAACGCCACGAGGGGCCCGCACATCGCGACGCAGTGCACGCTCGAGAGCAAGCCTGCACCCGCGCCGAGGAGGAGCGCGCTCGCGATCGAGGGCAGCGACGGGAGATCCACGGAGGGCGACGTCAGCAAAGCGAGTGCCGTCGCGCGCATGTCCTTCGTTCCTGCGGAGGACGCCCGCACCGTGCACCCACCACACGCAGCCTCTGCGTCGCCCACCGATCCCACGCGCACGATCTGCGCGTGCCCACGGCATCCCGCCGCCATTCCCCGCGCGCCTCGGATGGTCCACGCGATGCACAGGGGAGCGCGTGGCCGCGACCTGCGAACACTGCGCGAGCGCCCTCGCTCCCGGACAGACCCGCTACTGCTGCGTGGGCTGCGAGCGCGTCGCTGGCCTCCTGAACAGCGCTGGCCTGGGCCGCTACTACACACTGGGCGGTCGGAGCGGCGGTCCCGTCGCCGCGCCCGCCGCACGCGATCATCTCTGGCTCGACGGGATCGAGCGCGCGCTCGCGTCGGGCGGACACGTCGAGCTCGACGTGCAGGGGCTGCGCTGTGCGGCGTGCAGCTGGCTGCTCGAAGAGACCTTCCGGCGCAGGGCGCATGCGCGCCGCATCGAGGTGGATCCTGGCCTCGGTCGCATCGCGCTGTGGGTCGGTCCCGACTTCGATCTGCGCGGGTACGTCGTCGAGCTCGAGGCGTTCGGCTACGTGCTCGGCCCCGCGGACAAGACGGTCGATCGAGAGGAGAGCGGCCTCTTGATGCGGGCGGGTGTGGCGACGGCCTTGGCGATGAACGTCATGTCGTTCTCCATCGCCGAGTACCTCGGGCTCACCGAGGAGCCGCTCCGCTCCGTGCTCCGGGCCGTCAGCATGCTGCTCACGGCCGTCGCAGTCGCCCTCGCGGGACCGACGTTCCTCCGGAGCGCCTGGGGTGCACTGCGACGCGGCGTGCTCTCGCTCGACGTCCCGATTGCGCTCGGGATCGTCCTGGCCTCGAGCGCGTGCCTCCTCTCGTACGTCCTCGAGGGCGAGCCCCGCTACGCCGACACCGTCTCGGTCTTCGTCGCGCTGATGCTGATCGGCCGGATGCTGGAGCGACGCTCTCTGGGTGCAGCGCGCCGCAAGCTCCTCGCCGCGAGCGAGGTGCCGGCGCTGTTCTCCCGGCGCGTCCGGGACGGGATCGTCGAGGTGGTGTCCGCCACCGAGCTGGCGCCGGGCGACACGCTGCGCCTCGCGCCGGGTGAGCTCTTGCCGGTGGAAGCCGTGCTCACGAGCGGCGACGCCGAGGTCTCGCTCGACTGGATCAACGGCGAGAGCCAACCGCGGCACGTCGCGGCCGGCGAGACGATCTCGCCTGGTGCGTTCCTGCGCGGCGAGCGGAGCGTAGCGCTCGTGGTCAGCGCTCCCTTGGACACCTCGTCGCTCATGGCGCTGGTGCGGCGTCCGCCGCCGCCGAGCGTGGAGCACGGGGCGGGCTTCTGGGACCGCGTCGCGCGGGCATGGGCCGCTGGTGTGCTCGTCTCGGCCGCCGCCACCTTCGCGTACTGGGCCAGCACGGGGGATCTGCGGCAGGCCCTGCTGGCCACCACGGCGGTGCTCGTCGTCACCTGCCCGTGCGGTCTCGGGATCGCCAACCCGCTCGCGCACGAGCTCGCCCGTACGTCGCTGCGCCGCGCTGGCGTGTTCGTACGAACCGCGCGCGCGCTCGAGCGCGCCTCCGAGATCGACGCGGTCGTGTTCGACAAGACGGGCACGCTGACCACCGGCGCGCTCACGCTGGCCGACACCCACGCTTCGCCATGGCTCGACAACCACGCTTCGCCATCGCTCGACACCCACGCTTCGCCGCTTCGCGATGATGGCGAGTCCGCGATCGCGTACGCGATGGCCGTGGCCAGCACCCATCCCCGCGCCGAGGCGCTGCGGCGCGCTTGGTCCGGACACATGCAGGCGCGCGCGGATCTCGAGGTGGAAGAGGTGGTCGGCGCCGGGCTCCAGGCCGTCGTCCGCGAACACACGTACCGCCTCGGCGCGGCCGCGTTCGCCGCGCCGAGCGTCGATGCCCCCGAAGGCGCGCTGGTGTTCTCGCGCGATGGTCAGGTGCTCATCACGTTCACCTTCGAGGAGCAGCTCCGCGACGACGCGGCCGCCGAGGTCGCCGCGCTGGTGGTCGACGGGCTGCACGGCCGCGCCAAGCCCGTGTTCGTCCTGTCTGGCGACACCCCCGAGCGCGCGATTCGCATGGGCGCGCTGGTCGGCATCGATGCGGAGCGATGCGTGGGCGGCGCGCGCCCGGAAGACAAGGCTGCCTGGATCGACGGGCAGGCACCGGCGCGCATCCTCTTCGTCGGCGACGGTCTCAACGACGCACTCGCAGCGGAGACTGCGTACCTGTCGGGGACGCCCGCGATCGATCGCCCGTTTCTCCCCGCGCGCACCGACTTCCACTTCACCTCGATCGAGACGGAGCGCGGACGCAGCGGCCTCCGCGCGATTCGCACGTTGCTCGAGGTCGGCCAGCGTCTGCGGCGCGTCACCCGCCGAAACGTGGTGTTCGCGCTGCTCTACAACGCCGTCGCGATCGCCTGGGCGGCCTCGGGGCAACTGCACCCGTGGATGGCGGCCGTGCTCATGCCGATCAGCTCCCTCGTCGTGATCGGCGGGGCGCTCGGCGCCTTCCCGCTCTCAGCGGCGCAGACCGCGCCGCCTGCGCTCTGCCCGCCCCCCCGACTGGAGCCCGCATGGAGGTCCTGATCCTCACCACGTTCGTGAGCCTGCTGCTCGCCCTCGCCGGCGTCGGCCTCTTCGTCTGGTCGGTGCGCGCGCGCACCTTCGACCACGCCGACCGCCTGTCGCTGTTGCCCCTCGACGACTCGCCCGAATCCCGGGCGAGCCACTCCTCGACTCCTCCGTCCAACCCATGAGTACCGCAGTGCAAGAACCCGTGAGTGACGCCCCCCTCGAGACCGTGAAGGTCACCTACGACGACGTCGTCGTCCGCCGCTTCCTCTTCGCCTCCGTGGCCTGGGGCATCGTCGGCATGCTCGTCGGCGCGCTCGTCGCGCTCCAGCTGGCGTACTGGCCGGCGAACATCGACCCCCACCTGAGCTTCGGCCGCCTGCGTCCGCTGCACACCAACGCGGTGATCTTCGCGTTCGTGGGCAACATGATCTTCGCGGGCATCTACCACTCCGCCCAGCGCCTCCTCAAGACGCGAATGGGATCGGATCTCCTCTCGAACGTGCACTTCTGGGGATGGCAGCTGATCATCCTCGCGGCCGCGATCACCCTTCCCCTCGGGCTGACGCAATCGAAGGAGTACGCAGAGCTCATCTGGCCGATCGACATCGCCGTCGCGGTGATCTGGGTGGTCTTCACGATCAACCTCTTCATGACGATCGCGAAGCGAAACGAGCGCCACCTCTACGTCGCGATCTGGTTCTACATCGCGACCGCGCTGACCATCGCCCTGCTCTACGTCGTCAACAACCTCACCATCCCCACGTCGCTGACCCACTCTTACGGCGTGTTCGCGGGCGTGCAGGACGCGCTGGTGCAGTGGTGGTACGGGCACAACGCAGTCGCGTTCTTCCTGACGACTCCGGTGCTGGGGATCATGTACTACTACATTCCCAAGGCCGCCGATCGCCCGGTGTTCAGCTACCGCCTGTCGATCATCCACTTCTGGTCGCTGATCTTTCTCTACATCTGGGCCGGCCCCCATCATCTGTTGAACACCGCGCTGCCCGAGTGGGCGCAGTCGCTGGGGATGATCTTCAGCATCATGCTCTGGGCGCCCTCGTGGGGCGGGATGTTGAACGGGCTGCTCACCCTCCGTGGCGCGTGGGACAAGCTGCGCACCGACCCCGTCCTGAAGTTCCTCGCCGCCGCCGTGACGTTCTACGGCATGGCGACTTTCGAAGGACCCCTGCTCTCGATTCGCTCGGTCTCGGCGCTCGCCCACTACACCGACTGGATCATCGGTCACGGCGGCGCGCTCGGATGGAACGGGTTCATGGCCGCGGGCATGTTCTACTGGCTGGTGCCGCGCCTCTACGGACGTCCGCTGCACTCGACGAACGCCGCGAACTACCACTTCTACCTCGGCACGTTCGGCATCATCCTCTACATGGCCGCGATGTACGTGGCGGGGATTCAGCAAGGCCTGATGTTCCAGGCCGAGCACGAGGACGGAACCCTCGTCTACCCCCGATTCCTCGAGACGCTGGACGCGATTCGCCCGATGTACTGGATGCGGCTCGTCGGGGGCAGCGCGTACATCGTGGGATTCGTCATGATGGCGTGGAACCTCTGGATGACGGCGCGCGGCGCCGCGCCCGTGGTCACCTCGCTGGAGGTCACCCGCCCTGCGCCAGCGAAGCTCGTGCCGTGGTCGCAGATCCTGCTGACTCCGCCGATCACGCTGATGCTGGTGGTGTCGGCCCTGATCGGGGTGTCGTTCTTCGTCGAGACCGTGGGCGCGACGTTCCTCGTGAGCCTCGCGGTGATCCTCGCGGTGCTGGGCGGAGCGGTCATCGTCGCGACCGGGAGCGCGAAGAACTGGCACCACGTCCTCGAAGGCCGGGGCGCCATCTTCAGCGCGCTCGCAGGCATCGCCGTGCTCATCGGTGGTGTCGCCGAGATCCTGCCCGCGGTCGTGGTCGGCGAGGCCGAGCGCGCGACGACCGACAACGCGCCGTATACGGCGCTCGAGCTCGAGGGACGAGACGTGTACGTGAGTGAGGGTTGCTACACCTGTCACTCCCAGATGATCCGTCCGTTCACCTGGGAGACGGCGCGCTACGGCGCGGTGTCCAACCCGGACGACTCCATCTGGGACCGCCCGTTTCAGTGGGGCTCCCGACGCATCGGCCCCGATCTGGCGCGAGAGGGCGTCCGCAACGCGGATCCCCGCTGGCACGCGAGACACATGATCGATCCCCGGGATACGTCCCCTGGATCCATCATGCCGGACTACGCCCACCTGGCATACGCCCACGTGGACTTCGCCGCGACGGCCGGCAAGATGCGCGTGCTGGGCGGGCTCGGCGTCCCGTACGACGACCTCGACTACCTGCACGCCGAGGAGGACGCGCGTGCTCAGGCAGACGAGCTCGCCGCCGAGATCGCGGACGACGTGCCCGACGTCGCGGCCGACTCGGAGCTCATCGCGCTCATCGCGTACCTGCGCCGCCTCGGCCTCGACGAGAGTCCCTTCGTCCCCGAGCGGGATCGGGCGACCGACGTCGCGACACTCACCCCCTCCACCCCCTCGGAGTGAAACCATGCGTGCTCTTCTGACCGACTTCTTCGCTCGCAGTCCCGCGATGGCGGGCCCCGTCGTGGCCATCAT
>CAYZQM010000240.1:0-10550 GCA_964480175.1 uncultured Sandaracinaceae bacterium
CACTCGAGCCAGCTCAGCCACGCACCGATTCCCAACGCCCGTCACCTCGCTCGCGCTCGGACGCGATGCTGGCTGCGCTCAGCTCGAGGACGACACCGTCGAGTGCTGGGGCGTGGGCACCATCGGCGCAGTGCGCGCGATGCGAGCGTCGCACCGAGCGCGATTGCGGGCGGCCGAGCCCATCGAGTCGATCACGTTTGGCGATCACCCGTGCGCGTGGAGCGCTAGCGGGGGAGCACGATGCGCGAGGTACCGAGGCGGCTGGACGACGATCCCCGCGGAGCCTGAGCCAGGAGAGGACGAGACGACGTGGACGGACTCGATCGTCAGCAGCGAGCTGGCGACGTCGGTGTGCGAGTTCGAGGATCGGGACGTCACATGCTCGTTCCCACTCCCCGAGGGCGACGTGGTCTGCCTCGATGGGGGCGAAAGCGTGCCCTGCTCGGAGGTCGACCCACGCTCCCCGGTGCGGGTTCGCGCGAGTGCCGACGTCGTCGAGGCGACGATCGAGAACGCCGTCTTGTGCGCGGCGCTGATCGATCAGCGCTTCGAGTGCTGGCGCGTCTTCGAACGTCGATTCCTCACGGAGCGCGAGGAGGACGAGGACCGACCGCCCGTCCCCCTGGGCGAGCTCGTCGGCACGTCGCCGCCCACGGTCGGTCACGGTCGCGCGTGCGCGATCCACCGCGACGACGCGCGCCTTCTGACGTGCGTGGGATTCGGACCGCTGGGCGCCGAGTCGTTCGCGGGCGCCGTCAGGCTGCCCAGCGATCCTTGGACCCGGGTCTTCCTCGGTGTGGGCCGAGCCGCGACGTCGGACGAACCGGCCTTCCACCCAGACAGCCCCGCGCTCTGTGCGGGCCGAAGCGTGTCCCACGACCTCGGCCCGTACACGTGTGTTCTCCGCGCCGAGGCGGGTGGATCGAAGGAGACGGGCCTGGTCCGCCAAGTCTGGGCAGACCTCGTCCCCGAAGGCACCGCGAGGCTGTCGTTCGACGGCGCGAACTTCTGCACCCTCGGAGGCGATCACGCGCTGACGTGCCGCGCCGAGCCTGGGCGCGAAGTGCGTTTGTCGGGCGTACACGAGCACGTCGCCGGTCCCGGCACGCTCTACTGGATCGACCGCGGTGGCGTCGCGTGGTGCGCCGGCAACAACATCGATGTCCAATGTCGTGACGACGGCCCGCGCGACGTCCGGACGCCGCACCGCATCGCCATCCCCCGAGCCGCCCACCTCGCTGCGGGCGACACACATGCATGCGCGGTCACCACGGATGGAGCCGTGTGGTGCTGGGGCCGCAACACCGATCTGCAGGTCACCGGCACCGCATTGCTCGATGCATCGGGCGCGCTCGCCGCGAGCGATGAGGCGATCGAGCGCTTCTTGATGGACGCGCCCGAGCACACGTCGCCGACCGAGGTCCTGCCGCCAGGCAGCGCGGTCGACGTCGCGTGCGGCGCACACACCACGTGCGTCGCGCGCGTCGATGGAACGAGCCTGTGCTGGTGACCGACGTCGTCGTCGCCTTCGACCCGCGTCGGAGCGCGGCGGAGAAGACGGGCTGCCGATGGGGTGTATACGGCGACGACTGTGCGCGACGAAGCCCCGCCACCACGATGCGAGACCGAAAGGGTGTACCGGCCCAAGCACGTCTGGTGGCTCTTCGTCGTCCTCTTCGTCGCGTTCTTGCTCGCGCTCGGCACAGGGTTCGTCACGGGGTGGATCCCGAGCTCCGACGACGAGCCCGCGTGGGTCGTTCCCGTCATGGTCAGCCTCTGCGTGCTCGTCGCGGTCCTGACGATCGTCTCGCTCGCTAGCAACCGCATCGTCCTGCGCGGCGCCGACGAGATCGAGCTGGGCCAGCTCGCCTTCGGTTCCCTCCGGCTTCGTCGCGACGAGATCCGGGGCCGGCGGCTTCTTGCGGCCCCATTCGCTTGGAAGCTGATCCTCGAGCGGAGCGACGGTCGCAAGCCTGCAGAGATCGAGCTCATCTGCGAGCGGGACGACCGACTGAACGCCTTCATCGCCTCGCTCCCCGACCTCGACGAGATCGACCGACGAGTCGCGGAGACGGCGGTGCTGCGGCAGCTCGAGGATCACGGAGCGAGCGACGAGGAGAGACGACGGGTGCTCGCGAGGGGTCATCGCATCGCGTGGTGGATGAACCGCATCGCGGTCGCCGCGATCGGGTGGGCCGCGATCTACCCCTGGCCCTACGAGCTCGCAGTCGTGGTCCTATCGGCGCTCCCGCTCACGGCGCTCGCGGTGTACGCGCGGTGGCGCGGCGTCTTTGGGTTGGTCGATGTGCGCAACGACCCGCGCCCCCACCTCATCCCCGCCCTGATGCTGCCACCGCTGCTCCTCGTGGTGCGCTCGGCAGCCGACTTCTCGCTGGCGGACTTCCACGTCATCGCCAGCGTCGCCGCGACGGTAGGCGTGGTGCTCGTCTCCTTCGTCGTGGCGGTCACGCGGCGCGATGACCGAAGGCCCGTGGCGATCCTGGTGTTTGGATTGGTCGCGACGGCGTACGGGTGGGGCGTCGCGTCGCAGGCGAACGCCGTGCTGGATCGCGGCGCTCCCCAGACCCATGAGGTCGAGGTCCGGGCCGAGCGCATCGTGAGCGGGCGCGAGCCGAGCGCGTATCTGACCCTCGCACCCTGGGGTCCTTTCGAGGACGAGGCGGAGTACGTGGTGCACCGCGACGTCCACGATCACATCACCGTCGGCGGCGCAGCGTGCATCCGCGTGCACCCCGGCGCGCTCGGTGCTCGCTGGTACACGATCCGAGCATGTGACTGAGACAAAGGCAGAGCCGGCCTCCGCACCGCGGGGACCGTCGTGAACGTGACCGTGATCGTGGTCGTGAACGTGAACGATCTCAGTAGGCAGCAGCAGAGACAGAGGCAGAAGCAGCAGCAGAGACAGGGGCAGAAGCAGAAGCAGCGACAGAGGCAGAAGCAGAGAAAGAGGCGGGAAGCTCGCGATCAGACCCGCGCCCGAGCCCGCGCCCGTGCCCGAGTCAGAAACAGAGGCAGAGCCAGAGACGCGCCGCTCTCGCTCAGACCGCTCTCGCTCAGACCTGTGCCCGAGCCCGCGCCCGTGCCCGTACCCCATTCAGAAACAGAGACAGAAGCAGAGCTTGCACCAGAGCCAGAGCCGTCCCTCCCGTCAGCCTCCGCTTCCTACTTACTCGTCTCGATCGTCCCGTCCCACGCCTCGGCCACTCCCCGCAGCGCGTAGTCCGCTGCCAGCGCGAAGAAGCGCGCGGCCAGCGCGTCGCTCGGGCTCATCCCGATACACATCGCGAACTTGCCTCGGGCCGTCGCGAAGTCGCGCGCGAAGTACGCCTCCATCCCTTGCTCGTAGTGCTCGCGCGACGCCAGCCGCTCGGCCCGCACGGCGTCGCGCTCTGCGTCGAGCACCTCGTACACCGAGATGGGGCTCGCGCGCCCGGTGACCCTCACCCGGCCTGCGCGCCGGAGCGCGAACGGGTGCCTGTCGCCGAGCCGCGCGTGCGTGCTCTCGGAGATCAGCAGCCGCGATCCCGTCTGCCGCGTCAGGCCCTCGATGCGCGAGGCGAGGTTCACCGCGTCGCCCACCACGCCGCACTTCATCGCGTTCTGCCCGCCGATCATCCCCATCGTGACCACCCCGGTGTTGATCCCGATGCCCGTCTCGACCTCCGTCTCGCCCCGCGCCCGCCGATCGTCGTTGAAGCGATCGAGCGCCCGCTGCACCTCCACCGCCGCGCGCACCGCGTCCGCGGCGTTCGCCTCCCGCGCGTCGAAGAGCGCCATGATCCCGTCGCCCAGGTACGTGTCGACGAAGCCCCCTCCGCGGGTGATCTGCGGCTCGGCGAACGACAGGTAGCGGTTGATGAACGCGAGCGCGTCAGCCGCGCTCAGCTGCTCGACGAGCGTCGTGAATCCCCGGATGTCCGAGAAGAAGATCGAGACCTCCTTCAGGCTGTGATCCCCGACCTCGACCTCGACGATGTCGCTGCGCCCCAGGCTCCGGATGAACTGCGACGGAACGAACCGGTCCTGCGCCGCGACCAGGCTCGCGTTGCGGATCGAGGTCGCGAGCTGCGGTCCCAGCACCGATAGGATCCGCAGCCGCCCGGCGGTGAACGCGCCCGCTTGCAGCTCGTTCTCGAAGAAGAGGACGCCGAGCTGCTGGCCGCGACGGATCACGGGAGCACAGAGCGCGGAGCGAACCCTCCGATCGGCGAGGTAGGGGTCATCGCCTCCGCTCGCGACCAAGTCGTCGTGCACCTCCATCGCGCCCGAGCGCCAGACCCTTCGCACGATCGAGCGCGGCACGATCGACGCGCTCGCCGCTGGCGGGTGCACCTCGAGCGAGATGCTCCCTTCGGCGTCGCACACCGCGTGCACGTAGAGCTCACCCCGTCGCGCCAGGAGCAGCACGCCGCGCTGCGCGCCCATGCTCTCGACGAGCACTTGCATCGAGCGCCGCAAGAGCGCGTCGAGATCGACCTCCTCGGCGATCGCCTGCGAGGCCTTCAACAGGCTCGCGAGGTCGAGCTCACCTTCGCTCTTGCTCCCGCTCCCCCCCTCGCTCGCCTTGGCGCTGCCGCCCGTCGTGAGCCGGACCAAGGGCGCCATGAGCTCCGCGTGCTCGGACTCGAGCTGACGCAGCTTGCCGAGCGCGCCCCAGCGCTGCCAGCAGCTGCGCGCCTCGAGCAGGTACGCCGCCGCGGCGCGGCGTGAGGCGTGCTCGAGCAAGAGGGTCGCGGCCCGCTCGCAGGCCAGGCCGGCGTCGTGCAGGACGTCGCCCCGCAGCGCCTGCTCGATCGCGACGTCGTAGCAGCGCATCGCCTCGGCGACGTCGCCACCCGCGCGCGCGATCTCGGCGTCGATCAGCGCGAGGTGGTGTCCGCCCCGCTCGGGCGCGAACGCCGCGAACGCCGCGACCGGCACGCGCAAGGGCGCCACCTTCTCGATCGCCGCGCGGCCCTCGGTGATGAGCATCGCCATCGCGCCGTAGGTGCGGAACGTGACCTGGTAGTAGATGGCGACGGCGCCGTCTTGGTAAGCGAGCGCGAGCTCGAGCGCCTCGACCGCGCCGCGGTAGTCGCCGAAGAACGTGCGCGCCGTGACCATGCAGCTCGTGAGCGCCAGCACCGCGCCGCGGAAGTCGATCGCGCGGTGCGCTTCGAGCGCGGCGGCCTCGTCGTAGCCGTCGCTCCGCAGCCGCGTGGGATCGGCGAGCTCACCGCGCATCGCGCGCGCGAGGTGATCGAACTGATCGGTGCAGCCGCGCGCGGCCGCGTGCCCGTGGCGCTGCATGCCCGCGAGCGCGTGCGTCGCCTCCTCACCGAGCGCGTCGAGGTGCACCGCCGACAAGAACCCGTAGACGATGCGCATGTGCGCCACCCAGCCGGCGTACTCGAGGTCGCCGACGTCGAGCAGCTTGCGGTGCACGTCCGGATTCTCGTCGTAGATCGCGCGCAGCGGATCGGCCCACGCGCGGGGGTAGTGGTTCACGACGTGACGAACCATCCCCTCGAGCAAGCGGGTGGGGAAGCGCTCGAGGAGCGCGAGCGCGTTCTTGCCCTGGTGAGCGCCCTGCTCGAGCAACCAGCCGGCCGAGAGCACCAGCGCGAACACCGAGAAGCCGTACGCCGACTCGTCCGAGGCCCCGCGCGACACCGTCGTCTGCACCAGGTGGCACGCGATCAGCGGCAAGAGGTTGGGCTCCGCGACGTAGGCGGCCGAAGAGATCAGCACGAGCAAGCGACGCGAGCTCAGCTCGAGCGCGTCGTCGGCCTCGTCCGAGATCGCGTCGAGCGTCGCCACGTCGAGCGCGGCGACGATGCCCAGCGTCGCGCCCACCGCGGCCGCGACGTCGGCCTGGCTGGGGCGCCGCGGCAAGACGAGGCCCGATGCGTTCAGCGCCGCGACCGCCGCATCGAGCGCCGCGTGCGGCTGACCCCGCGCGATCCGCGACTGCACCACCACGGCCTCGGCGCTCAGCCGCGTCAGGTCGGTGTCCGCCCGCGCGCGCAGCGTACCGACCCGCGCGTCGAGCTCGGCCTCGTCACCCACCAGCCACGCGGCGCGCGCTGCGAGCTCGAAGAGCTGCCTCGCCGCGGGTGGATCGTCGTCCCAGAGGCGGTCACCTGCGAGCGCGATCGCCGTCGAGAGGAAGCGCTCGGCCGCCGCGTGCGCCGAGCTCTCGAGCGCCCGCGCGCCCGCCTGCGTCGAGATCGCGCGCACGCGCGCGCGCTCGCCCGCGTCGGTGAGGAGGTCACGCGCGTGTGCGTAGTGATCGGCCGCCCGAAAGAGCGCCTGCCCGCTCGGCGCGTCCCCCTCGCTGCGCGCCAGCCCGAGATGCACGTGGATGCGCTCGTCGCTCGAGAGCAGCGCTCGCGCCGCTTCTTGCACCCGGTCGTGCACGAACGCGAAGCGCGAGGTGCCCTCGGTGTCGCTCGACCAGTACCCCGCATCGAGCGGGGTGACGAAGCGCCCCTCGATCGCCGCCGCGATCGCCGCGCGCACCCGCGCGTCGTCCAGCCCCGACGCGGCGAGCACCGGCGCGAGCTCGAAGCGATCGCCCACGAGCGCCGCGATCGACAGGCAGCGGCGCGCGTCCCCCGAGAGCCGCTCGAGCTCGCCGCGCAGCAGATCGACCACGTTGTCGGTGATCGCGAGCGCGGCGACGGCGGAGGCGTCCCAGGTCCAGGCCATCGCCTCGACGGAGAATCGGATCGCGCCCGTGGCGCCCGCCTCGTCGACGAGCCGGCGCAGATAGAACGGGTTGCCTGCGGTCTTGTCGAAGAGCACCGACGCGAGCTCGATCGAGGACGCGGGCGCGCGACCGAGCGCCGCGCCCACGAGCTTCGCCACGTCGCCCGCGCGCAGCGGCCCGAGGCGCAGCACCGTCGCGGCGGCGTCGGTCTGGTCGACCGCCTCGAGCGTGGCGCGCAGCGCGTGCTCGGCGCCGACCTCGTTGTCGCGCCACGCCCCGACGAGCATGAAGCGCTCGAGGGTGGGGTCGCGGAGCGCGCGCTCGATCAGCAAGAGCGAGGGCCGGTCGGCCCACTGCAGATCGTCGAGGAACACCACGACCGGATCGGCGCTCGCGATCGCGCGGAGCGTGGCGAGCAACGTCGCCTGGTGGCGCCGCTCGGCCTCCGTCGGACCGACCGCGGGCACGTCGGGCTGCGGTCCGAGCAGCGCCTCCATCCGGGGCGAGAGCGCCGAGATCAAGCGCGTGTTGGGCGCGGTCGCGGCGCCGAGCGCGTCACGCCACGACGACACGGCGTCGTCGCTGCGCGAGAGCACCTCGCTCGCGAACGCGTCGAGCGCCTGCGCGATCGCGGCGTAGGGTCGATCACGGGTGAACTCGTCGAACTTCCCCTCGAGCATCATCCCGCCCGCGACGGCCACGGGCCGGTGCAGCTCGTGCACGAGCGACGTCTTGCCGATCCCCGGGTGACCCGAGATGAGCGCGACCGCGCGTCCGCCGCGCTGCGCCGTCGCGAAGCCCTCGAGCAAGCGGCGGAGCTCTTCTTCGCGACCGATCAGCGCCTGCGGCAGCTCGGGCCTCAGGCGGATGGCGCGCCCCTTCGGCGGCGGCGGCGTCTGACCGTGCTCGAGCGCCGCGAGCAGCGCGCGGAGATCGACGCAGACCCCCTCCGCGCTCTGGTAGCGATCCTCGGGACGCTTCTCGAGCAGCGTCATCACCATGTCGATCGCCGCGTCGGGGAGACCGGAGACGATCGGAACGAGGCGCGGCGGGGTGAGCGCGAGGTGCGCGTGCGCGTACTCGAGGAGCGACGCGCGGACGAACGGCGTCTGGCCTCCGAAGAGCTCGTAGAGCGTCGCGCCGAGGGCGTAGAGATCGGCGCGGGCATCGAGCACCCGGTTCATGCGCCCGGTCTGCTCGGGCGCGAGGTACGCGGGCGTGCCCTCGAGCGCCTCGACCGGGCGCGGCGCCGAGCGCTGGCTCGGCACGGCGGACGCGAGGTCGAAGTCGATCAGCCAGACCGCTCCGGTCTCGGGCGAGCGGATGATGTTCGACGGGTTCACGTCGCGATGCAGGACGCCAGCGTGATGGACCTGCGCGAGCGCCTCGGCGATCGCGAGCGCGATCTCGAGCGCGGCCTTCGCGCTCGCTCGCGCGTCCTCGAGCTGCGACGTCAGCGCGACGCCGCCCACGTCGTCGAGGATCAGCGCGGGCGATCCGTCCGGCGCCATGCCGAGCACGGCGGGGGCGCCGCGGCCAGCGACCTTCTCCAGCAGATGGTGCTCGCGGCGCACGCGCGCGCGCCCTCCTTCGCCGAGCGCGCCGTGCGACGTCTTGACGACGACGCGACGTCCGCGCTCGTCGATCCCGCGCACCACCTGCGTGCGCACGCCGTTGTAGAGAAGCGCCGTCTCGCGCAAAGCCTTTCACCTGTCTGCTGAGGTCGAACGAGGCGCCACCACCAGCGCCCTGCTGGCGATCGACGCGAAGCCACGAGCCTACCGGAGCGGCGCGCCCACGCGAAGCACGCAGGCGAGGTCGTACGGAGCGCTCGCGCAGGCAGCGCGTTCGGCGCGATCGATCGCGCCGGCGCCGAGCACGCTCGACCGGGCGCCCTCACTCGATCACGCTCCGCGCGGTGGAGAGCCTCAGCGCGTCCCAGGGCATCGCGAGCGCCCGCATCCCGACCTCGGTCACCGCGCTCGGCGTCACGGCGCTCGTCTTCGCCTCGCTGGGCCTCTTGGGCGGCGCGTCGGGGGTGCTGGGTCTCGTGATGCAGAGGCAGACCGTGGCGTCCATGCGGAGCATGGGCGCAGGCGGCCCCGATCCCGACGTCGCGGGCATGATGGAGCCGGTGCTCGCGCTTCAAGAGCAGACCTTCTGGCCCACCGCGGCGCTGCAGGTGCTCTTCGTGCTCGCCGCGATCGCGTTGGGCACGGCCGGCTTCATCGTGCTGCTGCGCGCCCCGGCGGCGCCGCGCTGGGGCCCCGCGCTGCTCGTAGCGAGCGGCGCCCTCGCGATGCTCGGCACCGGCCTCGAGCTCTATGTGCAGCACCTCACGATGGCGGTGATGGGCGACGTGATGACGGGCGTGATGGCGGACGCGCCGCCCGCCGGCATGGGCCCGATGATGGACCGCATGATGCTCGCGCAGCGCGCGATCTCGTACGTCTGCGTCGGCGGCTGGTTGCTCATCAAGCTGCTCTTCATCACCTGGGCTGCGCTGCACCTCCGAACGCCCGCGATCGCCGGGCTCTTCGGCGGCCCCAGCATCCTCAGCGCCCGCGGCGACTGAGCCTCCATTTCGCGCTGTGTCCTGCTGCGGCCGCCGCTTTCGGCCGAAACGCGGCTTGCGTCCTCCCTCCTCGTTGCGGCGTACCTCTGGTACGCCTCACTGCGGAGGTGCGGGCGCGCTCGCGTTCCGACTCGAAATCGACGCCCTCGCGACGGACCCAGCGCGAAATGGAGGCTGAGCGGAGACGGCACCGGATGACGCGGGGGAACGAAGCGTGCAGCATCGTCGGCATGCGCTCGCTTCCGTGCCACTTCGGGTCGCTCGTGCTCACCGTCGCCCTCGCTTCGCTCGCGGGCTGCTACCGCAGCCACGCTGCGGGCTTCGAGTGCGACTGCTGCGGGATCGCGTTCATCATCTCGGACCCCGCGTCGTGCACCGCCGCCGCGTGCGCTCCGATCTGCGCCGCGGTCGGCGACGGCGGCGTCCCTGCGCGCGACGCCGCACGCCGCGACAGCCCGCTGCCCGCCGACTGCGGCGCCCGTCCTTTGGATCTGATGTGCTTCGATCACGTCCGCGCGGGCACCCCGACGAACGTCACCATCACGCTCGCGCCGGGCGAGGAGTGCTTCTGCGATCAAGCGCTGTCGTGCGAGGTCAGCGTCCTGAGCGGCGGCCAGCTCTCACTCACCACCGCGCTCTGCCCCGAGGTCCCGATCTGCCGCGCGTGCAGCGGCCCGCCCGTCGCGACGTGCACCTTGCCTCCGCTGCCCGAGGGCACGTGGGAGGTGCTGGTGAACGGCGAGCGCGCGCTCGATCTCCCGGTGACCCCCACCGACGTGTTCCCCGAGCGCGCGGACGTGTGCGTACGGCGCGCGATCGTCGACGGCTGCGGCGCGATCTGGGAGCCCACGTCGTTCGAGGTGGGCCGCGCCTGTCACGACGACGTCGTGTCGCCGGGGACCACGGTGCCCATCCGGGTCTACGACGCATGCGGCGGCTGCTGGCAGCGCGGCCCGTGCGACGTCACCGTGTTCGACGACATCATCCGGGTCCGAGCCACGCGCATGCCCTACAGCTGCGACATCGCCTGCCCTCCCGTCTGCAACCCCGACGAGCACGTGTGTCTGACACCACCGCTCGCGCCAGGCCGCTACCGCGTGGTGATCGACGGCCTCGCGGTCGATGAGAGCACGACGCTGAACGTGATGGCGGGCGGAGATGGGGAGGAGACTTGCGCGGGAGGGTAGGGTGAGGGTGGGCGTGAGGGTGAGGGCGGGCGTGAGGGTGAGGGCGAGGGTGAGGGCGGGCGTGAGCGTGAGGGCG
>CAYZQM010000241.1:0-10536 GCA_964480175.1 uncultured Sandaracinaceae bacterium
AACCGGAGAAGACAGCGAGGAGAGCCGCACGCCGGGCGCGCGGGTCCTGCTGCCGCCTGCGCTGATCATGGGGGTCTTCGTCCTCTTCTCCGCCTCGGTGCACCTGCCGATGTACGGCGCGCTCGGCGCCCTGGCCTCGTACTGGGACAGCCACGTGACGCCGCCGCCGGCGCGCCCTGTGGAGGTGACGTTCCGCGCGCCGAGCACGGCGCCGCTCGAGGAAGACGCGCCCGACGACGACGCCGTGTCCGACGCGACCGAGCCGGAGTCCGAGGTCAGCGAGAGCGCGCCCGCGCCGGAGCGCGAGCGTCGCCGGACGCGGGAGCGCGAAGAGGCGCGGGTGACGCCGCCGCCGCCCGCGGAGGCCGAGCCCGAGCCCGAAGAGGAGGCGACGCCGGCCGAAGAGGTCGCGACCATCGAGCTCCCGCCCCCGCCCGAGGAGGAGCGCCGCGCCGTCATCCAGGACAGCACCAACCCGGACGTGGAGGCGCCCGACGACGCGCGCTTCCTGGCGGAAGAGAACAACGACGTCGAGGAAGAGACCGTCGCGGAGGTCACGAGCACAGTGACGGACGACGCCGAGCCCACGACCAGCAGCGAAGAAGCGAGCGAAGCGAGCGAGGCCGTCGGCGACGCCGAGGAAGAGCTGATCGCCGAGATGCGCGACGTCGAAGGCTCGGAGGCGCGCGCGGTCACGCCCGACGAAGCGCGCGAGCGCCCCCCCGAGGCCCGCGCCACGCCCTCGGAGTCGCCGACCCCGACCGAAGGCGGCGCGACGGACGCGGAGGGCAGCGATCGCACCGCGTCGTCTGGGCGCCCTTCGCGCAGCGACGAGGGCGGCGCCAGCGCGCGCGAAGGAGGCCTCACCCGCACCCGCGAGATGCTCGTGAGCGACGGCTATGGCTCGTACGTCGTGCGGGTGCCGGACGAGGCCGAAGGCAGCGGCGGCGGCAGCAGCGGCGGCGCGCGGCGCGACGGACCGGGCAGCGGCGATCACGGGGGCGGAGCGCGCGCCGGACGCGCAGGGCGCGAAGGCGGAGGACGCGAGCGCTCGGGCGATCGTGGCGGGCGCTCGCTCGGGCTCTCCTACTCGGACTTCGAGTCGATCTACGGCGCCGAGGAGCTCGAGCGCGAGCGCGAGGCGCGCCTCGCCGAGCGGCGCTCGCACCACCGCGGTCGCAGCCGCGAGGTCGAGTGGGCCGCGTTCCGCGCCGCGATGGAGAACTACATCGCCGAGGTGCGCCCCGGGAACCAGACCGCGCTCGACGCGGCGGCCTCGCCCTTCGCCGTGTTCATCAACCAGATGCACGTGCGCATCCATCGCCACTTCGCCGACGGCTACATCGCCTCGCTCGGCCCCGACGCGCCCGAAGGACAGAACGATCCTTCGCTCGCGACCACGATCGAGTTCGCGGTGAACCCCGACGGCACGCTCTATCGGGTCGGCATCGTGCGCACGAGCGGCAACACGCTCTTCGACTTCGGCGCGTTCAACTCGGTGTACCGCTCGCAGCCCTTCCCCACCCCGCCGGACGTGATCTTGAGCGCGGACGGGCGGGCGTGGATCCACTGGACCTTCGAGCGCAACCCGCGGCACTGCGGGACGTGGAACGCAGAGCCGTTCATCCTGGAGAACGCGAGCCGGCCGAGCACCGAGCCCCGCATCGACACCGTCCCGGGCGCTCCGGGACGAGGCGGCGACGACGAAGAGCACGGGGCGCTGACCCCGCGCGACGAGGCGCCCGCGATCCTCGATCGGCGGCGCGCCCTGCTCGAGCCCGCTGAGGCGTGACGGGCGCGGACGAGCTGACGCGCGACCTCAAGGCGCGCGCGATGGCGCTCGGCTTCAGCCGCGCTGGCGTCGCCCACATCGAGCCCTTCGGCCGAGACGCCGACGCGCTGCGGGCGTTCGTCGCGTCCGATCGCCACGGATCGATGAAGTGGCTCTCGGAGACGGTGGACGTGCGCCTCGACCCGAGCCACCCCGCGATGCTGAGCGGCACCCGCTCGGTGATCGCGCTCGCGACGAGCTACGCGCGCGACGACGGCGAGGTCGGCCCCTCACCCGGGATCGTCGCGCGCTACGCGCGGGGCCGCGACTACCACAACGTGATCGGCACGCGCGCCAAGAAGCTGGCCGCGCACCTGCGCACCCTCGGCTACCGCGCGCGATCGAGCGTGGACTCGATGCCGGTGCTCGAGCGCGCGTGGGCCCAGCGCGCTGGCCTCGGCTTCATCGGCAAGAACGCGTGTCTCATCGTGCCAGGGCTCGGCTCGCACGTCCTGCTCAGCACCGTGATCACCGACGCGGAGCTCACCGCAGACGCACCGATGGACGAGAAGTGCGGCAGCTGCACCCGGTGCCTCGATGCGTGCCCCACCGACGCGTTCGTCGCCGAGCGCAGCCTCGATGCGCGCAGGTGCATCAGCTACCTCACGATCGAGCACCGGGGGCCGATCGATCCGGCGCTCCGCGAGCCGCTGGGCCGCTGGTTCCTCGGCTGCGACGTCTGCCAAGACGTGTGCCCGTTCAACCGCGGCGCGCTTCCTAGCCGCGACTCGACCGCGCCCTTCGCGCCCCACCCTCGGTGGGAGACCGACGCGGCGGCGCTGCTCACGATGACGCCCGACGCCTTCGATCCGTGGTCGCTGGGATCGCCGGTGCGGCGGCTCGGTGTGGAGAGCGCGGCCCGCAACGCGGCGCTGGTGTTGGGCAACAGCGAGCACGGCAAGCGCCATCTGCCGGTGCTGCGCGACGCCGCCGACCGGCACCCGAGCGACGTGGTCCGGGACGCTGCGCGCTGGGCGATCGAGCGCCTCGCGCGCGAGCCGACGTAGCCGCCCCACGGGCGACGGCTGGAGCGACCGACGCCAGACACACCGAGCGCCGTCCGCTACGCTCGCGCCCGATCGGTGGCCCCATGACGCGCGCACAGTCTCTTCGGTGCTGGAGCACACTCGTGCTCGCCTTCGCCGCGACGACGCTCGGCTGCGGAAGCGCGGACGCAGAGCCCGACGCAGGCACGCCGCGCGTCGAGTCCGCGGCAGGCGAAGCGTTCGATGCAGGCGAACCCGATGCAGGCGAGCGCGACGCAGGCAGCACCGACGCCTCCATGCTCGATGGCGATGTGCTCGATGGCGATGTGCTCGATGGCGATGTGCTCGGGGACGCAGCGATCGAGGACGCGGCGCTCGACGCACCGCCGGATCCTCGCCTCGCGCTGCAAGCGCAGATCGAGCGGGTACGCGCCGACATCACCGCGCTCGAGGCGCTCATCTCGGGCACGCTGCCCCGCGACTTCGACACCCAGCAGCTCTTCGAGGTCGATCTGCTCGCACCGCAGGCCGTCGCCACCCGCGCCGCCGAGCTGCGCGCCCGGATCGGTGCGGCGGCCGCGGCGCCCGAGGGAGAGGCCGACGCAGGCGTCGTGCTGACAGCGCCCCTCGACGCGGGCACTGCGCTCGCCGCGCCGCCCGACGACGGGGGGATGCCGGACGCCGGCGTGCCCGACGCAGGTCCCAGCGCCGAGGCGCTCGAGGCGTTGCTCGATGGCCTTCGTCTCGAGCGCGATCGGCTGCGCCTGAGCTTCCTCGAGCTGGCCGAAGATCAGCGCGTCGTGGTGCTCGCTGCCGAGCGCGAGCGACGCCGGATCGCCAGCGAGCGTGAGGCCGCGGACGCGCGTGCCGCGCGCGCCGCCGAGAACGCGCGCCGGGCAGAGGAAGCGAGGCGCGAGGCGCTCGAGCGGGCGGAGGCGTCGGCGAGCGCGGTGCAGCGCGAGCTGCTCTCCGAGCGCGCACGTGTGGAGTCGGCGCGCGCCGAGCTCGCGACGTCCGAAGGCGATCTCGCCGATCAGCGGAGCGAGTTCGCGACGTCCGACGCCGAGGCGCTCGAGCTCGTACACGAGATCGAACAGTGGTTGGTCACGGAGGGATCGCAGAGCGAAGCCGACGCGCTCTACGACCAGTCCGTGGCCGAGCTCATCGGGGTGCGCCGCGCGTTCGCGGTGTCGCTGAACGAGCTGGAGCGTCCCTCGCGCATCCCCGACTTCGAGCTCGCCCTGCCGCCCGCCGACCGCCTCGCGGCGTTCCCCGACGACGTGCGAGACCTTCGCGCCGCGGCGGCCGACCTCGACGCGCAGATCGACATCCTTCGCACCGAGGAGGCCGCGCTGCGCGACGAGCGCGCGAGCCGCCTCGGCGAGCACCTGCGCACCCTCAACGCGCTGCGCATCCGCCTCTTGCCTGCCATGAGCGTCGCGCGGCGCGAGGCGGTGCTGGGCCTGGGACCCGAGGGCATCGGTCAGCTGGTGCGCGAGCTCGAGCACGTGTGGCTCGTCGCCCGGCTCTGGTGGTGGGAGGTGCGGCGCGACGCCCCCGAGGCGCCCCGCGCGGTGATCGCGCTGCTCGGCCGAGAGAGCTCGCGCAACACGCTGCTCTTCTTCGTGCTCGAGCTGGCGCTGATCGCGACCCTGATCACCCGGCGCGCGCGGGTCAGCAGCGCGATCGAAGCGTGGATCCTCCGCGCCGCCGAGGAGCGCCGCGCCCGCAAGCTGGTGCTGCCGTGGGCGAGCGCCGCGAGCGGGATCGCGCTCGCGCTCGCGGTGCTGCTCTTGCTGGCGCTCGCGCTCGATCACCTCGACGCGCTCTTCGCGCGCGCCGAGATCGGCGCGCTTCGGCTGGTGGTCCTGGGCTATGCCGGCTACCGCGCGTCGTGCGAGCTGATCGGGAGCTCCGTCGCCATGCGCGTGGCCGCGCGGCAGGACGGCGACGCCGCGCTGCTCGAGCAGAAGGGTCGGCGGTCGAGCAGCCTCGTGCTGCGCTTCGCGTTCGGGGCGGCCATCCTCCTCGCGCTCTCCGAGCGGGTGCTCGGCCGCGGCTACCTCTACGCCGTGGTGAGCGACGTGATGGCCTGGGGCGCACTGCCGCTCTTCGCCATCTTGATCTTCTGGTGGCGCGCCGAGATCCAGCGCGTGTACCCGGTGCGCTATCCCGCGAGCCGACTCGCCCCGTGGCTCGCCCCCGAGCGCGGGCGGGTCGTGCGCTACCTCGCGTCGTTCCCCGCTGGGCTCCGCTTGAGCGGCCTCCTCGTGTTCGAGGCCGCCGCCGACGTCGCGCTGCGCTTCGATCAGTCGCGCCGCGCCGCGGCGTTCCTCATGCGCCGCCGGCTCGAGCAGCAGACCACCGAAGAGATGCCCGCCAAGGTGGATCTGCCCGACGAGCTGATCGAGGCGTTCACACCCGAGCCCGTCGACGACGCGCGCACCGTCGATCTCTACCCCGGCATGAAGCCGATCCTCGCGACGCTGCGCGCGTGGAAGGACGATCCCGAGGCTCCGGGCATCTCCGTCGCGGTGGTGGGCGAGCGCGGCGCGGGCAAGACCTCGTGGGCGCAGGCGCTCTTTCGCAAGGCAGAGATCGACGCGGTCTACGTCGATGCCCCGCGCGGCCTGCGCACCTACGACGACGCGTGCGTGTTTCTCTCGGACGCGCTCGGGATCGAGCGGCAGCACACGGTGGACGCCTTGGTCGAGTGCGTCGCTCGACGCGGGCTGCGCCGCGCGGTGCACATCGATCACTGTCAGAACCTCGTGCTGCGGGCGATCGGTGGGACGGAGGCGATCCGCGCGCTGGCGCAGGTGGCCGGACGCACCAGCGGCAGCGTCGTGTGGGTGTGCAGCTTCTCGCGCTACACGTGGCTCTACCTGCGGCGGGCCCGACAGTCGGAGAACCTCTTTCAGCAGCTCGTCGAGCTGGGACGCTGGCCGGAGGAGGCGCTCGGCGAGCTCATCCGACGACGCATGCAGGCGGCGGGCTACGCCGCGTCCTTCGCCGATCTCGGCGACGAGCAAGGCGGCGCGCGCACCAAGAAGGACGAAGAGCGCAACGAGGATCGCTTCCTCCGGATGCTGTGGGACGACTCGGAGGGCAATCCCCGGGTGGCGATGGCCTTCTGGCTCCGCGCGCTGGTGCCGGACGGTGATCACCGGATGCGCGTCCGCTACTACCAGAGCCCGCAGCTCACGCGCCTCGATCGGCTCGAGGAGCAGAGCCGCTTCATGCTCGCGGCGATCATCATCCACGAGAACCTCTCGACGGAAGCCGCCGCGGCGACGCTCGGCGTGCACCCGCGCACCGCGGCCTCGCTCCTGAGCTTCCTGTCGTCCGAGGGACTCATCGAGGTCGGCCCGGAGGGGCACTTCCGGGTGCGCACCATCTGGTACCGCGCGGCGATCGCGTTCTTGCGGCGCCAGCGCCTGCTCTTCACCTGAGGTCAGCGATGGACGAGACCACCAACATCCTCGAGTTCATCCGCACCGAAGGGATCGTGCCCGGTCTCTTGGCGCTGATCGTGACCGCGGTGATCGTGCGCATCGTCGGCAACGCGCTCGAGCGGCTGGGCAAGCGCTGGAACGAGCGGCGCCTGGCCCTGCACCAAGCGAGCACGATCGCGCGGCTGATGATCTACCTCTTGGGCATCGGCTTCGCGGTGTCGCTCGTCGTGCGCCTGTCCGATCAAGCGCTGCTCACGTTGGGCGGCACCGTCGCGGTCGCCGTGGGCATCTCGCTGCGCGATCTGGTCAGCTCGATCATCGCGGGCATCACCATCCTGATCGACAAGCCGTTCAGCGTCGGCGACCGCATCAAGTACGGCGACGTCTACGGCGAGGTGGTCGAGATCGGCCTGCGCGCCGTGCGGGTCGTCACCCTGGACGACAACCTCGTCACCATCCCCAACAACAAGTTCCTCACCGACGTCGTGGCGTCCGGCAACGCGGGCGAGCTCGACATGCTGGTGCAGATGGACTTCTACGTGTCGCTCGAGAGCGACCTGGGACGCGCCAAAGCGCTGCTCGGAGAGGGCCTGGTCTCGAGCCGCTTCGCGTACCTCAACAAGCCGTGGACGCTCGTGGTCAACCAGGTGATCCACGGCGACTTCGTCGCAGTGCGCCTCCGCGCGAAGGTCTACGTCGTCGATCTCCGCTACGAGAAGGCGCTCGAGACCGACGTCACCGAGCGGGTGATGCGCGCGTTCTCCCAGAGCGGCATCAAGGGCCCCTCGGTGATGCTGCACGCCTGAGCCTCGATCTCGCGCTGGGCCCGCAGAGCCGCGCTCGACGCCACGACTTCGCCACAATTGCTCCTCGGCATCTCCTCGCCGCGCCATCGGTCGCGCCGCATCACGCAGGCACAACGGCGGCTGGAGGACATCCGCATGACCGTGTCGACTGCACTGACCGCGCCCCCGCCGCCGCGCCTCTGGAGCGCCGCACCGCCACCAGAGGCCGACGCACCGGGCGATGCGCCGCGCGAGGACGGCGCCGCACCGCAGGGGCTCCCTCGCGCGCCGCGCGAGAGCGAGGCGGCCGAGGGCGCGCCGCGCCCGATGGAGCACTCGCCGCGATTGGAAGCGCTCTTCGGAGCGTCTGGTCCTCGTGCGAACGCGCTGCGGGCGGGCGCTGGGCTCCTCGCCGCGCTGCCCTTCGCGTTCGTCAGCAGCCTGGCGACACGGGCGACCCTCTTCGATCAGCTCGTCGCGAGCGTGACGCTGCCGCTCGCGCTCGCGCTCGTTGCCACGGTGGGCCTCACCGCGAGCACGATCGGCATGTCGTTGCTCTCGCAGACGATCGAGGTCCGCGACGCGATCGACGTCGGCGCGCGGGGGCTCTTGCGCATGGGTTCCGTCCTTGCGGGGCTGACTCCGATCGCGGCCCTGTGGGTCGCGAGCTCTTCCCGCATCGGCGAGGCGCTGATCGTCCTGAGCCTCGTGTGGGCGATCGCCGGCATCGGGGGGCTGCGCACGATGAACGCAGGCTTGCTCGCGTCCGCGCATCCGCGCGGCGAGACCTCCCTGGGCAACGTCGCGATCCTCGCGCTGCTCAGTCTCTTCACCGTCGTCGTGGGCGTGCGTCTCTGGATCGCGTTCATCATCGGCCTCGACCAGCCGGAGTTCGCATCATGAGCGCCCTCGACGCCCCCGGGACCGATCCCACCGCCGACACGAACACGCTCGAGCGGGACGACGCGCCGACACCCTTCGCCGTGCTGCTCCGCCACCCCGAGCTCGCCGCGCGCGCGTGCATGACGGGCGAAGGCCGCGCGGAGCTCACCCGCACCGCGCTGCTGTGCCTGCTCATCTGCGGCGCCACGTACGGCGGCGTGATCGGGAGCTTCCGCGGCGATCTGCAGGTCGTCTACGCCGCGCTCAAGCTCCCGCTGGTGCTCCTCGGCGCGCTGGTGGTGACGGCCCCCGCGCTCTGGGCGTTCGGCGCGACCCACGAGACACCTTGGCCGCTGCGCAGCGCGACGTCGCTGGTGCTGGTCGCCGCGGGTCGCGCCGCGCTGGTGCTCGCGGCGCTCACGCCGCTGCTCTGGCTCGCGATCGATCTGTACGCGGGCTACCACCTCTCGGCGATGCTCAGCGCGCTGACGCTCGCGGTCGGCGGGCTCGCGAGCCTCGGCGTGGTGGCGCGCGGCATGAAGGGGATGAAGCTCGGCGCGCTCGTGCTCGCCTCGCTCGTCTTCATGCTGGGTCTGGGGCAGTTCGGATGGACGCTGCGACCGTGGCTCGTTCGCCCCGGCAGCGACGACGTCGTCTTCGTGCGCACCGAGCGCGGCGTGGGCGTCTTCGGCTCGATCACGGAGAGCACCCGCAACGGCCTGCGCGATCCCAGCGGGGACAGCATCGAAGGTGGCTCGTGGTGAGGCTCGAGCTCATGGCGCTCGTGTACCTGGCCATCGGCGCGATCGTCGCGGCGCGGGCCCGATGGAGAGGCGAGAAGCTCCTCGACGCCGCGCTCTTCGTGCTCGCGTGGCCGCTCTACTTGCCGGTGTGGCAGACGCGCGAGCCGTCGCGCGAGCGACCGGACCCGGCGGCCCGCGCCGCAGAGCAGGTGCGCGACGCGCTCGGCAGCGTGGAAGCAGCCGCCGCGGGCACGCCCTTCGCGGGTCTCTTGGACGCGAGCGCGGGGCTGCGGCTGCGGCAAGAGCTCGCGCGCGCGACGCAGCGGGTGCACGCGATCGAGCGCGAGCTGTCGCAGCAGCAGGCGCACCGGCTCGGCTCGAGCGCGACCCTGCACCTGCGCGCCGAGTCGGAGGCGAGCCTGCGCGCCATCCGCGAGCGCGATCTGCGTGCGATGCTGGAGCTCGCCGAGCTGCTCGGTGCCCTGCGCACCCGCATCGTCCTCGCGCAGCACAGCGGCGTCGACGAGGGCCCCGCAGGGATGGTGAGCGAGGTGTGGGATCGGATCGTCGGCCTGGGCGAGGCGATGCAGGAAGGCCCGCGGGGCGCTGCACCCACCGGGGAAGTCGGCGGGCCGGATCCGGCGTAGAACGCGGCGATGAGCGCGCGGCGCATCCTGTTGGTCGACGACGAGGCCCACATCCGCGAGGTGCTGGAGGTCGCGCTCACCCGGGAGGGGCTCGCGGTGCGGACGGCGAGGGACGGCGCCG
The DNA here is from genome assembly GCA_964480175.1 of uncultured Sandaracinaceae bacterium. Taxonomy (GTDB): domain Bacteria; phylum Myxococcota_A; class Polyangia; order Polyangiales; family Sandaracinaceae; genus CAYZQM01. The sequence continues at coordinate 9,451 of CAYZQM010000241.1, forward strand.
AGGCCCGCGCCGCCTTCGCGGATGGCGCGTTCGACCTCGTCATCCTCGACGTGATGCTCCCCGACACCGATGGGCTCACGCTCTGCCGCGAGCTGCGCGCCGTTCACAAGAAGCCCGTGCTCTTCTTGACGGCGCGAGGCGACGAGATCGATCGGGTGCTCGGGCTCGAGCTCGGCGGCGACGACTACGTGGTCAAGCCCTTCTCGCCGCGGGAGCTGGTCGCGCGGGTGCGGGCGCTCTTGCGCAGGAGCTACGACGACGAAGCGCCGAGCCCGAGCAAGGACGTGCTCAGGCACGGGCCGATCGTCGTCGATCTGCTGCGCCACGAGGTCTCGGTGCGCGGGCAGGCCGTCGCGCTCACCCCGACCGAGCTGGGTCTGTTGGCCGCGCTGCTCGAGCGACCGGGCGTGGTGCTCTCGCGGCATCAGCTCATGCAGCGCGCGTACACCTGGGACAACCTCGTCACCGAGCGCACCATCGACACCCACGTGCGCCGCATCCGGAGCAAGTTCAGGGCGCACGAGCTCGATCCAATCAGCACGGTCCACGGCGTCGGCTACAAGGCGGCCGAGGCCCGCACGTGAAGAGGATCTGGCTGCGGCTGTCGGCGGCGGCGCGCGGCCTCGGGGTGCGCCTCTTCTTGGTGAACGTCGTGGTGGTGCTCGTGCCCTGGGCGGGCCTCGAGTACGCGCGATGGCACGAGCGACGGCTGCTCGCGATGCTCGAGCAGGGCATGCGCGATCAGGCGGCGCTGGTACGTGCGGTGGCCGAGAGCGATCTGCTCCGCGAGCGACCGCTGACCGATCCCGCGCTCGACGAAGCCCTGCACGCGGCGGCGATCGCCACCCGCACCAGGGTGCGCGTGCTCGATGACGAAGGAACGGTGATCGCCGACTCGCACGATCACGGACCGCCCGAGGGCCCCGAGGCGCCGGTGCCGCCGCTGCTCGGGAGCTCGGACTGGAGCAGCGTGACGCCGCCGTCGGTGCGTCGCGCCGGCCGTGCGGCATCGAGCAGCAGCTGGAGCGGCGACGACGGATCGCGCTGGCCGGATGTCCCGGAGCGCAGCGAGGTGCGCGACGCGCT
>CAYZQM010000242.1:0-7449 GCA_964480175.1 uncultured Sandaracinaceae bacterium
CGGGGGCGGCGGATCCGCGGGCCCGATGCGCAGGCGGCCCTCGATGGGACCCAAGCGGCCCTCGGCACAGAGCAGGTCGCCCGGTCGGCATTCGGCCTGCGCGTTCGCGCCCGAAGCCACCCCCAGGATGGCGGCCATGACGGCCACGAGGGCCAAGTTCGAAAGATTCAGTGCACTATGGATGCGGTGATTCATCGCAACCCTCGGTTTCGAGGCTCGACAGGAGCCGGCGCGGACCTGAGCAAGTCGGATGCCACCTGGTTGGTCAAGGCGAAATCGGTCAAATCGGCCTGGATCGTTCGCGACACGAGGCCAGCGTTCCAGGGCACCAGGGTCCATGCGTGACCCGACGTTCACATGCCCTGTCCCGCGTGTTCACGGCCGGTCACCCAGCGACGCGTTGCCGAGTCGCAACGCTCCCGAGCGAATAGGCCTCTTCAGGCTCCGCTCCGGCCACCCCATCGTCCGGTCCTCGGTCGCACGTCGCGACGAAAGGAACACGGAACACCATGGCTACCTGGAACATCGACGCCTCGCACTCCGCCGCCCACTTCAGCGTCCGGCACCTGATGATCACCAACGTCCGGGGCGAGTTCACCGGGCTCAGCGGCACCATCGAGCTCGATCCGGCCAACCCCACCGCCGCGAAGGTCTCGGCGAGCATCGAGACCAGCACGGTGAACACCCGCGAGGCCAAGCGGGACGAGCACCTGCGGAGCGCGGACTTCTTCGAGTCGGAGGTGCACCCGAAGATGACGTTCGTCTCGACGGCGATCGCGAAGAAGGGCGACGGCTACGCGCTCACCGGCGACCTGACGATCCGCGGCACCACGAAGTCGGTGACCTTCGCGGTGGAGGGACCGACCGCCGAGGCGAAGGATCCGTGGGGCAACGTCCGGGTCGGCGCGTCCGCCACCGCGACGATCGATCGCCGTGACTTCGGCCTCGTGTGGAACAGCGCGGTCGAGTCGGGCGGCGTGCTGGTGGGGCACGACGTGAAGATCGAGGTCGAGGTCTCCTTGGTGAAGGCCGCGTGATCGAGGGGCGGTCCGAGCGAAGCGGAGCGAATGGGCTACCTTCGCTCGGGCCGATGCCGAACGTGGACTTGAACGACGTCGCGCTCTTCGTGCGCGTGGTGGATCGCGAGGGGTTCGCGAAGGTCGCGCGCGACGTGCGCGTGCCGACCTCGACCGTGAGCCGCGCGGTGTCACGCCTGGAGGCGACGGTGGGGACGCAGCTCCTCGTTCGCTCCACGCGCAGCGTGGTGCCGACGGCCGCAGGCAGGGCGTTCTACCAAGAGGTCGCGCCCGCCGTGGCGGCGCTGCAGCACGCAGCGCGCGGCGTCGACGGAGTGGACAAGCAGGTGCGCGGCAAGCTGCGGATCACGGCGCCGAACGACGTCGGGGCGACGTTCCTCGGCGAGGTCGTCGCCGACTTCTGCGTCCGTCATCCCGACGTCGAGATCGAGACGCTGCTGACCGCGCGCACCGTGAACTTGGTGGAGGAGGGCGTGGACGTGGCCCTGCGGGCCGCCGCGCGCCTGCCGGACTCGAGCTTGGTGGCGCGCAAACTGGGGGATCTCGAGCAGGACCTCTACGCGTCGCCGCGCTACCTCGAGCAGCACGGGACGCCCAAGCGCCTCTCGGATCTGCGGGCGCACCGCGCGGTGTTCTTCCGCGCCCCCGAAGGACGAACCGAGTGGGCCCTGCGCGACGAGGCGACGGGGAGCGAGGAGCGCGTCACCGTGACGGGGCGCATCGGCGGCGACGACTTCATGTTCGTGCGCGCCGCGGTGATGAGCGGCGCGGGCGTGAGCCTCTTGCCGCGGATCGTCGTGCACAGCGACGTCCAGGCGGGACGCCTCGTGCGGATCCTGCCCACGCTGTCTTTGCGCGAGGCGAGCCTCTACTTCGTGCACGTGCCGACGACGACGCTGCCCGCCCGCATCGCCGCGTTCCGCGACTTCATGATCGAGTCGTTCGTCCGCTGTCGCGCCCCGCGCTGAGCCTCGCAGCGAGCGGCCCTTGCCTGCCGCCCGCTTCGTGCCAGCGTCGGCGCTCACCTCAGGAGTCGAGTCGATGGCAGAGATCAAGCGGGGCCGTGTTGCGTTCGTCTTTCCGGGCCAGGGTTCCCAGCGCGTGGGCATGGGCAAGGAGGCGTTCGATGCGAGCGAGCTCGCGCGCGCGACGTTCGACGAAGCGGACACGGCGCTCGGCGCGCCGTTGTCCAAGCTCTGCTTCGAGGGGCCCGAGGCGGATCTCAAGCTCACGCGCAACACCCAGCCCGCGATCCTCACGACGTCGATCGCGCTCTTTCGGGCGTTCGGCGAGACGCCCGACGTCGTCGCGGGACACTCGCTCGGCGAGTACTCGGCGAACGTCGCGGTGGGCACGCTCTCGCTGAAGGACGCCGTGCGCTTGGTGCGCACCCGCGGTGAGCTCATGCAGGAGGCCGTACCGGTGGGGCAGGGCGCGATGGCGGCGATCCTCAAGATGGAGCGCGAGCCACTCGAGGCGATCTGCGCCGAGGTCGCGGCCAGCACCGGCCAGGTGGTCGAGTGCGTGAACTACAACTCGCCGGGACAGATCGTGATCGCGGGTCACGTCGCCGCGGTCGAGGCCGCGTCCGAGCGGTGCAAGGGGGCAGGCGGACGCGCGATGCCGCTACCGGTGAGCGCGCCGTTCCACTGCCAGCTCATGAAGCCGGCGGAGGAGGGGCTGCTGCCGCACTTGAGCGCCATCGCGTTCGCGGACGCGTCGGGCGCCATCTACACCAACGTCGATGCGTCGCCCACGACGTCGGGCGATGCGGCGCGTACCGCGCTCGGCAAGCAGGTGAGCCGCCCGGTGCGCTGGGACGAGTCGGTGCGCCGCATGGCTGAGGACGGAGTCACCCTCTTCGTCGAGGTGGGCACCGGCAACGCGCTGTGCGGGATGATCAAGCGCACCGTCGACGGCGCGACGTCGGTGAGCGTGCAGAAGCCCGCGGACTTCGACGCGGCGCGCGCCGCGATCGCGGCTGCGCGCGGCTGAGCTCGGTCGCGCGTTCGCAGCGGAGCCTCAGCGCTCTTGGGCGACGTCCGCGATCCAGCGGAGCGCGTGGTAGGCGGCGCGGGTGCGGATCCAGTCGCGGTTGCCTGCGAGCTTCAGGCGCCGCGCGGTCGCGCGCTGCCCCTTCTTCGCGAGCGCCAGCCACACCGTCCCCACGGGCTTGTCCTCGGTGCCACCGCCAGGGCCGGCGATGCCCGTGATGCTCACCGCGAGATCGCTCTCGCCGATCCGCAGCGCGCCCTCGGCCATCGCGCACGCGACCTCTTCGCTCACGGCGCCGTACGCGCGCAGGTCGTCCTCGGCGACTCCGAGCAGTCGAATCTTCGACGCGTTCGAGTAGGTGACGGCGTCGAGCATCAGGTACTCGGAGCTGCCCGGTACCGACGTGACCAGTTGCCCGACCAGCCCGCCGGTGCACGACTCGGCGAGCGAGAGGGTCAGGCCCCGATCGCGCAGCGTGCGCCCGACGTACGCCGCGAGGGTGTCGTCGCCCTCGCCGTACACGGCGTCGCCCAGCCGCGCCCGCACTTGATCGGCGACCCGCTCGGCGATCGCCTGCGCCTCGGCTTCGGTGGCCGCGCGCACCAAGACCTTCACTTCGATCTCCGGGAACGACGCTCGGTAGCCCAGCAAGAGGCCGGGCTCGTTCTCCTCGAGACCCGCGAGCCGCTCGCCCACCTCGGACTCGGGCAGGCCGAACGAGCGGAGGCGGATCTGGTGGCTGGTGCGCGCCGCCGAGGCTTGGATCGCGGGCGTGATGTGATCCGTGAAGAGCTGCTTCATCTCGCGGGGGACACCCGGGGTGAAGAAGCAGCGCGCGCCCGCCAGCTCGACCGAGAACCCCGGCGCGGTGCCGATCGGGTTCGGGAGGATCGTCGCGCCCGTGGGGAAGTCGGCCTGCTTGAGGTTGCTGGGCGACATCGGGCGACCCAACGCGGCGAAGCGTCGCTCGATGGCGCGCACCGACGCCTCGTCGCGCAAGAGCTCGACCCCGAGCGCCCGCGCGACGGCGAGCGTCGTCAGGTCATCGGTCGTCGGGCCGAGGCCACCGGTGCAGACCAGGAACTTCGCCTTGCTGGCGGCGTGCTGCAGCGCCTCGACGATGCGGGGGCCGTCGTCGTCCACCGTGACCCGAAGCACGACGTCCAAGCCGAGCGCGGTCAGCTCGTCGCTCAACCACGCGGCGTTCGTATCCACCAGCTCGCCGCGCGTGAGCTCGGTCCCGATCGAGACGATCGCCGCAGTGATGGCGGTCAACGCGTTCCGTGTTAGCACACCCGCGCGCGTCGCGCGTCTGCTTGCCTTCTCAGCCCCTCACCCTTCGCGAGGATCACGCATGTCAGGAACCAAGAGCGGGCGCGCCCGCCAGACCGCGCTCCCGCGCGCCACGACGTTCGCGCTCGCCGCGCTGCTCGGGACGATGTCCGGGGGCGTGAGAGCCCAAGACGCCGGGACCGATGCGGCCGTCGCGCCCACGAGCGCAGCGCCGAGCCGGGGCACCGCGAGCGAGGCGCTCTCGCGCCTGGCGGTGCTGCGATCGACGCTGCCAAATGGCCTCCGCGTGGTGCTCAACCCCGAGCCTAGCGTCCCGACCGTCGCGGTGGCGGTCTACTACGACGTCGGCTCGCGGAACGAAGTGCGCGGCCGCTCGGGCTTCGCGCATCTCTTCGAGCACATGATGTTCCAGGGCTCGGCCAACGTGGACAACGACGAGCACTTCGCGCTCATCAACCGGCGCGGCGGCTCGGCCAACGGCACCACCAGCGAAGACCGGACGAACTACTACGAAACGTTGCCGAGCAACGAGCTCGCGCTCGGTCTGTGGCTCGAGGCCGATCGCATGCAGTCGCTCGCGATCACCAACGACAACTTCGAGAACCAGCGCATCGTCGTCATCCAGGAGCGCGAGCAGAGCTACGTGAACCGTCCGTACGCGCTCTCGTTCCTCCGGATCAACGAGCTCGCGTACGGCGACTACTGGCCCTACTCGCACTCGACGATCGGCGACATGGCCGATCTCACCGGGGCGCCGCTCTCCGCGGTGCAGGAGTTCTGGAACTCGTACTACGCGCCGAACAACGCGGTGGTGTCCGTGGCGGGTGACTTCGATCCCGACGAGGCGCTGCGCCTCATCACCGAGTACTTCGGCGACATCCCCGCGCGCGAGGTGATCCCCTACGCGCCGCCCGAGATGCAGCCGCAGACCGCGGAGCGCACCGACGTGATGTACGACCCCCACGCGGACTTGGCGGGGATGCACCTCACCTGGCACATCCCGCCGAACCGCGCGGCCGATCACTACGCGCTCGAGCTCCTGTCGATGGTGCTCGGCGACGGCGAGTCGTCGCGGCTCTACCGGACGCTGGTGCACGAGGACGAGCTGCTGTCCGAACTGAGTGTGTCGACCGATGACCGCCGCGGGCCCGATCTCTTCTCGCTCTTCGCGCTCCTGGCCGAGGGACACACCGGAGACGAAGTGCGGCCCCGCATCTACGCTGCGATCGAGGCGATCGCGCGCGAGGGCATCACCGCCCGCGAGCTCGAGCGGGTGCACAACCGGGTGCGCACGTACTTCTTGGTCGGCCTGCAGGGGAACATGTCCCGCGCGCAGAGCTTCGCGGAGTTCGAGCTCTACTTCGGCGACGCGGCGCTGCTCACCGGTGAGCTCGATCGCTACCTCGCGGTCACGGCCGCCGACATCCAGCGCGTGGCCGGTCAGTACTTCGCCGCCACCAACCGCACCGTCCTCGACGTCATCCCCCAGCCCAGCGAAGGAGGTGCGGAATGAGCGCCCCCCGTTTTCTCTCCGTCGCGCTCGTCGCGTTCGCGCTCGCCTGCGGCAGCAGCGCGACCGTCGAAGAAGAGCGCGAGGTCACCGACAACCGCCCCGATCCCACGGGAGGTGACGAGGTCGTCGCCCGCCGCAACGAGCCGCCGCCTTCGGCGACCCCGCGCGACGTGCGCCTGCCGCCCATCACCCGCTCGACGTTGGAGAACGGCCTCGAGGTCGATGCCGTGCCCACGGCGTCCTCGTTCCCGTTGGTGTACTTGCGCCTCGTGATCCGCTCGGGCCTCGCGTCCGATCCGGCGACCATGCCCGGCATGGCGTCGATGGTCGCGAACATGCTCAAGGAGGGCACGCGCGCCCGGACCAGCGCGGAGATCGCCGAGAACGTCGAGTTCCTCGGCGCCGATCTCAGCGTGAACGCCGACTCGATGCAGAGCGTGATCCAGATCCGCGGCACCGCGGATCAGATGGACGAGATGATGGCGATCCTCGCCGACCTCGCGATGAACCCGCGCTTCGACAACGGCGAGCTGACCCGCCTCAAGCGCCGCGAGCTCGAGCGGCTCTTGGTGACGTTCAGCGATCCCTCGCAGGTGGGCCGGCGCGAGTTCTTCCGCGCGCTCTACGGCAGCCACCCGTACAACCACCTCGACGCCACGGCCGAGGGCATCGGGCGCATGCGGCGCAACGATCTGGTGAACTGGCACCGCACCCACTACGTGCCCGGCAACGCGTTCCTCGTGGTCGCGGGCGCGGTCACCCCCGAGGCCGCGCGCGCCGCCGCGGAGAGCGCGTTCGGCAGCTGGCGCGCCCGCGCGGTGCCGACGCTGACGTTGCCCGAGGTGCCCGCGCGCACCGGCCGTGAGGTCGTCGTCGTGCACCGTCCCGGCTCGCAGCAGACGGTGATCGCGCGCAGCGACGAGGACTGGATCCCGCTCGAGGTCGCGAACCACATCCTCGGCGGCAGCGCGAGCTCGCGCCTCTTCATGGATCTGCGCGAGCGCCGCAGCCTCACCTACGGCGCGTACAGCAGCGTGGACGAGATGGTCGCGGCGGGTCCCTTCCGGGCCCGCGCCGGGATCGGTCGCGATCCCTCGCAGCCCGACGTGGACCGCAGCGGCACGGCGATGGTCGCGTTCATGGAGCACCTGACCGCGATCACCACGGTGGCGCCCAGCGCCGACGAGGTGCGCGACGCGACGCAGTTCCTCTCCGACAGCTTCCCGCTCTCGATCGACACGATCGGTCGGGTCGCGTGGATGGTCGCGTACCTGCGGATCTTCGGCCTGCCCGACGACTACTGGGACGGCTACCGCAGCGGCATCCGCGCGGTGACCGCCGAGCAGGCGCTCGCGGCGGCGCGCGAGCACATCGATCCCGAGCACGCGCTCATCGTCGTCGTCGGCGACTCCGATTTGGTCACGCCGGCGATGCGCCGCTGGGGCCCGGTGCGGGTGGTCGCGATGGACGACGGTCACGAGATCTCGCGCTTCCCTGCCGACACCAGCGCGGCGGATGGACCCGCGACGCCGCCAGGCGGGCCGGGGCCGACCGCGGACTGAGACACCCTTTTGGTCTTGCACGCATGCCGCCCCGCTCCACGAGTCCCGC
>CAYZQM010000242.1:7459-9819 GCA_964480175.1 uncultured Sandaracinaceae bacterium
CGCATGTCGTTGTTCACCCCGGTCACCCTCCGCGCAGCCACGGCTGCATCGCCCGCCATCGTCTCTCGCAACCGGGTGTGGCTCGCGCCGCTCACCAACATGCAGAGCCATCCCGACGGGACCTGCTCCGACCTCGAGCGACGCTTTCTGGGGATGCGGTCCGACGGAGGCTTCGGCCTCGTCGAGACCTGCGCGGCGCACGTGACCCAGGACGGCAAGGCGTGGCCCGGTGAGATGGGGGTGCACGACGACGCGATGACGCCGGGGCTGAGCACGCTGGTCGAGCGCATCCATGCGGGCGGCGCGCTCGCGAGCGCCCAGCTCTTCCACGGCGGTCTGCGTGCGAGCACCGAGGTGAGTGGCCTGCCGATCTTGAGCGCGAGCGCGGTGAAGGACGGCGATGCGCCCGTGCCGCGCGCCGCGACCGAGGACGACGTGCAGCGGATCATCGCGGCGTTTGCGAGCGCGGCGCGCCGCTGCGCCGAGGCGGGCTTCGACTCCGTCGAGCTGCACGGCGCGCACGGCTACCTGCTCTCGCAGTTCCTGAGCACCCACTACAACCAGCGCACCGACGCCTTTGGCGGCAGCTTGGTGAATCGGGCGCGCTTGATCCGCGAAGTGACCCGCGCGGTGCGCGCCGCCGCTCCGTCGCTGGTGCTCGCGTGCCGCATCTCGCCCGAGGACTTCGGGCAGACCAAGGGCGTCGATCTCGACGAGTCGATCCAGGTCGGCAAGTGGCTGATCGAGGACGGAGTCGAGGTGCTCCACCTGTCGCTCTGGCGCGCGGGGCTCAACACCACCAAGCACCCGGAGCAGCACGCGACGAACCTCTTCCGCGAGGCGATCGGCGACAGCGCGCGCATCGTCGTCGCGGGCGGCATCTGGAGCCGAGAGGAAGCCGAGGCGCAGATCGATCGCGGCGCCGACTTCGTCGCGCTCGGACGCGGCGCGATCGCCAACCACGACTGGCCCGAGAAGATCGCGGACGGTCGTGAGATCGCACGCCCTCCGCTCACCGCGGAGCACCTGGAAGGGCAGGGGCTCTCGCCGGGCTTCGTCGAGTACATGCGCAAGTGGAAGGGCTTCGTCGCGACCGCGTGAGCGACGCGTCGGTTCGTGAGAGGCTCCCGGCATGATCACGCCGGTGGTGTTGGTGCACGGCGGCGCCGGCGAGGTGCCCGAAGGCTCGCGCGATGCGCACCGACGCGGCTGCGAGCGCGCGGCGAGCGCGGGGCTCGAGGTGCTCGTCGCTGGGGGCTCGCCCTTGGACGCGGTGCAGGCTGCGGTGCGCGTCCTCGAGGACGACCCGCTCTACAACGCCGGGACCGGCGCGTGTCTCACCAGCGACGGGACGCTCGAGCTCGACGCGTCGATCATGGAAGGCACGGGCCTGCGCGCGGGCGCGGTGACGTGTCTCAGTCCGTTCCTCGCGCCCATCGACGTCGCGCGCGCGGTGCTCGAGGAGGGGCGACACGTCTTGTACGCGGGCGAGGGGGCGGTGCGCTTCGCGCGCGCGGCGGGGTTCTCGCCGGCCGATCCCGACGCGATGATCACGGCGAGCGCGCGAGCGCGCTTGGCCAAGGTGAAGAGCGGCGTCGGTGACGGGAGCTGGGCCGGCGGTACGGTCGGCGCCGTCGCGTGCAACGCGCGCGGCGAGCTCGCCGCCGCGACGTCCACGGGCGGCATGGTCGACAAGCGGCCAGGAAGGGTGGGCGACTCGCCGATCGTGGGCGCGGGAACCTACGCCGATGATCATCGCGGAGCGGCGAGCGCGACTGGACACGGCGAGGCCGCGATGCGGCTGGGGATCACGCGGCTGGTGTGCGAGCTCATCGCCGGCGGGCTCTCGGCGCAGGCCGCGGCCGAGCGCGCGGTCGCCGACCTCGCGGCGCGGGTCTCGGGCAGCGGCGGCCTCATCGTGGTGAGTCCGTCTGGCGAGGTCGGCATCGCGTGGAACACCGCGACCATGACCCATGCGATCGCGCGCGCGGGCGCGCCGGTGACGAGCGGCATCGTGACCCGCGCATGAGCGAAGGAGCGCTGCCGATCCTGATCGAGGATCCGTCGTTCGTGATCGTCGACAAGCCCAGTGGTCTGTCGGTGCACAAGGGCTGGGATCGCGATCCCGACAACGCGATGAAGCGGGTCAAGCACCAGCTCGGGCGCTGGGTGTGGCCGGTGCATCGGCTCGACCGCGGCACCAGCGGGTGCTTGCTCTTCGCGTTGGATGAAGATGCAGCCCGGCACCTCGGACTCGCGTTCTCCGAGCACCGGGTGGAGAAGGTGTATCTCGCGCTGGTGCGCGGGACGCCCGACGAACGCTTCGAGGTCGACTACGCGCTGCCGCGCAGCGAAGACGA
>CAYZQM010000242.1:9838-10471 GCA_964480175.1 uncultured Sandaracinaceae bacterium
GTCGCCTGTCGAGCTCGCCCGAGGGCCGCTACTCGCTGGTCGAAGCGCGCCCGCAGACGGGGAGGCTGCACCAGATCCGCAGGCACCTGCGCCACGTCGGCCACCCGATCTGCGTCGATGCCAACTGGGGCGACAACAAGCTCAACAAGGTGGTGCGCGCGCTCGGGCTGACGCGGATGGCGCTGCACGCGGTCGAGCTCGCGATCGATCACCCGATCGCCGGCGAGCGCGTCCGCGCACGCGCCGAGCTGCCCGAGGAGCTACGCCGCATTCTCGAGAGACTCGGCGTTGGCTACGACGCGATGGGTGACTGAGCGGAGCTCGATCCTTGGGAGCCGCAGTGCGGGCGGTCGGATGCGAGATGCGAGAGGCGAGAGGCGAGATGCGAGAGGCGGGATGCGAGAGGCGCGAGGCGCGAGGCGAGAGGTGGGAGGCGAGAGGCGAGAGGCGGGCGCACGGAAGGGGCGTAGGGGCACGATTCGTCGCGCCCTCTCTCTTGCGTCCTGCACGAGACGGCCGCCTGCGATCGGCTGGCGCTCTTCGGCCTGCGAGCGCCCGTGCGTCTCCTCCTGCACGCGGGGGGGCTCGCTCGGGATCCACCAGCGTGCCGGCGCGGGGCCCGTCAGTAAAGGT
>CAYZQM010000243.1:0-272 GCA_964480175.1 uncultured Sandaracinaceae bacterium
CATGCTCGCGTCGCGCGGTCCGAGCCCGCCTCTGCCGAACGGGAGAGCCTGCGTCGATTCAGCCGCGCCGGAATCGATGGTCTCGGCGCCCCCGCCTGGGCACAATGCCGGCCCCCATGTGGCAGTCCACGCCGCTGACGCTCCCGCTGATCTGCACCGCGATGGGTCTGCTCGCGTGCGCCGCCTTCGTGTGGACCCGCCGTCCTCGCCCGTGGGCCGCCCGCGAGTTCGCCATCGTAGCGGTCGCGATCGCCATCCACCCGCTGGGGTAC
>CAYZQM010000243.1:282-1856 GCA_964480175.1 uncultured Sandaracinaceae bacterium
GAGATCGCGGCGGTCTCGCTCGAGCACAAGCTGCTCTTCTTCGACTTCGAGATGATCGGCTTGGCGGCGATCCCCGTGACGTCGATCGCGTTCGCGCTGGCCTACGTGGGGCAGCCCCTTCGCCGGGCGAATCTGCTCGGCCTCTCGATCATCCCGGCCATCGCGGTGCTGCTCGTGTGGACCAACGACGCCCACGAGGCGATGCTGACGGACACGCGGCTGATCGACGTCGGGGGCTATGTGATGCGCCACAGCGGCTCCGGCTGGGCGTGGTGGATCTTCCTCGCGTTCGTGTACGTCTGCATCCTCGGCACCGCAGTGATCTACCTGCACGCGTGGCTGCGGGGATCCCCGATCCGGCGCCGTCAGGCGCGCGCGCTGTTGCTCAGCATCCTCGTGCCCTCGATCGCGAACGTCGTGTTCCACATGCAAGACGGCATGCACGTCGACACCACGCCCTTCACCTATGCGGTCACGGTCGCGGCGTGGACTTGGGCGCTCACCCGCGACGAGCTGCTCGAGCTCGCCCCGGTCGCACACGAGGTGGTGCTCGACATGATGACCGAGGCCGTCATCGTGCTCGATGTGCGGGACCGGGTGCTGGAGGCCAACCGCGCAGCGCGCGAGCTGCTCGGCGTCGACGAGATCGCGCCGGGCAGCACCCTCGAGCAGATCCTCGCGGGCCGCGCCCCCGCGCTCGCGTCCGCGCTCGTCGACGGAGCGAGCGCCGAGCTCGCACACGACGAGCGCTACTTCACCATCGAGCGACGGCCGCTCGGCGCGATGGGCGAGGTGCACGTCGATGGACGGGTCGTGGTGCTGCGCGACACGACGCTCCAGCGCGAGGCCGAGGAGGCGCGCGAGGCCGCGCTCGCCGCGGCGCGCGAGGGCGTTCGCCTGCGCTCCGAGATGCTCGCGCGGACCAGCCACGAGGTGCGCACGCCGCTGCACGGCATCCTCGGCAGCGCCGAGCTGCTCTCGGCCACGGAGCTGTCGGCCGAGCAGCGCCGCTGGCTCGACGCCATCCTCGGCGCGGGCGGATCGCTCCTGGCCGTCGTCGACGACGTGCTCGATCTGGAGCAGGCGGGCGCCGGCAAGCTGCAGTACGAGCTCGCGCCGTTCGAGCTCCGCTCGACCGTCTCGAGCGTCTGCGATCTCTTCGCCCGCGCCGCGACGCGCGAGGGGATCCGCATCGTTCCCGACGTCGATCCTTCGATCTCGAAGGTGGTGCTGGGCGACGCGCGCCGGGTGCGGCAGCTGCTCTCCAACCTGGTGGGCAACGCCGTGAAGTACGCCGATCCCGGGGTGGTGTCGGTGGTGGTCACTTCGCAGGACGACGAGGTGAGCTTCGCGGTGTGCGACGAGGGGCCTGGTATCGAGCCGAGCGTGCTCGAGCACCTGTTCACCCCGTTTCATCCGGGTCGCGGCAGCGGAGGCACGGGCCTCGGCCTCGCGCTGACCAAGCAGATAGCGGCTGCCATCGGAGGCACGCTGGAGGTCGTGGTCGAGGATCACGACGGAGCGCGCCGCACCGTCGCGCGCCTCGTGCTGCGGCTGCCGGCGACCGACCGCGC
>CAYZQM010000243.1:1866-10339 GCA_964480175.1 uncultured Sandaracinaceae bacterium
GCTCTCCTTGGTCGAGGGCGGGCTCGCACCGAGGCGGCGACCGACCGCGCGCTCCCCATCGCAGATGCCGAAGCCGCAACAGGACGCTCGGTCTTGCTCGTGGAGGACCACATCGCGAACGCGGCGATCATCGAGGGTCTCCTGCGCGCCGAGGGGTGCACGGTCCGCCACGCGCGCCGCGCCGACGAGGCGCTCGCGATCCTCGAGGTCGAGCGCTTCGACCTCGTGTTCATGGACCGTCAGATGCCGGGCATGGATGGGATCGAGGCGAGCCGACGCCTGCGCGCCCGCGAGGGCGAGGGCGAATCACGACGCACCCCGATCGTGATGGTGAGCGCCGACGGCGCCGCGCTGAGCCGAGGGGCAGGGCGGCAGATGCTGGAGAGTGCCGGCATCGACGACGTGCTGCCCAAGCCCTTCGGTCGACGGGCGCTTCGCGCGCTGCTGGCGCGGACGCTCGGCGTCGCGACGAGCGAAGATCCAGCGCCGAGCTCGAGCGGCCGGGTCCGCGCGTTCGAGCTCTTCGTGCGCACGGCGGGCGCCGAGCTCAGCGCGCTGCAGAGGGCGGCCTGCGGTCGCGATGACGCCGAGGTCAGGCGCCTCGCGCACGGCCTACACGGGGCCAGCCTGTTCTTGGGCCTCGAGGCCGTCGCCGACGGATGCGCCGCACTCCTGCGCGAGGGCGAAGCGCCCGTGCGCGAGGGGGACGTACGGCTCGAGCGCCTCGCCGCAGCGATCACCGCCGCGGCTGCTTCTGGCGCTGTCGCGCGCGTGTCCCCGACGCGAGGAGACCTCGCGTGAAGACCACCCCGGTTCGGCTCCTCCTCGCGGAAGACCATCCCGTGACCCGCATCGGGCTCACCGAGCTCTTGCGCAGTGATCCGGCCATGCAGGTCGTCGCCGAGTGCGCTCGTGGCCCCGAGGTGATCCCGGCCGTCCTCGCGCTGCGCCCCGACGTCGCGCTCATCGATCTGCGCCTGCCCGAGCTGGACGGGTGGACGATCATCGCGGAGCTGCGTCGGCGCGCGCCTCGAGTGCGGGTGATCGCCATCTCCGCGCTCGATGGACCAGACGCCACCCGCCGCGCGATCGATGCCGGCGCCCGCGCCTTCCTCCACAAGGGCGCGCCTGCCGACACCATCCTCGCGACCGTGCGCCGGGTGGCGCATGCGACCGATCCGCTGCCCGAGACGAAGGCGCTGCTCGCATCGCTCCCCTCGAGCGAGCCGCTCACGCCGCGCGAGCTCGAGGTGCTGCGTCACCTCGCCGAGGGCCTCACCAACCAGTCGATCGGTGAGCGGCTGGGCATCGGCGTAGGCACGGTGCGCACCCACGTCGCCAACGTGCTCGCCAAGCTCGGCGTCGAGCGCCGCACCGAGGCCGCGATCGCCGCCGTGCGTCGCGGGCTGCTCTGATGCGCGCCGCGGGTCAGCGGCCGGCGTGGGCGACGAGGTACTGACGGTACGCGGCGGCCTGGCGACCGGTCGGGAAGCGGCTGAGGTAGAGGCGCATGTTCGTCTCGACGTCGCGGTCGTGACCGAGGGACCTCAGCGACGCGATCAACAGCTCGAACTCCCGCGCCGTGCTCGCGTGGCCGCGCAGTCGATCGACGACGCAGGCGTGATCACCCGTGAGCGCGCAGGCGCGCGCGTCGTCGTAGGGGCTCGCGGCCGGCGTGGCCGGTGCGGCGACCGACGGTGCGGCGACCGGCGGCGCGACGTTCCGCCAGACTCTCGTGGTCTCGCCCGCTCCGATGACGAAGCGCTCGGTGTGATCGATCCGCTGATCGGGGTCGTACCATCGCACGGTGTGCTCACCGGGGAAGACCTCGACCTGCACGGGGGTCCTGCCTCGCAGCGTTCCATCGACGAAGACGGGGACCCGAGGGCTCGAGTCCAACGACAGCCGACCGGTGGCTGCCAGCGCGGCGGGCTCCGCGTTCGTCGCCGGCGTCCGCGACTCGGGCGTCTCACCGGTAGGCGACTCGACCGCAGGTGCACGCGAGCCGCCGCTGCTCGATCGAGCCTCGGCCCCGACTGCCCCGACGCTCGACGCGGGCTCGGTGGTCGGGGCGAGCGAAGGCTCCTCGGCGGCGACGGTGCTCGGCGCGACGGTGTCAGCAGGCGTCGCGGCGACGGTGTCGGCAGGCGTCGCGGCGACGATGTCGCCAGGCGACGTGGCTGGCACCAGCGGCGTAGCTGCCTCGGGCGGTGACTCGAACGTCGTGCCCACGTAGAGCGCGGCTGCGGCGGCCAACGCGACGAAGGCCGCCGCCGCACTGACCCAGAGCGCGGGCGGCCCACGGCGCGCGGTGTCCGATCGACGCGCGGGCTCGAGCTCGTCGAGCTCGCGAACGAAAGCGCCGGCGAGCGGCGGGGCGTGCGGGCTGTCGCGCCAGCGGGTCGGCCAGATCAATTCCTCGGTGTCAGGCGCGTCGTTCATGCGTCCTCCTCGGCGAGCGCCGATTCGATCGACTTGCGCGCGGCGAAGAGCCGCGAGTGCACGGTGCCCGGCGCGATCCCGAGCGCACGCGCGATGTCCGCGCCCGCCATCCCCTCGACCTCGTACATCACGAACACGGCGCGTCGCTCGACGTCCATCGCGTCCAGCGCCTCGTGGGCTCGGTCCATGCGGCGCCGCGCCGCCAGCGCATCGAGCGGGGAGGGCCCGCCGCTCGGCTCGGGCAGGCCATCGAGCGGCACGGTGGGCTTGCGCCTCCGGGTGCGCCGCGCGTTCTGCACCACGCCGACGCAGATCCCGAAGAGCCACGGCGGCAGCGGCCGGCTCACGTCGAACTCGGCGTGGCGTCGCGCGACGACCGCGAACACCTCTTGGGACAAGTCCGCCAGCTCGTCGCGCGAGGCCCCGAGGCGGTGGAGGCTGCGCTGCACGAAGTCGCGCTGGGTCCGGTAGGCCAGCTGCACGTCCAGCACGCGCGGAGGAGGCGCGGCGAAGAGCGAGGACGCGGGACGATCGGTCACGAGAGGGGGATTGTCCGCCCGAACGCGATCCTTCGCGACAATCGTCCTGCCCCCGAAAAAAATCAGGCGGCGATGCGGTCGGCCAGCGCGCGCGCCTCGACGATGTTGTCTTCGATGGAGCAGTAGGTCCATCCACCGTAGCGGCCGATCGAGTGGACACCGTGCTGCTCCAGCGCGGCCTTCTTGTCGGCGACGTCCTTCAGCGAGGCCTTCGTGATGTGCACGTAGGCGGGGCTCATCACCACGTGGTGCTCCGCGACCAGCTGGTGGTCTTCGCGCAGGCCGACGCGCCCCAAATCCTCGAGCACCCGCGCTCGGGCCGCGGCGATCTCGTCCGGTCCCAGCCTCGCGTCGCTGGGATACCCCAGCTCCACGTAGAGGCTCATGCGATCGGTCCCGAAGATGTTGTCGTAGAAGCCGACCCGGTAGAACGACACGTCGCGCTGCGGGAAGTACGCCCAGTGCACCCCGCTCGGTCCCTTGCGATCGAAGCCGAGGTTGAAGACGAGCACCTGGTTGTAGCTGTACGCGGAGGCATCGAAGGGCAGGGCGCACATGCGCAGCAGATCCACGAAGGGCGCTGAGCTCACCAGGTGCTGAAAGCGGATCGTGCGCTTGCTCGTGGTCGCGACGCGCGCATCGAGATCGACCGACACGAGGCGCTCGGACAGCGCGATGGCCTCGGGCTTCACGCCCTGCGCCAGCGCGTTCACGTACTGGATGGCACCCCCCTCGGGGTACGTGAACGTCGCGTTGTACGACGCGTTGTCGGGCTTCACGAAGTTGCGGACGATGTCCTCGAGCGACGCGTGCGGAAAGAAGCGCCCCATCGCGTCGACGTCGAGCGCCGAGAGCTTCGTCGCGTAGAGCTTCTCGTTGTAGGGGACCAAGAAGCGCTCTGCGATGCCCTTGCCGAGCTTGGCGTAGAGCATCTCCTCGAACGTGCGCGGCACGACGCCCTGCTCGCGCACCACCAGGTCGTGCAGACACGCGTAGAAATCGTCCTTCGGGAGCTGGTGGATGTTCTTCTGGAAGGGGAAGTCGATCCACGGCCCGTCGAAGGGCCCGCTCGCGTTGAAGCCGCTCGCGCCCGGCCAGTAGATGCGGCTGTCCTTGTGGACCTTGAGGACCCGCTGCCCCTGCATCCTGTCGATCAGCTCACGCTCGATCTCGGGATGACGGAAGTGAAAGAAGTGCCCCGAGTAGTCCCAGGTGAAGCCGTCCTTCTGGATCGTCTTGCAGTACCCGCCGATCTCGGCGTCGCCCTCGAGCACGAGCACGTCGCCCCCCACCCGACCGGCGAACGCGAGGCCGCTCACCCCTGCGCCGATCACCAAGTACCGAACGTCGTCCATGCGGCACGACGTATAGCGCCCCTCAGGCGAGCTTGGCGAGGGTCTGCCGCACGTCGCTCGACAGCTCGAAGTCCGGCGTCTCGATGGCCTTGCCCATCTCGTGCAGCGGGACGGCCTCGTCGCTCGTGAACGAGATCGGCGCGCCGCCGTCGGCGACCCGTGTGAGGACGCCGCGCACCGCCGCGCCGAGCGCGCGGGCATCGCCGTTCAGCGCGAGCGCGTCCGCGTGCTGTTCGAGGAGGCCGAGCACCTCGAGCAGGTGCTTGGCCCGATCCGCTTGCACCTTGCCGAACGCGGGGATCACCCACGCGTCCGCGAGCGCCATCCGCGCCTCCTCGAGGTCGGGCTTGGCGAACGCGGCGCGCGCCTCTTCGAGGCGCTTGCCCTTGGTCTTGTCCTGGCCGGCGAGCATCACCACGACGGTCGCCGCGAACGCGACCGTGAGCAGCGCCAGCAACCCGCCGCCCGCGATCAGCCCCGTCGTCCCGAAGAGCCCCCAGAGCTGCCACGCGAGCACCCCGCCCCCGATCAGCCAGATGGGGAGGAAGAAGAGGCGTCCCCGCAGCCCGACCAGCTCGCCCAGGCCGCCGATGCCGATCGCGAGCACCGCGTACGTGACCTCCGTGTAGGGCCCTCCGAAGACCGAGGGCATCAGCCAGACGAGGCCCGCGCCGATGGCGCCGACCAGGAGCACGATGGGCACGGCGAAGAGGTTGAAGATGATCACGGCGGGGCCTTTCTCGTAGGGCGGGGCCTCCTACGTCGGGCCTCGCCGTCGCCTTCCTCGGGTCGCGGATGCGGCCCAGCGCCGTGCTGCTACCCTGCCGCCGCCGTGAGCTCCACCTCCGCTTCCGCTAGCGCGCCCGACGTCACCATCGTCATCCCGATCTACAACGAGGAGCCCATCCTCCAGTCGGCGGTGATCGAGCTCATCGATCGGCTGGGCGAGCTCGACTTCACGTACGAGCTCGTGCTCGCGGAGAACGGCTCGCGGGATCGCACGGTCGAGATCGCGACGAAGCTGGCCGAGCGCTTCCCGCAGGTCCGCACGTTCTCGTTCGGTCAGCCGAACTACGGCGGTGCGCTCCGACGCGGGATGCTCGAGGCGCGCGGCGAGTACGTGCTCTGCGACGAGATCGATCTCTGCGACACCGACTTCCACCAGCGCGCGCTCGCGATCCTTCGCAAGGGCGAGGCGGACCTGGTGGTGGGCAGCAAGGCGATGAAGGGCGCGAGCGACGAGCGTCCCTTCGTGCGGCGCCTGGGCACCCGGGTGATCAACGGGATGTTCCGGGTGACGCTGGGCTTCACGGGCACCGACACCCACGGCCTCAAGGCGTTTCGCCGCGCGCCGCTGATGCCGATCGTCGAGCAGTGCATCGCCGACAAGGACATCTTCGCGAGCGAGTTCGTCATCCGCGCGATGCGCGAGAAGCTCGCGGTCACCGAGATCCCGGTGCGGGTGCTGGAGAAGCGGGTGCCGACCATCGGCCTCTTTCGCCGGGTGCCCAACGTGATGAAGAACCTCGGCAAGCTCGTGTGGGCGATCCGCGTCCAGGGCTGATCGCGTCGTGAGGCTCGCGGCGCTGAGCGTCGATCTCGACGAGATCCCCAACTACGCGGCCATCTACGATCTCGAGGCGCCCGATCACGCGGCGCACGCGATCTACGATCACGCCGTTCCTCGGCTGCGCCGCCTCTTCGACGACGTGGGCGCCCGCGCGACGTTCTTCGCCATCGGTCGCGATCTGATGCGCGCCGAGAACCGCATCACCGTGCGCGCCTTGCGGTCCGAAGGCCACGAAGTCGGCAACCACAGCCAGCACCACCTCTACGATCTGACTCGGCGCGATCCCGAGACGATCGAGCGTGAGATCGCCGACGCCGAAGAGGCCATCACCGCCGCGACTGGCGCCCGTCCGATCGGCTACCGCTCACCGGGCTACACGGTCACCGACGAGGTCCTCCGCATCCTGTCGGCGCGCGGCTACGCGTACGACTCGAGCGTCTTTCCTTGTCCCGGCTACTACGGGCTCAAGGCCGCGGCGATCGGCGCGATCGCCGCCCGCGGTCGCGCCAGCAAGAGCATCGTGGACACGCCCGCCGTGCTCACGGCGCCCGCCGACCCCTACCGCATCGGCGCGCCGTACTTCCGCCGCGGCAACGGACTTCGCGAGCTGCCCGTCGGCGTCACCCGCGGCGCGCGCTTGCCCTACATCGGCACGTTCCTCACCCCGAGCGTCACGGCGGCGAAGCTGCTCACGCGCGCGATGATCGGGCGCCCGCTGGTGAACCTGCTGCTGCACGGGATCGATCTGGCGGACGCAGAGGACGACGGCCTCGCGTGGCTCGCGCCCCACCAGATGGATCTGAAGCGGCGCGCATCCGAGAAAGAGGCGGCGCTGCGCGCGGCGATCGAGGTGCTGCGCGACGCGGGCTATGCGTTCGTGACCCTCGAGGAAGCCGCCCGCGCGCTCGGCTGATGTCCGTGCGCGTCACGACACTCGAGGAAGCCGCCCGCGCGCTGGGCTGATATCCTGCCGCGCCTATGAAGCAGGTAGCTGACGAGGTCGCGCGCTGGTTGGGGATCTTCACCACCGGCACGCTGATGGGGGAGGGCGACGAGCGCAGCTTGGAGCGCGCCGCCGAGGTGCTCGGTGAGGCGCGCATGGGCGAGCTGCGCGAGTGGTTCGAGAAGACCCCCGCGGACCGGGTGCGCGACGCCAAGTGCGCGGTCATCGAGGTGGCGATCGCGGTGGCGCACGCCGACAAGGAGCTCGCGGATCCCGAGCGCGAGCTCGTCGGTCGCCTCGTCCAGCTCGCCGAGCTCGACGAGGAGAGCGCCCAGCGCCTCACCGCCGCGCTCGAGAAGCGGCCCGCGCTCGATCAGGTGACCCAGCGCATCACCCACCCTTCGCTGCGCGAACTCGCGCTGGTGATCGCGTGGCAGGTCGCCAGCGCGGACGCGTCGATCGACGACGCCGAGCGCGGCCTGTACGGCGAGATCAGCAAGCGGCTGAGCGTCGAGCCCGAGCGCGCCAAGGCGCTGCGCGCGCTCTTCGACGCCTGACCCGGCGCCGAGCTGCGCGTCAGGCGCCGAGGAGCTCGGCGAGCGCGGCCTCGATCGGCGCCACGTCGGTCTCGCTGCCGACCTCCACGATGCGGCTGTCGAGCGCCGTGCCGTCGGACTGGTAGAGCACCAGCTCGACCACGCGGACCCGCAGCATGCGGTGTCCGGTGCGCGATCCGTCGGCGCCGCGCATCGGCACGCACCCGCCGCGCTGCCAGTGGGCCCGGATCACGAGCAGGTGCGCGACCCCGGCGCTGGGCAGGAGGGAGCGGACGCACCCATCGTCGCTCGGGTCGCACGTGCTCTCCATGCGCCGGGCGGAAGGGAGGGCGCGGCGCGCGACGCCGAGCGCGCTGCGCTCGAGCGCGCGCAGATCGCTCGCCGCCGCGCTCCAGAGGACGACCTGCCCCAGCTCGCGAGGCTGCGCGCTCGCATGCTGCGAAGGGGCCAGCGAGATCACGAGGCCGAGCAAAGGGGCGATGACGAGCGCGCGCATGGGCGCCTCCGACCGGCGAGACGACGGATGTCTTGGCCTCCAACGCGAGACGCCGCTCCACCCCGAGGGGGGAAGCGGCGTTCGCGAGCGAGAGCGCCAGGGCGATCACACGTCGTAGTACATCATGAACTCGAGCGGCGTTGGGCGGAGGCGGACCGGGTCGACCTCCTTGTTCCGCTTGTAGCTCACCCACTCTTCGATGAGGTCCTTGGTGAACACGTCACCCTTGAGGAGGAACTCGTGATCCTTCTCGAGCGCCGTGAGCGCGTCCGAGAGCGAGCCCGGGACGTGGGGGACGTTCTTCAGCTCCTCGGGCGAGAGCGAGTAGATGTCCTTGTCGAGGGGATCGCCCGGATCGATCTTCTTCTGGATGCCGTCGAGGCCGGCCATCGCCATCGCGGCGAACGCGAGGTAGGGGTTGGTCGAGGGATCGGGGAAGCGGACCTCGATGCGCTTGGCCTTCGGCGAGGCCGAGTACATCGGGATGCGGATCGACGCGGAGCGGTTGCGCGAGCTGTACGCGAGGTTGACGGGCGCCTCGTAGCCGGGCACCAGGCGGCGATAGCTGTTC
>CAYZQM010000244.1:0-10336 GCA_964480175.1 uncultured Sandaracinaceae bacterium
CGGCGCGCGCGTTCTCGAAACGTGAACGTGGTCGTGAACCTGAACGTGGTCGTGAGCGGCTGTTTCTCGATCAGCAGCGCGGTCAGACGACGGCCGACCACGACCACGTTCACCACGTCGGCGAACGCGAGCCTGAGATCGTTCACGACCACGTTCACGACCACGACCACGTTCACGATCGAGAACGTCGGCTGCGGCGACGTCAGTGGGCGCCGTGTTGGGGCGACCATGTGAGCTCGCCTCGCTCGAAGCGCTGCGCGAAGCCCTCGCCGACGGGTGACCCTCGCGCGCCGCCGGCCTCCGCGTGGGCCGCCTCGATCACCGCCGTGAGATCGGTCGGTGCAGGCGGCGCGTCGGCCACGCGTTTCGGCGCGTGCGGCGTCACCGGCTCGACGGCCGAAGGGACCATGCCCGTGATCAAGATCTGCTCCTGCGCGCTGATGGACCGCCGGAAGTGAGCGCGCGAAAGACCCGCGTCGGCACCCTCGAGCAGGTGCGGTACGCCCCCGCGATGCTCGTCGCGCTCACCCCCCGTGACGGCAGGCCGCGCCAGGCCATCGTCGTGCTCGACGACGAGGGCACCCCGCGCGCCTACCTCAACGAGTGCCGGCACATCCCCGTGCCCCTCGCGGCAGCGGCTACGAGCTCGATCACACCAAGCGCTTCCTCATGTGCGGCACGCATCGCGCGCTCTACCAGCGGCGTGACGGTCTGTGCGTCACCGGCCCCTGCCGCGGCGAGCGGCTGCTGCCGCTGGTGCTCCAGCGCGAAGGCGACACGCTGTTCCTGCTCGACTGATCGTGCCCTGCACAGCTGCCTCACTGGAGAGGTCTTCGCCGGACGCCCTCGACGAAGAGAGGCGGCCGCTCAGAGCGGCCGGAGGAGGAGGTCGCCCGGCTCGTGGATCTCGGGGCCGGCCCCGCCCCACGCCTCGCGCCCGCGGGTCATGAGGATCATCTCGGAATCCGTCGCGCAGCCCGCCTCTGGGAACCACGGCAGGCGGCTCGCGGCCCACCCCGAGTCGAACTGGACGGCGATCGTGGCGGCCGAGCCGAGCACCAAGCCGACGCGCGAGTCGAACATCACGTCGGGTCGGGTGAGATGGAGCGTCGCATCCTCGTCCGACGTGAGCGGCGGCACGACCCAGCCGCTCGGTTTGCGCTCGCGCCACTCGTAGTCGGAGAAGGCCCAGAGCGCCCCCCGGGCGGTCACGAACACGCTCGTCGTTCGCCCGTCCACGGCGACCGGCGAGAACGACGTGCCATCCCAGTGCAGCGGCGCCGCGCCTGCTACGGCCACGTAGAGGTCGCGTGGGTCTCGCCCCGCGATCGCCGTCAGGTTGCGCCACGTCCCGGCCGAGTAGGCCACGAAGCGCGTCCCCTCGAGCCGGGCGATGGTCCCCGAGTCGGCGACGAGATACACATGCTCCGCGTCGAGCGCGAGGATGTCGTTCACGGCGATGTGCAGCGGCGCACCGTCGGGAGACGAGAGATCGAGGACCGCCCACGACGTGCCGTCCCAGCGAGCGACGCGCGTGGGGCCAGGACCCGAGTCGGGGTCGTAGGCGTAGTGGACGGCGAACAGGTGTCCCTCGGGCGACGCGGTCAGGTTCGTGTGCGACGTGCCATCGGGCGGCGATGGCGCCTCCGAAGCAATCCCGTGGCTCCAGGTGCGCAGCGTGGAGGGGTATTCGACCCCGCCGGTTCGCAGTACGTGCTCGCTGAGCACGAACGCGCTGTCCCGCGAGCAAGCGAGCGCCGCGGGTCTCACGCCGGCCGCGCCCGCCTCGCGGCGCCAGCCCGACGAGAGGTCGGCCCCCTGCGCGAGGACCCGAGGGGCGAACGCGAGCAACGCGATCGCGCCACACCATGTCAGCGATCGCAACGGGCCCTCCCGCGTCTTCGCGACAGCCACGCGATGAGAAGGACGACGGGGACGAGCGTCGGGGCCCGGGACGAACGCTGCGCCCGGCACGCGCCGCACCCGCTGGAGGGCGCCGGCGCGGCCGGCGTCGCAGCGACGACAGGGGACGGTGGCTCGTCGTCCGACACCGCCGCCGGCGACGCGGGCGGCATCGGCGGAAACGGCGGCAGCGCCGGACGCAAGCACACCCGTCGCACCTCGCAGACCGGCGCGTCCGAGACGGATCCGACCGCGCGGATGGCGTCGTCTTCGGTCCCGGTACACCCCTGATCGGGGGCGCACGTCGCCACCACCTGCTCCGCGTCGAAGTTCGGCCTCCCGTAGCCTCCGCGCCCGCCCGGGCGCACCGAGGCCACCACGGTGCAGAGGCGATGCTCGAGGCACGCATACCCCGCGCCGCACGCGTCCTCCTCGCACGGGACCGGGACACACCAGGTCCCGGCGTGGCTCCGCACCGGCCTGGTGCCGGGCGGACACTCAGGCCCCATCCGGATCGCGTCGGCAGACACGACGCTCGGCGCCACCGCGAGCCAGAGCACGAGCCCGCAGGAGAGGAAGCCGACGTGTCGCACCCGCACCGGGCGTTGCGTATCGTCCCGCACCGCAGGCGTCAATGGGTGCGCGAGGCTCGAGCGCCTCAGCGAGCGCCGCCATCGGGCGACCATGTGAGCTCGCCGCGCTCGAAGCGCTGCGCGAAGCCTTCGCCGACGGCGCGCTGGTCTTCGGTGGGGAAGCCGAGGTCGCTCGAGAGCCCTCCGCGGCTCTGCCACGCGCCGTAGAGCACGCCGGCGATCGCGCGGGCGCCGAGGCGCGGGTGCGCGAGGATCACGCCGCGGGTGCACGGGAGCATGCGGGTCGCTCCGTCGGGCGCGGTCTGGATGGGATCGCTGGGCCACGCGAGCGGCGAGCGCGCGGCGCCGAGCTCGAGCCAGTGCTCGTAGAGCGGATCGGTGTTGCGAAAGACCAGCGGCGGCAGGGGCGCCCCGCCCTTCCCTGCCCACACGAAGATGCCGCCCGCCGCGAAGCGCATCGCGAGGCCGTGGTAGCCGCCCTCTTCCATGTTCGCCGCGGGCGGCATCGCCGCGCCCAGCGGACCGCGCGCGCCGCCGGCTTCTGCGTGCGCTCGCTCGATGGACTTCGCGAGGTCGTCTGCGGGAGCTGCGATCGGAGCTCCGGGCGCGGGCGCCGGTTCGATCGGTCCCGCTCGGCTCGGCGCTCCTGTGATCAGTGCGCTTGCTGCGATCACGGCTGCGCCCGCGCCGACCGCGGCGCTCGTCGCTACGCTCGCGTCCTTGCGCTCCGGGCCTGGCTCGCGCGCTCCGCGGCGCACCTCGCTCGTCTTGGTCAGCTGCGCGACCGCGGCGCGCTCGTCGAGCCCGTCGTCCCACGGCAGGAGCTGATGGGCCGGCGCGGCGCCACCCGCGCGCAGCAGCGCGAGCACCGCCTTGCTGCGATCTCCGCCGATCGTCACGCCCACGTCCCGCCCGCGCATGCCCTGCATCACGCCCGGCGTGACGCCCGACAAGAGGCCGCCCGCCAAGCCCGCGAGCAAGCCGCTGCCCGTGAGCATGCCGACCGCGAGCTCGGCGCCCACGCCCGCGACTTGCCCCGCGACCCCGGCACCTCCGCCGCCTCCACCGCGCGAAGGCTCGGCTGCGGGCACCGTGCGCAGATCGACGGGCGGCGGCGCCTTGGGATCGTGCGCGCCGCTCGCGAGGCGCAGCGCCCAGGCGTTGCGCGTCCAGCTGCGGTTGCCGAGGTACGCGTACGGCATGTAGCAGTAGCCGCGATCGCCCCAGTCATCGCCCCACGAGTTGCGCACCACGAACGTGCGGCGCGCGTCGTCGTAGCCCACGAGCAAGAGCGCATGACGACCGTGCTTGGCGTCGTCTCGGTCCGTCGCCGAGGGGATCGAGATCATCCCGCTCGAGGGCGGCTTCATGAACGACTCGGTGACGCGGGTACCGAACACCACCGGGAAGCCCGCAGCGAGGCATGCGCGCATCGCGTCCACGTCGATGTCGATCGACCACCAGTCGCTCACTTTGTGGCGCGCGGCTTCGGTGTAGATCGGCTCGGGCGGCTGCACCGCGAAGAGCCCTCGCAAGTACGGCCAGCTCCTCTCGGTGGGGACGCCGACGCGCGCGAGCACCCGCACTCCGTCGACCACCGTCGCGCCCACGTCCTGCCGCACCTCGCCGTCCCAGAGGCGCTGGTTGTAGTAGACGAAGATGCGCGAGAGATCCGTCCGCTCACCGCGCTCGCGCACCGTCAGATACTCGAGCGCGCCCACCAGCGCGTTCGCGCAGCAGCTCCCCAGCGCGCCCTGATCTTCGACGACCGGCATCCACGGCCGCAGATCCACCGCACGCGGCAGGTTCGCGAGCGGCACGCGGCTGCTGAACGGCTTGCGCGGGAAGTCGTCGTCGCCGTCATCACGGCACGCGCCGAGCGCGATCTGCCGACCGAGGTAGCTACCGAACGTGAGACCGAGCGAGCGACCGAGCGAGCTTCCGAGCATCGAGCGCGGAGTTTACTGCGCCCCGCGGTCGTGGAGCTCGCGCAAGAACGCGAGCTCGATCTCACTCAGCGGAGCGAGCACGAGCGAGGCCCCGAGCCAGTCGCTCTTCGGGGGAGCGCCTCAGGTTGACGAGCGTGTGATAGACGAGGCTGACGTCGAGTGTGGGACGCTCACGGACGATGTCGTGCGCGCGCTGCCACAGCTGCTCGTTGTCGAGCACCCACGCGCTCTCTTCGTCGCTGAGCCCGTCGAGCACGCGGCAGCCTAGCTCGGACCCGCACCCAAGAGAAGGCACGCGCTCAGTCGAGGGTCGCGCTCGTGGTGCCGGGGCCGACGTTGTCGGTGATGAACGCGAGGATCGCGTCGGGCACCGGGTTGGCTTCGGTGTTCGGCGCGGTGAGCGGATCGATGTGGGTCATGAAGGTCGCGTCCACGATGCGGTAGGCGCGCTCGTCGCTGCGCTCGAGGCCCTCGTTGGGGCGGCCTGCGCCGATGGGGGCACCGCGCGCGCGCGAGCCCTCGTAGCTCGCGACGCTCCGCAGACCGGCCGCGATGGCGAGCACGGGCGCGTCCATCGAAGCCCCGTCGAACGCGCGCAGACCGAGCGCCGCCTGCCAGCCGTCGTCGGGGACGCTGAGGCCTCCGACCGCGGCGAGATCGATCGGCAAGCGCTGCGGGAAGTACCACTCGCCGAAGTTGGTGCGGCCCAGCGTCCACGAGAACGCGAGCGCCTCGATCGGGGTGAACTCGGCGGGCGTCGTGTCGGTGGCGTCCACCCAGGTGTAGGTCGCGTCGGGATCGCTCGGGTGGATCAGGCGCCCGCCGAGCAGGCCGTCGTACTCTTCCGTCGGCCCGCCCATCGCGGCGCCACACGACACGGCAGCGAACGAGAGCCCGTTCGATGCGCTGTCGAAGCCCCAGCCCAGCGCGGCCTCGTTCGTCATGTCCGGGATCTGCGGCGCCGGGAGCCCGAGCAACGTGCCGAGGGTGCGGTTGCGAGCGACGTCGCGCACCACCGCGTCGGGCGCGAAGAGCGCCTCGAGCGAGAGGATCTCGGCGGTCGTGTAGACCCCGACGCCCAGGAACGGCAGCTCGACGAAGCGGCTCGCGGTGCGGATCGCCGTCAGCCCCGGCGAAGGCATGATCCCGCCGCTGGTGCCCTCGAGGTACGCGCTCTCTTCGGTGGCGGTCTCGCCCTGCGAGCCGTCGATCAAGATGACGCCCGCCAAGAGATCCGCGCCGCGCACGCCGTCCTCGAAGCGCCACGCGGCGAACGTCTCGGCGAAGCTGCCGCCGAGGCTGTGGCCCATGAGGAAGACGTGCTCCACGCGGTCGAGCTCGGGGACGCGCTCGATCAGCGAGCGCACGTCCTCGACGTGCGTGGTCAGTCCCCACTCGCTCATGAAGCCGAGGTCGGACTGGGAGAGGTAGCCGTCGAACGCCTCGCCGCCGATCGTGTCCGTGCCGCGGTAGTAGCCCTTCGCGGGCTCGACGTCGCCGCTCACCTCGGCGGTGTCGAGCCCGCGCAGATCCTCGAGCAGGTTCGCGCGGCGATCGATGGCCCACACTTCGATCGGCTCGCCCGCGGCGATCGAGGAGGCGACGAGCTCGCGGGCCAGTCGATCGAAGCTGCCGGCGCCGCCCAAGAAGCCAGGCATCGCCAGCACGATGGCGCGCGCGTCGCCATCGCCGTGGTAGCGCGCGATCTGGGTCGCGTTGAGCTCGGTCGGTGTCACGTCGCCCGTGGTCGGGTTGGCGGGCGCCGCGAACGTGGGGAGCACGAGCACGTCGCGGGTCACGCCGCCCTCGAGCGCGTGCGAGGTCGGCGCCTCGGCCAGGGGCCAGTCGATCACGGGCGCATCGAGCGGTGCCCGCGCGTCGGGCACGCCCGCGTCGGTCGCGGTCTCGGGGTCACACGCGGCGAGGACGAGGGCGAGCAACCAAGGCAGGCGACGCATGGCGGGAGCGTCGCGCTGGGCCGCGCGGGTTGCAAGCGACAGGCGACGCAGAGCGCGCGCTCAGGACGCGAGCAGCGCGTCGGTGGTGATCGACTCGGCGTCCACGCTGCGGTGGGCAATCGCGGCGTAGCGCGCCTCGCGGTACGCGAGCAGGCCCGCGTAGCACTGCTCGAGCGCCTCGCGTCGAGACACGGTCCGCGCGGGCACCCAGTGCTCGCCCCAGATCACCGGCTTGGGCTCCGACAAGTAGCGCTCGACGAGCGCATCGAGGCGGTCGGTGCGGCTCACGAGGTGCACGACGGTCGCGCGCGCCCGCAGCCGATCGAGCGTCGCCGGCGGCAGGTAGATCACGCTGCCCGTCGTGTCGATCACGTGCTCGCCCGGACCGAGCGCGGCGTCGATGGCGGCCTCCGTGAGCTCGGCCTCGAGCGCCAGGTACTCGGCCTCCCGCTCGGCGCGGCCTTCCACCCACGGCATGCCCATCCAGCGCCCGACGGTCTCGACCGGTCGCTCGCCGGGAAGGGGCGCGCACAGATCTCCGATGCGCTCGGCGATGGCCGCGTCGATGTCGTGGTGCACCACGCCGCGCGCCGCGAGCAGCGCGGCGTGATGCGACTTTCCGATGCCCGACATGCCGACCAACGCGAGGATCATCCCGATCGTTCTACACGAACACCCACGCGACGGGCACTCCGAGAGCCGCCTCCTTCGGGCCCGGCCGGCGCGCGATCAGCGGGACGCGATCCAGTCGGCCACGCTGCCCCCGCGGGGCGCGTCGATCATTCCGTCGCTGATCATCGTCGGCTGACGGAGCATCACGGGCGCGAGGCCGTACGCGACGCCGTCCGCGATCCCGGTCCACGTGATCGTGTCGCCATCGAGTCGAGCAAAGAGCGTCATCACCGCGTCGTCGCTCCGGATCAGCAACGTCTCGCTGGACGTGCGCGCGGCGTAGAGGCCGCGGCCGAGCCAGCGGAAGGACGCAGGGCAACGGACGCCGAGAGGTCGGACGCTCGCGACGTCGCCGTCGACGAGCACGCGCTGCGCAGGTCCCTCGCCGTCGCACACGACGAGCTCGCCGTCGCCGCCCGCCTCGAGGGTGCCTGCGAACTCGCCGAGGTCCGTCAGATCGGGCCAACGCCAGACACGCGTGCGCGAGCCGCCGCGCACGGCGATCACGTCGTCGAGGACCAAGAACCCGTACGCGCTCGGCACCGCGACCTCCGCGAGGACGGCGCCGCGCGCGCTCCTGCGGCGCAGGACGCCGCCGCTGACCTCGACGATCTCGGTGGGTCGTCGCTCGCGCTCGATCAGCGCCATCGAGACGAAGCCCGGCCCGTCGAACGTCGTGGGTCGCGGCCCCTCGGGCGGAACCCAGCTGCCGCGTCGGCGGAGCGACGGAAGATCGAAGATCGTGATCTCGCGCCGCGGTCCGGGCTCCACTGCCTCGTGGACGAGGAGCTCGTCGTTCGCGGCCATCGCGATCGTCACCGCCAACACAGCGGCGTCGCCGACGCGGGCTCCGGTGCGGGTGTCGAACGTCCGGAGACGGCGCTCCCGCGCGACCAGAAGGTAGCGGTCGCCGACGAACACGAACTCCATCGGGCACGCGACCCCGGAGCAGACGAGCGGCTCGCCGTCGTCCGTGGCCAGGCGCACCGACGCGCCCGACGGCGCGCGCAGCGAGAGCGTGTTGCCGCGGAGGACGACGAGGGTGCCGTCGCTCCCGACCGCCGAGATCGATGCGCCCACATCCGTCGTGGTGGTCCCGTCGTCGTGCGCGACACAGCCGTCGCCGATCGCGTGGTGCCGCTCTCCCGCGGCGACGTCGCGGACGATGCGGCGCCAGAACACGAACGGGGATCTCGGGGGCTCAGGACACGCACCGAAGCGCTGCGGCTCGAGCGTGCCGCCGACCCACCAGCGCCGCCGATCCGATCGCAAATCGAGGCCGTGATCGATCGCGCTGAGCGAGATCGACGCGGTCACGGGCTCGTGAACGACGCTCGGTCCGTCGGGTGGGCCGCGGAACGCGACGCCCAGCTCGGTGCGGACGAGCAGCCCGGCCGGGCCCAAGTGCTGCAGCGCGACGTCCTCTCTCTCGTCGACGAGCACGCTTCCGTCGCGCACCGAGATCACGCCGCCGCGCACCACCCCGAGCGGCATCGCTCCCCCGGAGCCTACGAGGACCTCGTAGACGACGGCGTCACCGACGACGCGCAGTTCGTCGGGCGCAGGCATCCCGCGGTGCATGATCTCTTCCCCCGTCGCGAGCGAGATCACCGAGATGCCCTCGCGGCTGCCCGTCAGCACCACGGCGAGCACCGCGCCGTCACCTCCGAGCGCTACCTGCGCCGCGCGCGCGACGGGCCCGAACGCAGGCTCGAGGGTGCTCGCGTGCAAGACCACCGCGCCCGCCGCCTCGACCACCGCGATCCGGTCGGCCTCCCAGCTCACCGCGCGACAGGGTGCCTCGCGACGGCCCACGACCGCGCCGCGACCCAGCTCTCGCAGCGTCAGGCCCGTCTCGTCGCAGAGCGCCGCGCGCCGGTGATCGGGCGAGAAGACCACGCCCTCGCGGCCACCTCCGCGCGCGAACTGCGCAAGCGCCCGCTCGCCGTCGAGCAGCGCGAACTCTCGGCCCGCATCGAAGGTGCGAGCGAGCGTGGTGCCGAACGGGGTGCGCCACGACCGCTCGAAGTCGTCGCTCGGCCAGTCCCAGGGCAGCAGCGGAGCGAGCTCGTCGAGCGGCACCACCGCGAGCACGCGATCGGTCGTGGGCTCCCACACGTACGCGGCGTCGCCCTCCAGGAGCAAGGCTCGCTCGTCGTCGAGCCACCCGAATCGACCGGGCGCGGCCGGCAGCACTTGCGGCACGAGCACCGTGGGCGCTTCGTGTGGGATCGCGGGGCTCGGAGGCGCGTCCAGCACCTCCGAGCCTTCGCAGCTGCAGCCCGATGAGAGCGTCGCGAGCGCGATCAGCGCAGCGACGCCCCGCACGATCACTTGGCGGCGAGCTGACGCAGCACGTACTGCAGGATGCCGCCGTGCAGGATGTAGTCGGCCTCGGCCGGGGTATCGACGCGCGCCTTGACCTCGAAGGTCTTGGTGCCGTTCGGACCCGTCGCCGTGACCTTCAGCATCTTGCCGGGGTTCACGCCGCCCGCGATGTTGCTGATCGCGAACGTCTCGGTGCCGGTCAGGCCCAGCGACGTCGCGCTCTGCCCGTTGGTGAACTGGAGCGGCAACACGCCCATGCCGACGAGGTTGCTGCGGTGGATGCGCTCGAAGCTCTCGGCGATGACCGCCTTGATGCCGAGCAGGTACGTGCCCTTCGCCGCCCAGTCGCGCGAGCTGCCGGTGCCGTACTCCTTGCCTGCGATCGCGATCAGCGGGACCTGCTCGGCCTGGTACTTCATCGACGCGTCGAAGATGCTCGTCACCGGGCCGTCCGCGTCGCTCTTGCCGAGGTAGCGGGTCATGCCGCCCTCGGTGCCGGGCGCGACCTGGTTCTTGAGGCGGATGTTGGCGAACGTGCCGCGCACCATCACGTCGTGGTGACCGCGCCGCGCGCCGTACTGGTTGAAGTCACGGGGCGTGACGCCGTGCGACTGCAGGTACTCGCCCGCGGGCGAGTCGGCCTTGATGTTGCCGGCCGGCGAGATGTGATCGGTGGTGATCGAGTCACCGACGAGCACCAAGCAGCGCGCGCCGCTGATGTCGCCTGCCGGAGCCGGGGTCTCCTTCTTCAGGCCGTCGAAGAAGGGCGCCTTGGCGATGTAGGTCGAGCTGCCTTCCCACGCGAAGCGATCACCGGTGGGCGCCTTGGTCGCCTGCCAGTCGGGCGTGCCCTTGAACACGTCGGCGTACTTGCTGACGAACTGATCGCGGGTGACGTACTGCGCGACCGCGTCGGCGACCTCCTGCGGAGAGG
>CAYZQM010000245.1:0-10327 GCA_964480175.1 uncultured Sandaracinaceae bacterium
TCCTCCCTCGCACGCGATGTGGTCTTGGCGCTCGACGCCGAAGACTCGAACGACTGATCTCGCGCGCCAAATCACGACGTAGAGACGAATGAACCAGACTGCACTCGAAGAGACTCCGCCCGCGCCGCCCACGTTCGATGCCCTGCCGCTGACCCAAGAGGTCCGCCGCGCGATCGACGAGAACGGCTGGGTCAACCCCACCCCCGTGCAGCTCGCTGCGTGGGAGCCCGCGCTGAAGAACCAGGACCTGATCGTCCAAGCGCGCACCGGCACCGGCAAGACCGCCGCGTTCGCGCTGCCGCTGGTCGATCGCCGGGTCGAGCCCAAGCCCGTGGTGCAGGCGCTGATCCTCGCGCCCACCCGCGAGCTCAGCCTGCAGAGCGCGCGCGAGTTCGAGCGCCTCGGCAAGTACCGCGGCGTCAAGACGTGCGCCATCTACGGCGGCGCCTCGATGGAGAAGCAGGTGCGCGAGCTGGAGGAGGGCGCGCAGGTCGTGTCCGGCACGCCGGGCCGCGTCCTCGATCACCTCAAGCGCGGCACGCTGAAGGTCGAGAACCTGCGCACGCTCATCTTGGACGAGGCCGACGAGATGCTCTCGATGGGCTTCGCCAAGGAGCTGAACGCCATCGTCGAGCTCTTGCCCAAGAGCAAGAACACCTGGCTCTTCTCCGCGACCATCGACGATCAGGTCCAGCGCATGGCCAACCGGATCCTCAAGGAGCCGGAGACCATCTCGCTCTCGAGCGACGCGGTGGGCGCGCAGACGCTGCAGCACTTCGTCTACGTGATCGCCGGCGCGAGCAAGTCCAAGGAGCTCGCGCGCATCATCGAGGTCGAGAACCCCGAGAGCGCGATCATCTTCTGCAACACGAAGATCGCGACCGAAGAGGTCGCCAAGGAGCTCTCGGCGGCCGGCTACGACGCCGACTGGCTGAACGGCGATCTGCCGCAGAGCGAGCGAGAGTCCGTGCTCGCGCGCACCCGCAAGAGCGAGCTGCGCTTCTTGGTCGCGACCGACGTCGCCGCCCGCGGCATCGACATCTCGCACCTGACCCACGTCATCAACTACGACTTCCCCGAGGCCAACGAGAACTACGTCCACCGCACGGGCCGCACGGGCCGCGCGGGGCGCACCGGCACCGCGATCTCGCTGATCGCGCCCACCGATCTCGGCCAGCTCTACTACCTGCGGCTGCAGTACAAGATCTTCCCGATCGAGAAGTCGCTGCCGAGCGCGGGCGAGCTCAAGACCCGGCAGGAGCTCGATCGGATCGAGCTGCTCGCCGCGGCGTTCGACGCGAGCAACCTCTTCCCCGCCAAGACCAGCGAGGCCGACCGGGCCATCGCGCGCCGCATCGTCGCGCACGACGACGGCGAGCGGATCGTCGCCGGCCTGGTGCGCGCGTTCCTCGGCGCCCAGGGCTCGACCGACACCGAGGTCGACGAGCAGGCCGCCGCCGCGCGGCGCGCCCGCCCCCCGCGTCCGGTGATCGAGCGCGAAGAGAGCGACCGCGGCCCGCGGGGGCGCCGTTGCCGCGAGGATCGACCGCGCGAGGATCGAGGTCGTGACGAGCGCCCCGCGCGCGAGGAGCGCCCGCAGCTCGAGGCGGACGCGGCGGAGCGGGTGACCGCGTCCGACCTGCCCGCGGTCGAGGGCGAGAACGGCGAGGAGCGTCCGCGCCGCAGGCGTCGCCGCGATCGCGACGGCGCCGAGGCCGCGCCCGAGGGCGGCGAGACGAGCGAGGCGCGCAGCGATCGCGAGCCGCGTGGGGATCGCGAGCCGCGCAGTGATCGCGAGCCGCGCGGGGATCGCGAGCCGCGCCCCGAGCGCACGTTCTTGCCGGACGACGCGTACACCACGCTCTTCGTGAGCATCGGCAAGCGCGACAACGTGCGCGTCGTCGATCTGCTCCGGCTCTTCGAGACCCACGCGGGCCTCGGCAAGGACACCCTTGGCCGCATCCGGATCCGCGACCGCCACTCGTTCGTGTCGGTGCCCAAGGAGCGCGTCGAGGAGGCGGTGAGCAAGCTGCATGGCTTCGATCACCAGGGCCGCGCCCTGTCGGTCGAGGTCGCGAAGGCCGAGCGCGAAGCCGACGCCCCGAGCGCGAGCAACGGCGAGGCCTGATCGCGCCGGTCGCCGAGCCCCCAACAGGGAGCTCGGTGCCCGTGCCCGGCGCACGGGCGCCCCAACGCCCGCGCCTACGGCGTCGCGCCCGCGTTCCGGCCCTCGTTCACCACGACCACGCTCACGATCATCCCCTCCGCCCCGTGCAGCTCGTACGACGTCGCGTTCGTCTCCGCGATCGCGTACACGGTGAGCGCAGCGTCCACCACGGCGGGCTCTTCGATCGTGCGGCTCGCCACCTCGCGCCCGTCCTCGCGCACGCTCAGCGTCAGCCGATCGCCTCTGCGCACGACGACCTCGCGCCGCGGCTCGAGACCGCCGAGGTGCTCCGCGCCCACCGGCAAGACGAAGCGCTCGCTGGCACGCAGCCCCAACGGCAGCACCGCAGCGCGCGCCGTCGTCCGGGTCAGCGCTTGGGACCAGCTCGGCTCGTTGCTCCGCGAGAACGACGCGAGCCAGCTGCTCGCCAGCGGCGCATCCAGCTGACTCACGTACGCGGCGATCGCGGACCGGCGTCGTGCCGCGTCCGCCACGAGCGTGTAGTCCGGCGCATATCGCGCGAGCGGCGGCGGCAGCGCCGGGAGCCGCGACGCATCGGCCTCGATCGCGGGCGCGACACACGCGCCGCCCGCATCGACCGAAGGCCAGCAGGGCCCGGCGTGCACCACGTGGCGCCGAAGCGTGGGCAGCACGTCGAGAGGCGCCACGTCCAGCGCGCGCCGCACGAACGCGTACGTCATCGCGTGATCGGGGTGATCGTCGATCGGATGCGGCAGGTGGATCTCGCTCGGCGGCGCGGCGGTGAAGAGCGCGACCAGATCCTCGACGAGGTTGCGCGACGTGAGTGCGGCGGCGCTCCCGGTGCGCGCGGTGTGGACGTCACCGCGCTCCGCCCCGCGCGCGCCGTACGTCGTGTCGCCCATCGCGCAGCCGCCATCGACGCTGCGCCGCTCGAGCGGCGGCAGCGGCGTCTCACCGAGCAGCGCGAGCCATCCATCGGGATAGCCGAGGAAGTGCACGTGGTCTTCGGTGACCCCGAGGGTGGCGAGCGCGGCGAGCGACTCACGCTGCCTGGCCCAGCCATCCCGCGCGCAGGTGAAGTCTCCGTTCGTCACGATCGCGATCTGGTAGGGCGCCCCTCGATCGACCGCCTCGATCAGCGCCTGCGACGCCATCAAGACCTCGTCGTCCGGGTGCGGCGCGACCACCCACAGCGTGCTCGCCGCGCGCGCGACGGGCGCCGTTCGAGGTGCGGTCATCGCGCCGCCGCCGCACGCCGCGAGCGCGACGACGAGGAAGAGCGCAGCGCGGGACGTCATGCGGGCGATTCATGGATCGGCGCCGCGCCCGAGGCACCCGCACCTCGCTCGCTGTCGCCGCGAGAGGTCATCAAGCGCGCGATCGCGGCGCGCGCCGCCTCGGTCACGTCGCGCCCGGAGGCGGCCGTCGCATCGGACGAGAGGATCGGCGCGCCGACCTTCACCTCGACGCGCGCGCGAAAGCGCCGGGGCCAGCCGCTCATGGGCGCGCCGTGCGCGCGGCTGAAGAAGCTGCCGAAGAGCCCCTGGATGCCGACGGGGATCACCGGCACCGGGCGCTTGGCGACGATGCGATCGAGGCCGGGCCGAAACGGCGAGAGCTCGCCGTTCGGGCTCATCGTGCCTTCGGGGAAGAGCACGACGAGCTCGCCGTTGGCGAGCGCGTCGTCGATCGATCGCAGGGCCCGCTCGAGCACGTCGGGATCCTGCTTGCGGGGCGCGATGGGGATGACGCGGCTCGTCTCGAAGAACGCACGCAAGAGCGGGTACTGCCAGTGGTGCTGGTGCATCACGAAGCGCGGCGGGCGCTTCATCGCGACGCCCACGAAGAGCCAGTCGTGGAACGCGACGTGGTTGGCGACCACGAGCGCGCCGCCTCGCTCGGGCACGTGCTCCGCGCCGTCGATGCGCAACCGATAGCCGACGCGCAGCAGCGCGCCGCCGAGCAGACGGAGGCCGCGCATCCAAGCGCGGTACGAGAGGTTCGAGGAGGGAATGGGGTTCGTCATGCGGAGGTGAGAGCAGCGCGCGTGCCGACGTGTCGGGCGTCCTCCTCGCGCGGCGTCCTCGTGGGTGTGCATCGGCCTTTCCAATGCGGTGTGCAGCCGGCTGCACACGGACGGGGGACGCCGCTCGAACCGCCCGCAAAAGCCGAGGCCCCGAGGCTGGCCACGTTCCTGCGATGACGTCGCCGCATGACCCCTCGCGACGCCCTGCCCACCGCGCTCTCGATGACGCTGCTGCTGCTCACCGCACCCGCCGCTGCACAGCAGGAGGTGCCTTCCACCCGCGCCGTGATGCACGAGCAGCTCGTGCTCTTGCTCAACCCGATGGGCGCCGAGCATCGGCTGGACTTGGGCGTGCGGCGCGAGCTCGGCGATCCCGACGACATGCTCCGCATGGGCAGCCACGTCGAGGGCGGCGTCGCGACCGCGGTCTCGCCCGTCTACGCGTTCGGCGGCGGCTACTTGCAGGTGCAGCCCCTCTCGTTCTTGGTGCTGCGCGGCGAGCTGGTGGGCGGCGGCGTGTGGCCCATCGGGATGAACGGCGCCGGCCACTACGGCGTCGCGGGCTACGACGCCGACGTGCGCGGCGCGAACCTGCCGGCGAGCGAGGGC
Organism: uncultured Sandaracinaceae bacterium; assembly: GCA_964480175.1. Classification (GTDB taxonomy): domain Bacteria; phylum Myxococcota_A; class Polyangia; order Polyangiales; family Sandaracinaceae; genus CAYZQM01. The sequence continues at coordinate 4,785 of CAYZQM010000245.1, forward strand.
GGCAGCGCCACGGGCTGGATGGCGTCGATGAGCGCGACCCTGCAGGGCGCCCTCGATCTCCCCGATGGCTGGCGCCTCTTGCTGGTGAGCGAGTGGGGTCTGTCGCGCTCGGTGATCGGCGAGAGCCCCTTCTACTACTCGATGCGGTACGACCTCGTGCTCGCGCGCGAAGACTTCGTCGTCACCGGCGGATCGTTCGTCGGCGCCGAGGCCCGGCTCGCGTCGGATCTGGTGATGCGCTTCGGCGCGTACGACGACTTCCGATCGGTGCCGAGCTCCGGGTACGTCGGCCACCAGCTCGGCCCCTTGGCGATGCTCGAGTGGCAGCACGTGACGCCCGAGATCGGCGCCCTGGTGATCTTCGTGCGAGGCGGCGGCTACACCCACCACGTCGTGCGGGAAGGCGAAGCCACCATCCTCGGTGGCCTCGCGATCGACTACGAGCTCGGAGGTCTGTGATGAGGACGCGTGATCGATTCGCCTTCGGTCTATCGGGGCTGGCCGACAACATCCTCGGCACGTTCCTCGGGGTGCACCTCTTCGTGTTCTACACGGACGTGATCGGCCTCGATCCGCTCTACGTGAGCCTGGGTCTCACGCTCGCGCTGGGCTGGAACGCGCTCGGTGACTTCTTCATGGGCCGCCTCTCGGATCGCACGACGCTGCGCGCGGGACGGCGGCGTCCGTACTTGCTGCTCGGCGCGCTCCCGCTCGGGGTCGCGTTCATCGTGTTGCTCTCGCCGCCCGCGCAGCTCTCGGGCGACGCGCTCGGTCTCTACTTCACCGTCGCCCTGCTCTTTCTCTTCAGCATGAAGACGATGGTGCAGGTCCCCGCGCTCTCGCTCTTGCCCGAGCTCAGCAAGGACGGCGGCGAGCGCACGCGCTTGGCGGCGGCGCGCGAGCAGCTGGGCAACGTGGGCGATCTCTTGGGCCTGCTCCTGCCGATCCTGTGGCTCATGGCGACCGGCGCGATGGAGGAGAGCGCGGCGCCCTCCGCGGTGCGCGAGGGCTTCGCGCAGGCCGCGTGGGCGATCGGCGGCATCGCGACGCTCGCGGTGCTCGGCGCGTTCTTGGGCACACGCGAGGATGGGAGCGTGAAGCCAGCCGCCGCCATGAGCGCGCGCGCGGTGCTGAACGTGATCGCGGGGCATCGCTCCTTCCGTGCGCTGTTGGGCGCCGCCGCGCTGGGCGCGCTCGCGCTCTCGTTCGTGCAGTCGATGATCCTCTACGTGCTGCACCACGTGATGCGGGAGACCGCGCCCGAGATCGAGCTCATGGCGTTCGTGATCAACGCCGTGACCGCGATCGCGAGCTACCCGCTGTGGACCCGGTTCTCGGCGCGCGTCGGCAAGGCGATGGCCTTCCGCGTCGGTCTGGGCGTCTCGTCGCTCGCGTTCGGCACGGTGTTCTTCGTGGGCCCCGGCGACTACGTCGCGCTGGCGCTGGTGATGGCGTTCTCGGGCGCGGCGAACGTGGGCTTCTGGACGCTGCTGCACGCGCTGAACGCCGACTGCGCGGACCAGGACGCAGCCCGCCACGGCCAGCGCCGCGAGGGCCTCTTCATGGGCTTCTCCGCGCTGGTGAAGAAGCTCGCCATCGCGGGCGCCGCCGCGGGCGTCGGCATCGGCTTGAGCGTCATCGGCTACGAAGAAGGCGCCGCCCCGAGCAGCGAGGTGGTGTTCCGGCTGCAGCTCTTGTTCGCGGTGCCGCCGACCGTGTTGGTGATCGGGGCGCTGATCTGCATGCGCGGCTACGGTGAGCCCGCCGCGCGCGAAGCCGCGCTAGCCCCCGCCGAGTGAGCGACCCACGTCCATGCTGCTGGGCCCGGAGAACGCGGGATAGAGGATGCTGATCCAGAGCGTGCTCTCCGCGGAGGCCTCCGGAAGGCGCACACGCGCCAGCACGCGACGCACACACGGGATGTAGTAGCGGATCTCGGTCCCGTCGCTCGCGCTCGCGTCGTCGACCACGAGCGTCCCTTCGCGGGTCACCCGCGAGCGAAGGCGCAGCGTCCCGCCCATGAGCGTGTTCTGACAGCTCTCGAGCGCAGCGCGCGGCAAGCGCCTCGTGATGTCTCGCCGAGCGAGAGGGCCCTCCACGTTCGTCACGTGCACCGCGAACACCGGCCGCTGCGCCGCCACCGTCGCGCACGGCTGCGGAGCGATCGCGAGGGCGAACGCCGCAATGACGAGGGCCGTCCAGCGCGGGCGGTGGGTCTCCAGGCGATCGGTCACGCGGCGATGCTCACGCGGCAAGAGGTCACGCGGCGAGCGTACGGCAATCCCCCCGCTGCGGTGAACGAGGCCCGTGCGTCCCGCGATCCGCACGAGGTCTCTGAGGTAGAGTCCCGGCATGACGAAGTACCTCGCGCTCGCGCTCTTCCTGCTCGCGCTCGGTTGTGGGCGCCGCGACGAGGGGACGAGTGGCCCGCCGCCGCCTCCGCGCGGCTCGGTGCGCGGTGGCGGCATCGGTCGGGCGAGCGCCCCCGCCGCGCCGAGCGCGCCCGCAGCGACGGCGCCCGCATCACCGACGCGCGCTCGCACCGAAGCCCGCGACGACTGGCGGAGCATCGGCCGCCCCGCGACCGACGAAGCGCCCGCCGAAGCCCCGGCCGCGCCGACGGAGGCGCCCGCGGTCGAAGAGCGCGACTACCCGACCGAGCTCGCCGCCGCGTACGGCTCCCCGACGTCGTGCTTCGACTACGCCCGCATCAGCACCTTCGGCGAGAGCCTCCGGGTGAACGTGAGCGTGACCGTCATGCCGAGCGGCCGCGTCAATCGCGCGACCGCGAGCGGCACGGGCTTCACCCCCGAAGAGGTCGCGTGCCTCGAAGAGCGGGCGATGAACACATCGCTCCGCGGCCCCATCGACGGCGCCCCTCGGACGATCAGCACCCGCATCGAGTACGCGATCGCGACGACCCCGAACGCGACGCCCTGAGTCGCGCCCGGCACGACTCACGCCCCTCCGGGCCGCACTCTCACGTGCTCATCCAGAGGTACATGCGGCGATCCCCCGCACCTCGGGCGAGATGCGCGAGCCCGCTGATCACGCGTTCGGCCTCGGCAGGCTTCCACCCGAGCTCCGGGATCGGAGCCAGCGCGGCCGCGTGGGAGGCCACCTCCTCGTCCGAGAGCTGGGCGAGCGCAGTGACCATGTCGGCCGTGAGCGGCGAGACGAACCACGCGTAGTCGTCGCCGTGCAGCACCGGGGGTCCCGCCTCCGTCGCGCGCGCGCCGAGCCGCGCGCCCAGCGCGTCGAGCGGCACGACGCTGAATCCCTTCGCGTCGAGGCGTGGCCAGCCCTCGGGCAGCGCACCCTCCGTCACGCCGTCGAGCTCCGTCGGAGCCGCGATGAAGTAGTCGCAGAGCACACCCATGGCGCGGACACTACCACGGCCGCTGGCTCGGCCGTTGGCTTGCCACGGGCTATCGTCGCGCCATGTGCCGCTACGGGATGCACTGCTATCGACGACACCTGGTGTGCTTCGAGTGCCGCAAGATGTTCCGCGGCGCCGATCCTCGTCGCCCCAAGCCGCCCGAAGCCGCCGCGCGCCTCTGTCCCGATTGCCGACGTCCCCTGGTGTCCATGGGTCTGGACTTCGCACCTCCCAAGCGGACCGATCGGCGCGCCTGGCGCGCCGCGGAGATGCTCTTCGCCGAGGGGATCACGTTCGCCTCGTGCGGCTGCTCGGGTCCGGGCTATCGCCCTCGAAACCCCAACCGCGTGCCCGCCTTCGCGAAGGAGCAGCGCGACGCCCGCCGTGCACACCTGGCGAGCGGCTGCTGCAGCGCTTCACGCCGCGTCGATGACCACCGCGCGCGCAGCCCTTCGCCTCGCGCCGCGTAGCAAGAGGAGGATGGGCGCGAGGCCCGCGGTGAGGCTGATCACGTTGAAGACCACATTGGGGAGCGAGCCGTGCAAGAGCGATGCGCCGGTGTCGACGACGAACCACGCGACGAGCCCATCGCGCAGAGCTCGAGCGATGGCGGACGGACCGCGCTCGGCGGCGCTCGCGACGCGGCCCAGCATCACCCCGAGTCCGAGCACCACGGCACCCAGCACTGCGGCATAGAGGCGAACGGCCGAGGTCGGCGGACTTGGGTCGGGAACGAGCACGGTGTTCATCCACCGCAGCGTCGCGTCGTCGAACGAGACGACCACGAACACGAAGCCGACCAGCGCGTAGAGCGCGCCCACGGCAGAGGTGACTCGCCACGCGACTGCGTCGTCCATGCCGCCAACATGGACGACGAGCGCACGCGCGCCGATGACCTCGGAGGTCATCCGCCTCGAGGACGTGCGCTGCTCGCCCACCGTCGGGAACCAAGGCGCGCCGCGCGTGTCCGTGCGCTCGGTGAACTCCGCCCGTCGAACACCTGGGACTACGACGTCGACAGCGCGCCCTGCGGGCGCTCGTTCTGGACGCGGATCGACCGGCTCGAAGCGTGTGACCCGCATGAGCGCGCACCAGATCCGTGACGGGACGCGACGAAGGCGTCGCAGGCGATGCGTGGTAAGCCGTCTGCGTGCGACACCACGTGTACTTGGTGCCGGGCTTCTTCGGCTTCGCGAACTTCGGTGACTTCCGCTACTTCGGGCCGGTGCGCGAGCACCTCGAGGCGTGGCTCGCCGCGCGCCAGATCGACGCGGTCGTGCACTACGCGCCGACGTTCCCCACCGCGTCGCTTCGCCGGCGGGCCGGGCGCCTCGTCGAGATCATGGCGGAGACCGCGGGCACCGAGGGGCCGATTCACCTCATCGGGCACAGCACCGGCGGGCTCGACGCGCGCATGGCGGTCACGCCGGGGACGTCGCTGGTGTGCGACGTCGACGTCGAGCCGCTCGCGGCGCGGGTGCGCACCGTCGTCGCGGTCGCGACGCCGCACTTCGGCGCGCCGACGGCGGCGTTCTTCACCAGCTTGCTCGGGCAGCGCCTGCTCTCGCTGCTCTCACTCATCACCATCCACGCGATCCGGGTGGGTACGATCCCGCTGCCTGCGCTGGTGGTCCTCGCGAGCGCCCTGGGCACCACGGGCGCGGGGCGATTGATCTCCGGCGGGGTGATCGAGCAGGTCTACGACTTGGTGCTCAAGGACTTCAGCCCCGAGCGGCGCGCGTCGATCGAGAAGGTCTTCAGCGAGGTGCAGCGCGACCAGACGCTCTTGGTGCAGCTCACGCCCGAGGGGCTCGACCTCTTCAACGCGCTCGCCACGGAGCGCGACGGAGTGCGCCGCGGCTGCGTCGTCGCGCAAGCGCGGCCGCCGTCGGTCGGGCGGCCCGAGCCCCACGAACCAGGCGATGTACAACGTGTTCCGCGCGCTCTACGCGATCGCGTCCACGCTGCCCGAGGATCTCTTGCCCGAGCCCACGCCGAGCCAAGCACGCGCGCTCATCGACGCGTACGGCCGGGTGCCGAGCGCGCGCGGCAACGACGCGATGGTCCCGACCCGCTCGCAGGTCTGGGGCGAGGTGGTGCACGCCGCGTGGGCCGATCACCTCGACGTGATCGGCCACTTCCACGCACCCGACGGAGAGCCCAA
>CAYZQM010000246.1:0-10290 GCA_964480175.1 uncultured Sandaracinaceae bacterium
CCTCGGCGCGGTAGCCGAGCGTGCGGAGCAGGCGCTCGGCGTCACCGCTCTCGGTGTCGATCGCCTCCATGCGGGTGAGCGCCTCGCGATCCCCGGTCGCGTCGGAGAGCAGCCGACCCCACGCATCGAACGATCGATCCCAGTCTTCTTGCGCGTCGTACGCGCGGCCCAGCGCCCGGAGCGCGTCGGCGCGCGCCGCGCCGGGGGCCGACTCGATTACCTTCGCCTCGAGCAGCGGCAGCGCCTCTTCGACCTCGCCCGAGAGCACCAGCGCCTCGGCGAGCGCGTCGCGCGCGGGGCGATCGTCGGGCAGCACGTCCAAGAGGCTGCGCAGCACCACCACCGCTTCGGCGGGGTCCTGACGCTGGATGCGGTGCAGCGCCGCGAGCCGCCGATACACCTCGGCGCGCGCGGATGGATCGGTCTGCGCCAGCGCCTCGCGATCGAGCACCTGCACCAGCTCGTCCCAGCGCTCGGTCTGCTCGAGCAGGCGCATCAGCTGGGTGCGCGCCTCGCGATCGGCCAGATCGAGCGTGCTCAGGCCTTTCCACGCCGAGATGGCGCCGGCGAGATCGTTCATGCGCCGCTCGCTCAGCTGGGCGACCTCGCGCAGCCGCTGCTTGCGCGCCTCGAGCGGCAGCCCGGGCGCGCGCGCGGCGCGCAGCAAGAGCTCGCGCAGATCGCCCCACTCGCCGCGGCTCCGGCAGTCGTCTTCGAGCAGCGTGAGCGCGTCGGTGTCGTTCGGATCGAGCTCGAGGATCGCCTTGGCCTGCGCCAGCGCGCCTGCGGTGTCGCCCCGTGCGACCAGGATCGCGATGGCCTCGCGCAATCGATCGATGCGCTGCTCCGGCGGTAGCGCACGCGCTGCGATGTCGAGCGCGCGGAGCGAGTCGTCCTCTCGACCCGCCCGACGGTAGAGCTCGACGAGCTCCGTCGCCGCCTCGGCGTCGCCCTCCTCGAGCAGCCACTCGAGGCACTGGATGCCGTACTCCTCTTGTCCCGCCTCGAGGTAGGCGTGCGCCAAGCGGCGCCGGCGCTCTCGGGCGCCCGGCGAGTCTGGTGCCCGCGCCAGGAAGGCGACCCAGCGGGGCGGCAGGATCCGCTGATCCCCCACGTGCTCCGCGATGCGCTCGAGCAGCGCGAGCGCGCTCTCGTGATCGGGCGCCGCGTCGAGCGCCTGCTCGAGCAAGGGCACCGAGTCCGCGGGCGGCAGGCGCTGCGCCAGCTGAAAGAGCATGTCCGCGGCGCGCTTGTTGTCGCTGTCGGCGACGTGGGGATCGTTCGCGCGCGAGGCCCGCGCCAGGTACGCCCGCGCCAGATCCTCCATCACCTCGGGGCTCTGCGGCGACTGCGACAGGGCGCGCTTGAGCGCCGCGACCGCGCCCTCGGCGTCGTTCAGCGACTCGACCCGGAGGTGCGCCAGCTCGCGCAAGAGCGCGATGCGCCGATCGGGATCGGTCTCCGCCTTGGCCTCGAGCTCCAGCAGCGTGGCCGACGCCTTCATGTTGCCGGCCTTGCGATAGATCTCGCGCGCCGCGTAGATCGCGGGGACCAGCGTCGCGTCCAGCTCGAAGGCCTTGCGGTAGTGGAGGATCGCCTTGTCGACGCGGCTGAAGGTGTGCTCCCACAGCTCGCCCAAGCGCTGCTGCAGCGCCGCGGCTTCGCGGGCATCGCCGCCGATGCGCACGATGCCTTCCGCGCGCTTCTTCGTCTGCTCGGCGAGCGCGCGGGTGTTGCCCTGCGCTTCCAGCATCTGCTCCAGACGCGACCACGCGTCGTTGTGTCCGGGGTTGCGCTCGAGCGCCCGCTCGTAGAGCGCTGCGGCGCGCGCGGCGTCCGCGAGGCCCCACGCGAGCTCGGCGGCGTCGAAGAGCGCCTGCGCCGATGCGGCGTGATCGGGGCTGCGACCGGCCCATCCCTCGAGCAGGTTCAAGAGCGAGGCGTAGTCCCCGAGGCGCTGGTAGTGGGCGCGCAGCGCCGCGTACGCGCCGTGGTCGTCGGGGTTCTGGCGTAGGCGCGCAATCAGCTCGTCGGCGGTCGCATCCATAGGGCTCGTCGGGCGCTTCGACGTTCCATCCGCATGGACCTACGCGCCGAAAGGCCCGGAACCCTAACATGGCTGGCGGCGCCTCCGGGAAGGAGGAAAACACACGGTATGACCGTCCCCTCGAACGAACCGCTCGATCGCTTCCTCGATGACCGCGCCCGCGCTCAGCAAGCCGGCGAGCGATGGGACGCGGCTGCGTGCGTGCTCGCGACCGCCGACGGCGAGGGTCGCCCGAGCGCGCGTTTCATCCTCGTGAAGGAGGCCGATGCGGAGGGCTTCTGGTTCTACACGAACTACGAGAGCCGCAAGGCCGAGCAGCTCGCCGCGCAACCGCACGCGGCGCTCGCCTTTCACTTCGACACCATCGGGGTGCAGTACCGCGTCGAGGGCGCGGTCGAGCGCGCACCGGCCGCGCGCTCGGATGCGTACTTCGCTGCGCGCCCGCGCGACAGCCAGCTCGGCGCGTGGGCCTCGGAGCAGAGCCGACCGCTCCCCGATCCGGCGATCATCGGCGAGCGTCTGCGCGAGCTCGCCGAGCGCTTCCCGAGCGAGGTCCCGCGTCCGCCGGGGTGGGGCGGCTTCGTGCTGCGGCCCCAGCGCATCGAGCGCTGGACCGAGGGCGCCTTCCGGCTGCACGAGCGCGCGCTCTACACCCGCGATGCGTCCGGCCATTCTTGGGTCTTTCAGGCGCTTCAGCCCTGAGATCCGCGGGTCTCGGATCCGCCTTGACACCCCTCTGCGCCCGTGTAGGCTCGGCGCGCACCTTCTGGGGGTGTTTCTCTTACCTCTTCTATTTGCTTCGGCGAGCTCGGGCGGCCTCGTCACGGTGATCCGTGGTGGGCTGCGCGTGAGCTCTCATCTCTCGAGAACGCGACGCGCACAGGAACGCAGTCGGAGGTAGCCATGATGCTGAGCGACACGCTGACCGGGACCGTGAAGTGGTTCAACAACGCCAAGGGCTGGGGGTTCATCAAGCAGGACACCGGGCCGGACGTGTTCGTCCACTACTCCCAGATCTCGGGCGACGGCTTCCGCACGCTGCACGAGGGTGAGCAGGTCCGCTTCGTCCTCAAGGACGGTCCGCGCGGTCCGCTCGCCGAGCACGTCTCGAAGCTCGACGAAGGCAAGCCCGAGGGCGCCGTCGAGTCGAGGGTCGCACCCGCCGTCGAGGTCACCGCCTGACGAGATGCGCGGGCGCCCCGGCGCCCGCCCTCCGAGAGCGCCCGCCCTTTGAGAGCGCCCTCCCTGAGCGCCCTCAGAGATCGTCGATGCGGCCGAGGAAACGCTCGATGCTGAGCGCCCAGCGCACCTCGTCCACCGCGGCCGCCACGTCGGCGATCGGCTTCTGGTACGTGACCTCGTGCCACACATCGAGGACGCGGCTCTGGTCCATCGGGTCCTTGACCTCGACGCTCCCGGCCTGGGTCTCGACGTAGCCGCGCTGCTCCGCGATGGTGCCGACCTCACGTCGCGCGCGATCGATCAGCGTCTCCGGCAGCACGTCCGGGAAGTCCGAGCGCTGCTGCCGCACGGTGAACGCGACGTGGGTCCGTTCGCCCACCGATACGCGCACTCCCGAATCCATGATGTGTAAGCGGACTCGCTCGGCCACTTGCACTTCATCGGCTCGGGTTCGGTACACCTCGAGGCCAGCGGCGACGAGCTCGGTCTTGATCTGCTTGGCGTCCAACTTCACGCTCTTCCGCACTGCGCGCTCAGAAGGAGCGCGGTCCCGGGCCGGGCCCGAGCGGCGCGAGGCTACCACACCCGATGCGCTCGGACGCAACCGTGAGGAGAAGGAGCACTGGCGCGCACATGCCGTTCGGACCTAGGCCCTCGGGGCGGAAAGCGCCAGTGACGACGGCCCCACGAGTGCGAGTCGTCTCACTCGTGCCGAGCGAGACCGAGTCGGTGGTGGTGATGGGGGGCATCGAGCGACTCATCGGACGGACCGACTTCTGTCTTGAGCCGGCCGGGCTGATCGAGGGAATTCCCTCGGTCGGGGGCACCAAGCGCTTCGACGTGGAGAAGGTGCTCGCCCTCGAGCCCGACCTCGTGCTGGCCAACCAGGAGGAGAACGGCGAGCGCGACGTGAAGGCGCTGATCGCGGCGGGCGCGCCGGTGCACCTGAGCTTCCCGCGATCGCTGGAGGACTCGTACGACTATCTCGCGCGACTAAATGACCTCCTGGGGAGCGACCGTGGCGATCTCCTGAAGGGCGCGGCCGCGGCGCTGGAGGCGACGGACCAGCCGGCCTGGCGCGAGCGCGCGCCGCGGGTGGCGGTCCCCATCTGGCGTGATCCGTACATGAGCTTCGACGAGCACACGTTCGCTTCCGCGATGCTCGAGGCCGCGGGCGCGGAGAACGCGTTCTCGGGTCGGCCCCGGCGCTATCCGCTCGCCGCCGATCTCGACGCGCAGCGTGCTGCGATCGAGACGACCAAGGACACCCGCTATCCGCGCTTCGCGATCGAGGAGCTGGTGGCTCGCGCGCCCGACGTGGTGCTCTTGCCCGACGAGCCCTTCGCGTTCGAGGTCGCGCACCGCGACGAGCTGCGCGCGCTGCTCGGACACGATCGGGTCGAGCTGGTGTCCGGCAAAGATCTCTTCTGGTACGGGGTGCGCGCGGCGGGCGCGGTGACCCGGCTGCGCGCGCTGCTCGCGTCGCTCGAGCCGGGCTGACCGCTCGCTCAGCTGCAGTCGCGCGGGCAGCTGCGCGCGTCCTCGGGCGGGCTGCAGCGTCCGTCGCCACAGCACGATCCGCAGTCGCGCGGGCAGCTGTTGCAGTCCTCGGGGGCGCTGCAGCGTCCATCGCCGCAGCACGATCCGCAGTCGCTCGGGCAGCTGCGACAGTCTTCGGGCGGCGCGCAGCGTCCGTCGCCGCAGCTCGCCTGCATCGGCTCGGCGTCCGCCACTTCGATCGTCGCGATCGCGCCGAGCGTCCGATCGTCGCGCGAGCGCTCGGGCGAGATCGAGTCGGGCGAGATCGAACCGTGCGACATCGAGGAGAGCACCAGCGTCGCGAGCGCGAGCGCGATCAGCGGAGCGAAGACGGGGCGGAGGTCGGGCATGCCCGCATCCTACGCGCAGAACGAGCGGACGTTCCGTCCCCGCGTGCGGCGGCGCGGAGTGGTCAGGGCGTGGTGCTCGGACGCTGCACCAGCCAGAGCGCGGTCAGCACGAGCGGGATCGCGAGCGCGCGTCGCCAGTCGAGCGGCTGGCGCGCCATGCCGAGCCAGCCGAAGTGATCGATCGTCATCGCGGTGATGATCTGTCCGGCGATGGACGCGAAGATCAGCGCGGTCACCCCGATGCGCGGCACCGCGGTCGCGAAGGTGAGCACCAAGAGCGCGCCGCAGATCCCGCCGCCGATCCAGTAGTACCAAGGCACGTCGGTGATGCGCGCGAGCGCGCTCGGAGAGTGCCCGGTTGCGAGCGCGATGGTGCTGGAGACGACGACCCCGGTGCACAGCGCGACGACCGTCGCCCAGTTGGGTCCGATGGCGCGCGCGAGGCCTCCGTTGAGCGGCTGCTGCAGCGCGACCATCGTGCCCCCGAGGACGGGCAGCACCAGGTAGATCCAGTTCGGCATGGGCCGCGATCGTAGAGGGCGCGCGGGCCTCGGGTAAGTTTCCGACATGCGCCTGCGATCCTGCGGTTCGCGCTGCGATTGTGCGGCTGGGGCTTCTCTGGTACGCACGAACGCCGTCGCGCCGGCTGCGCGCGGGCCCCGACATGACCGACACCATCCAGTTCATTCTCAACGGGCGGCGCACGGAGGTGAGCGGGCTGCCCGCGACCACGACGCTGCTCCAGTACCTGCGCCAGCACGCCGCGCTCACGGGCACCAAGGAGGGCTGCGCCGAGGGCGACTGCGGCGCGTGTACGGTGATCGTGGGGACGCTCGATGCGCGGGGTGAGCAGGTCGACTTCCGATCGATCAACGCGTGCATCGCGTTCCTGCCCACGCTCGACGGCAAGCAGGTGATCACCGTCGAGCACCTCGGGACGCCGGCGCGCCTGCACCCGGCGCAGCAAGCGATGCTCGAGTGCCACGGCTCGCAGTGCGGCTTCTGCACGCCGGGCTTCGTCGTCTCGATCGCGAGCATGCTGCACCGCCACGCGGACGCGGACGACGACACCATCCAGGACGCGATCGCGGGCAACCTCTGCCGCTGCACCGGCTACCGTCCGATCGTCGATGCGGCGCGGCTGGCGAACCAGTCCGAGGACCGAACGCTCGAGGCCGACGTGGAAGGCCTGCGCGCGCTGCGCCGGGATCGACGCTTCTCTTACCAGGCGGGCGAGAGCCTCTTCTTCGCGCCCATCGACGTCGCCGAGCTCGCGGACACGCTCGGGACCCATCCGAAGGCGACGCTCCTCGCGGGCGGCACCGACGTGGGCCTCTGGGTCACCAAGATGCACCGCGAGCTGCCCGTGGTGATCTACACGGGCAACGTGCGCGAGCTGCACGCGCTCGAGACGAACGCCGCGGGTGAACTGGTGATCGGCGCGGCCGTCTCGTACAGCGCCGCGTTCGACGCGCTCGCCGCGTATGACCCGAGCATGGAGGACCTGCTCAAGCGCCTCGGGTCGGTGCAGGTGCGCAACGCGGGCACGGTCGGCGGCAACATCGCCAACGGCTCGCCGATCGGCGACGGGATGCCTCCGCTCATCGCGCTCGGCGCGCGCATCACGCTGCGCTCGAGCGCGGGCGTGCGGACGATGCCGCTCGAGGCCTACTTCCTCGCGTACCAGAAGCAGGATCGGAAGGAAGGGGAATTCCTCGAGTCCGTGGTGGTGCCGCCCCGCGATCCGGCCGTTCGCTTCAAGACCTACAAGATCTCCAAGCGCTTCGATCAGGACATCTCGGCCGTGTGCTTCGCGCTCGCCTACCGCGCGGACGGCGCGCAGATGCGCGACGTGCGGCTGGTCTACGGCGGCATGGCGGCGACGCCCAAGCGCGCGAGCCATGCCGAGGCGGCGCTGGAAGGAAAGACGTTCGACGAGGCCACGCTGCGGGCGGCGCAGCGCGCGCTCGACGGCGACTTCGCGCCGCTCACCGACATGCGCGCGAGCAAGGACTACCGGCAGCAGATCGCCAAGAACCTGCTCGAGCGCGCGTTCCTCGACACGCAGCGCCCCGAGATCGAGACCACGGTGTACCGCTATGGCGTTTGATGAACATGTGACCGCCATCGACGGCGGCCTCGGGCGCGCCCTGCCGCACGACAGCGCGCGCCTGCACGTCACCGGCTTGGCGACGTACACCGACGACATCCGCGAGCCCAAGGGCTGCCTTCAGGCGTACGTGCTCAAGAGCCCGCACGCGCACGCGCGCATCGAGAAGATCGACGTGAGCAAGTGCTATCTGCCCGGGGTGCACGCGGTGATGACCGCCGCGGACGTGCCGGGGCACAACGAGGTCGCGCCGGTGTTCGACGGCGATCCGGTCTTCGCGTCGGGGGAGGTGTTCTACGCGGGGCAGTCGGTGCTCGCGATCGCGGCCGACACGATCGAGATCGCGCGCAAGGCCGCCAAGCTCGCCGAGGTGACCTACACGCCGCTGCCCGCGATCCTCGACGTGCACGAGGCCATCCGGCAGCAGCAGTTCGTCGGCAAGACGTACGTGATGGAGCAGGGCGACTGCCGCGCGGCGCTCGCCAAGGCGCAGCACACGCTGAAGGGCTCGCTCGAGATCGGCGGCCAGGATCACTTCTACCTCGAGGGGCAGATCGCGGTCGTCACCCCGACGGACGACGGCGAGTTCCACTGCTGGACCTCGACCCAGCATCCGTCCGAGGTGCAGCACCTCATCGCCAAGGTGCTCGGCATCTCGGAGCACGCGGTGACCACCGAGGTGCGGCGCATGGGAGGGGGTTTCGGCGGCAAGGAGAGCCAGGCCTCGCTCATCGCGTGCATCGCCGCGCTCCTTTCGCACCGGACCCAGCGCCCGGTGAAGCTGCGGCTCGACCGCGACGACGACATGCTGATGACGGGCAAGCGCCACGACTTCAGCATCGCGTACGAGGTGGGCTTCGACGACGAAGGTCGCATCACCGGCATGGACGTGACCCACGCGGTCAACGGCGGGATGTCGGCGGATCTCACGAACGCGATCGCCGACCGCGCGATGTTCCACGCGGACAACGCGTACTTCATCGGCGACATGCGGGTGACGAGCTACCGCTGCAAGACGCACAAGGTGAGCAACACCGCGTTCCGTGGCTTCGGTGGTCCGCAGGGGATGGTGGCCATCGAGCTCATCGTGGACTCGATCGCGCGCACGCTGGGCAAGGACCCGCTCGAGGTGCGCCGCATCAACCTCTACGATCCCAAGGGCGCGCTGAAGGAGCGCTGCACCACCCACTACGGGATGCAGGTCGACGACGCGATCACGGGCGATCTGCTCACGCGCCTGCATGCGAGCTCGGACTACGCGGCGCGCCGCGCGGCCATCGACGCGTTCAACGCGTCGAGCCCGGTGCTCAAGAAGGGCCTGGCGCTCACGCCGGTGAAGTTCGGGATCAGCTTCACGCTGACCTTGTTGAACCAGGCGGGCGCGCTGGTGCACGTGTACAAGGACGGGACCATCCAGGCCAACCACGGCGGCACGGAGATGGGCCAGGGGCTGCACACCAAGATCTGTCAGGTCGTCGCCGAAGAGTTCCAGGTCGATCTCGACAAGGTCCGCATCACCGCGACCAGCACGGGCAAGGTGCCGAACACGTCTGCGACGGCGGCCTCGAGCGGATCGGATCTGAACGGCAAGGCGGCGCAGGCCGCGGCGCGCACCATCAAGGATCGGCTGATCGCGTTCTGCGCGGATCACTTCGAGGTGCCCGAGGCCGAGGTGATCTTCCGCGACAACCAGATCGCCATCGGGAGCAAGAAGACGCTCGGATTCCGCGAGCTGGTGCAGCTCGCGTACGTGAACCGGATCTCGCTCTCTTCGACCGGCTTCTACAAGACGCCGCGCATCCACTGGAACCAAGAGAAGGCCAAGGGCCGGCCGTTCTTCTACTTCGCGTACGGCGCGGCCGCGACCGAGGTCATCGTCGACACGCTCACCGGCGAGTACTCGTTCTTGCGCGCCGACATCCTGCACGACGTCGGGCGCTCGATGAACCCGGCGATCGATCTCGGGCAGGTCGAGGGCGGCTACATCCAGGGCAACGGCTGGCTCACCAGCGAAGAGCTCTGGTGGGATCCCAAGGGCAACCTCCGCACCCACGCGCCCAGCACCTACAAGATCCCCACGGGGCGCGACGTGCCGAACGTGATGAACGTGGCGCTGCACACCGCGGACAACCTCGAGGACACGATCTACCGGAGCAAGGCCGTCGGCGAGCCGCCGCTGATGCTCGCGATCTCGAGCTTCTTGGCGATCCGCGACGCGATCGCCGCGGTGGGCGGCGCGCGCTGCGTGCCCCCGCTCGATGCACCGGCGACGCCCGAGCAGGTGCTGAAGTCGATCACGGCCGTTCGGTCGAGCTGAGCCGCCGTGCTCGGACCGCTCGCGTGGCTCTCGGATCTGGCGTCGCTCACCGAGGCCGGCGTGCCGTGCGTGCTGATCACGGTGACCGAGACCAAAGGGTCCACCCCGCGCGAGGCGGGCACCAAGATGGTGGTCTCGGCCGATCGGCAGCTCGGCACGATCGGCGGGGGCAACCTGGAGTTCGAGGCGATCGCCGAGGCGCGCGCGCTGCTCGCTGGGGCAGCGTCCAGTCCTAGCAAGAAGGACTACGCGCTCGGCCCCACGCTCGCGCAGTGCTGCGGCGGCGCGGTGAGCGTGCTGCTCGAGCCGTTCTTGCCGCCGACGCGGACGCTGCACCTCTTCGGCGCAGGGCACGTGGGCAAGGAGATCGTGCGGGTGCTCGAGGGTCTGCCGATGCGGGTGCGCTGGATCGACGAGCGCGAGGGGGAGTTCCCCGAAGCCGTGCCGCCCTTCGCGGAGAAGGTGTGGACTGCCACGCCGACGGCCGAGCTCCGGCAGGTGTCCGAGGGCGACGCGATCCTCGTGCTCACCCACAGCCACGATCTCGACTACGCGCTGGTGCGCGCGGCCTACGCGCACGGCCGCTTCGGGTACTTGGGTCTCATCGGCTCCGCGACCAAGCGCGCCCGCTTCGAGAAGCGCCTGCTCGCCGACGGAGTGGCGAAGGACGACCTGGCGCGGCTGGTGTGTCCCATCGGGGTGCCGGAGGTGCCGGGCAAGCACCCGCGCGCGATCGCGATCGCGG
>CAYZQM010000247.1:0-1495 GCA_964480175.1 uncultured Sandaracinaceae bacterium
CCGGCCGCATCGCGCATCGGGCTTCGCCCTGCGATGCGCGGGCGTCGCGCTCGCACGAGCGACGCGATCGACGAGGCGCATGGTTTCAAAAAGTGTCGCGCGCTCGGCACATCGACGTTTCCGGGGCACGCTGGGGCTGGTAAGCTCGGCACCCAACTGGAGGCATCGATGGAAGTCGCGTTCACGTTCCGCAACACCGAGTCGTCGGAGGGCGTCAAGAACTACGCCCGCGAGAAGTTGTCGCGTCTGCAGAAGTACGTCCGCGCGCCGATCGCGGCAGACATGGTCCTGTCGCACGAGCGCCACCTCCAGCGCGTCGAGGTCGCGCTGACCGCGGGCGGCTGCCGGTGCGCACGAGTCCGAGGACATGTACGCCAGCATCGATCTCGTGATCGACAAGCTCGACCGCCAGATGCGCGACAGCAAGGCCGAGGCGACCGATCGCAAGCGCCACTCGGGCGGCGTCGCCCAGATGGCCGGCAAGCTCGATCGCCGCGGCGGCAACGAGTACTGATCCTCCGCCCTCGAGGCGTCGCCGATTTTTTCCTCGACGCGCCCGGCGTCATCGGGCAAAGGTGCGCCGACCCATGCATCTGCGCGAGATCCTCGACGTATCGCGGATCGACGTAGCCCTCGCGGCTCGGCAGAAAGACGCGGCCCTCGACGCGATGGCGCGCCTGCTCTGCGCGGGTGAGCGGAGCGCGGTCGACCCGGAGAACCTCAAGCGCGTCCTCGACGCGCGCGAGCGCATGGGCAGTACTGGCGTGGGCAGCGGCGTCGCCATCCCCCATGGCCGCGTGCCTGGGCTCGAGCGCTTCGTCGGCGCGCTCGCCGTCGCGAAGGACGGAATCCCCTTCGAGTCGATCGACGGCGAGCCGGTCGACGTGCTCTTCGCGCTGGTCGGCCCGGAGCGCGGCGCGGGCGAGCACCTCAAGTGCCTCGCGCGCATCGGACGCCTCCTCCGGGACCCGGCGATCCGCCGCCGCCTTCGCGACGCGGCCGACCCCGCGGTCGCGCTCGACCTCATCGTGGGCGCCGACACCGCTCCCTGACCGGGGGCCGGATCCACGGACCCGGCGCCTCCGTGTACACCCGAAACGCGCCGTGGTACCTTCGGCGCCATGGCACAGCGGTCTCGGGTGTACACGCGGTCGTCCATCGGCGTCATCTGCGCGAGCGCGATCCGCGCCTCCGCTTCCGTCGCAGCGCTCTTGCTGTCGATGACGTGCCTCGGCGCGGGATGCGCGGTCGGATCGCAGATGGATGGCGGCATGCCCATGGACACGCCGCGCGCCGACACGCGCATGGACGCGGGGCCGCCGCGCGACGCCGGCGACACGGGCCCGACCGATGCGTCGACCGACGTTCGTCCCGACACGCCACCCGACGCGCCGCTCGGTCCCAACTGCGGCAGCGGCGGCCCGTGTGTCGGGCTCTCGCGCTGCATCGATGGCGAGTGTGTCGACTACCCGCCGTGCCGCGGCGACAACACGTG
>CAYZQM010000247.1:1505-10209 GCA_964480175.1 uncultured Sandaracinaceae bacterium
GTGTGCACCGCGCGCCGCTGTGTCCCCGGGACCGACGATCCGGATGGTGACGGCTCGCCTGCGTCGGAGGACTGCGACGAGACCGATCCGACGCGCAACCCGCGCCTGCCCGAGATCTGCAACCTCCGCGACGACAACTGCAACGGCGCGCCCGACGAGGGCGACCCCGCGCAGATGTGTTACGACGGGATGCAGCCCGGCATCTGCATGGCCGGCACGTGCTCGTGTCCGCCTGGGACCTTCGACATCGAGCGCGAGGTGCTCGGCTGCGAGTGCACCGGCGTCCCTGGCGTCACCGAGGGCGTCGCCTGCGCGTCCGCCATCGATCTGGGCAACATGCCCGACACGGGCAGCATGATGAACATCATGGGCAACGCGCTGCCGAGCGGCCGCGAGGTCTGGTACTCGTTCAACGCGGTCGATACGCCGGACACCACCTGCGACAACTTCTACGTGCGGGTGCAGCTCACGACGAATCCGGGCGACGCGTACGAGATGACCGTCTTCCGCGGTGAGTGCGGGACCGCGGCCTGCGCTGGGCCGATGACCGACTTCACCTGGGCCACCGACATGGCGCCCGCCGCGGTGCCCGGCATCGGCGAGTGCCCGTGCTCGCCGCTGGACAACACCTCCTTGGTCGCCGGTCACGTGGCCGCCCCCGGTCTCAACTTCTGCAGCAACAACACCGCGCGCTTCAACGTGCGCGTCCGCCGGGTCGCGGGCGCCGCCGACTCGTGCGATGCGTTCAACCTCGAGATCACCAACGGCGTCTACAGCACGCCCTGACGCGCGCGTCGCAGGCCCGCAGCGTCACGTTTGCTCGCGATGATGTGAGCCGCGCGCGAGCGAGCGGGCGCATGCGTCGCGATCGCCGCGCGCTATGAAGCGCCCATGCGCGACGTCTCGCTCGAAGGCGCGATCGAAGAGCTCCGAGCGGGCCGCCTCGTCGCGTTTCCCACGGAGACGGTCTACGGCTTGGGCGCCGATGGCCTCTGCGTGGACGCAGTGCGCGCCGTGTTCTCGACCAAGGGACGCCCGGCGGATCACCCGCTCATCCTTCACCTGAGCAGCCCCGCGGAGCTCGGGCGCTACGCCCGCGAGGTGCCGCCCGCTGCGCGACGCTTGGCCGACGTGCTGTGGCCCGGGCCGCTCACGCTGGTCTTGAAGCGGAGCGAGCTCGTGCCCACGGAGGTCACCGGCGGCCTCGACACCGTCGGGCTCCGGGTGCCTGCGCATCCGCTCGCGCTGGCGCTCATCGCCGGGCTGGGATCGCCCGTCGCGGCTCCGTCGGCGAACCTCTTCGGCAAGGTCAGCCCCACCACCGCCGCGCACGTGCGCGCCGACCTCGGGCACACCGACGTCGCGCTGCTCGACGGAGGACCCTCGGGCGTCGGGATCGAGTCCACCATCGTCGACTGCAGCGGCGGTGCGCCGACCATCCTCCGTCGCGGGGGCGTGAGCCGCGAGGTGCTCGAGGACGTGCTCGGTGCGCCCGTAGAAGAGGCCGGCCCCTCGGGCGTCCGCGCGCCTGGATCTCACCCTTCGCACTACGCGCCGCGCGCGACGGTCGTCCCGCTCGCGGCGCACGAGATCGACGCGTTCGTGGCGAGCGAGCCGCCCTTCGTGCTGGTGTCGCGGAAGGCGCCGCCCCTGCCGGCCGGCGCGCGCTGGGTGGCGCTCCCCTCCGACAGCGCAGTGCTCGCGCAGCAGCTCTACGCGCTCTTGCGCGAGCTCGACGCGAGCGGGGCGAGCCGCATCGGCATCGAGGTCCCGCCGCCCGATGGCCTGGGCTGGGCGATCGCCGATCGCCTCGCACGCGCGGCAGCGCCGCGATGAAGCCGCTCGCCTCGAGGAACCTCGCTGATGCATCCGCGATGCGCCGCGGGTCCGCCGTGGCTCGAACCGATCGACCGCGCCGCGCTCTGGGGTTAGATTCGCCCGCGCTTCATTGGAAAGGGACTCCGACACGATGACGGTCTGCTCGCGCGCGCTGCGCCTCTCCACTGGTTCGCTCCGCACGGGTCCGCTCCGCACGGGGTCGCTCCGCATGGGGTCGCTCTGCATGGTTGGATCGATCGTGCTCTTCGGCTGCGGCGGCACCACCACCCCGCGCGTGGGCACTGGCCCCGTCGGCGCGGAGCGCCCGCCCTACGTCGCGTGCGAGGATCCGCGCGAGGTCCGCATGGCGCCTCACGTCTGCTGGAACCCGACCGGCAGCCGCTGGAACGTCACCACCCAGGCGCCGGGCGGCGAGCTCACCTTCGAGCTCGAGCTCATGGCGGGCGGCCGGGTGCGGTCGAGCGACGACGCGGCGGGCGGCCCGGCGACGGACGAGTGGTTCGTGCAGGAAGACGTGATCCGGATCTTCTTGCAGAACCGCTACGTCGAGTACCGCGGACAGCTCACCAACGGCTCGCTGCTCGTCGGCGACGTGACCAACGTACGCGGCGACGTGTGGGACTTCCGCGCCGAGCGCCACCGCGGCGGCAGCTGCGAAGAGGGCGAGCTGAACACGTCCTCCGAGGGCGAGCCCGCGTGCTACTCGGCCGCTGGCTCGCGCTGGACCATCTCCGCGCGGGGCAACACGTTCACCGTCGAGCTCGGTCGCGATGGCGCGCTCACCAGCGACCTGAGCAGCGACACGACGACCGGCAACGATCGATGGGAGCAGTCGGGCAACGAGGTGCACCTGCGCTTCGACGACGGCGCGGCGAGCTACGACGGCACCGTGAACGCGGCGCTCGATCGCCTCGAGGGCCGAGGTCGCGACGCGAGCGGCGACTTCACCTTCACCGCGCAAGCGGTGCGCAGCTACCCGCCGCCCTTCCGCTGAGCTCCGCGCCGCGCAGGCGCTGGGTCCCCTTCCGTTCGAAGGCGTCGACGTCGAACGCTCCGCGATGTCCGCATCACGAGCTGCGGAGATTCGCGTCGCGCGCGTCGACGCGTGTCGTCAGGTCTTCTGCGCCAGGATGCGGGCGAGGGTGCGGTTGCCGACCTTGCCTTCGCGGTAGTACGCGACGCGGAGATCCTTGCAGGCGCGGAGCAGCTCGTTGGGGAGTGAGCGCTCGGGGCCCGCGCCCATCTCGACCTCGGCGAGCACCAGGCCGCCTGGGCTCAGCGCGGCCGGCAAGCGATCGAAGAGCCCGCTCTGTCGGTAGTGAAAGCACGCGATCAGATCGTAGGAGCCGTCGGGCAGGCCCTGCTGCACCAGGTCGCGGACGACGGTCTTGAGCTTGAGCCCTTCGTCGCGCGCGGCCTCGCGGGCCAGCGCGAGACCGACGGGCGAGATGTCGACGGCGTCCACGTCCAGGCCCCGACGCGCCATGTACACGGCGAGCCTCCCTGCGCCGGCCGCGACGTCGAGCCCGCGCCCGTGGGTCGGCAGCTCGTCCGACAGCTCCGCGACCCAACCAGGGACCGTGCGCGGCAAGTCGCGCTCTTCCGCCCATCGCCGATCCCAGTCGCTGCGCGCGTCGTACGTCATGGCGCGCGAGCCTGGCGGCGGCGGCACGGTGCGTCAATCCGTTGGGCTGGCGCCCGCGCGGCGAGGTGGCAGAGTCGCCGACTTCGCACCCGAGGCCCTTCATGCATCACCGCCAGCTTTGCGTACTCGCCGTCACCCTCGCCCTGTCCGCGTGCAACACCTCGCACACGCCCGATGACGAGGACGCGCCGATCACGTTCGACCTCGACGGCGCGCTCTTCGACACGGGCGTCGATGCGCCGCGGCCCGATCGCGTCGTGGGCGATGCGTGCACCTCGGACTCGGAGTGTGGACCGGAGGGCATCTGCCTCGACGTCGCGGAGCTGACCACGGGCGGCTACTGCTCGAGCATCTGCGGCACCGACCTGCCGTGTGAGGAGGGCTCGACCTGCCTGAACTTCGGAGGCGGACAGGCGTACTGCTTCCTCGACTGCGATCCCGAGTCGACCGAGCGCGCGTGCGAGCGCCCCGGCTACGGCTGCGGCACCAACTTCATGGTGCTCCCGACGCCGGTGTGCGTGGCCGGCTGCGCCGACGACGCCGACTGTGGCGAGGGCCTGAGCTGCGATCCCACCGGCGGCTTCACCGGCGCGGGGACCTGCTTCGATCCGAGCTCGATGGTGGGCGATCCGTGCGAGAGCTCGGCGGAGTGTCCGTCGGGCGGCGCGTGCATCACCGAGGACGGCAGCGGCTGGCCGAGCGGCAGCTGCGCGACGGGATGCGACTTCGCCACCAACGCGGGCTGTGAAGGCGGCGCGTGCATCGCGCAGACGTTCGGTGGTGGCTTGTGCACGTTGTCGTGCGCGAGCGACGCGGACTGCCGCGAGGGCTACGCGTGCTCGCCCGTCAACGGCGCGCCGGGTCGGATGTACTGCGCGCCCGCGTGCGCGGGTGACGCGGAGTGCGCGTCGGCGGGCAACGTCTGCAACACCGGCCTCGGGACCTGCGACGTGCCCTTCGTGAGCTCGCAGCTCGGCGGCACCTGCCGCTTCGACGGCGAGGGCTGCGCGGGTGGCACCTGCCTTCGTGAGAGCACCAGCGGCTACCCCGGCTCGTACTGCATCTACGCGGGCTGCACGTTGGGTGGCACCGACTGCCCGAGCGGCGGCGTGTGCGCGCCGGGCGGCGGCGAGGTGAACCTCTGCCTCGACAGCTGCTTCGATCCCGGCTCGTGCCGCGCGGGCTACACCTGCCGTCCCTCCGATCCGAGCAACCCGGACAGCCCGCGCGCGTGCGTCCCTGCGTGCGAGACGAGCGACGTGTGCGGCGGCGGGGGCGGCGGCGGTCGCCGGACGTGCAACCCCGGGACGGGTCGCTGCACGGCGGCGTTCCAGCCCGCGCGCCAGGGCGAGCCCTGCGCCGTCGACAGCGAGTGCCCCGGTGGTCGCTGCCGCACGGAGGACGCTGACGGTTGGTCGGCTGGCATGTGCGTCTCGATCGGCTGCCGCCACGCGGGGGAAGGTCTCGAGAGCCCGTGCCCCAGCGGCAGCGTGTGCGTCGACGACGCGATCGGTGATCCGGAGATCGGCGAGTGCTTGCCCTCGTGCGTGATCGCCGCGAGCGACTGCCGACCCGGCTACGCGTGCCTCGGCGAGGACGGCGCGACGGACGGCGTGTGCCGCCCCGCGTGCACCACGAGCAGCTGCGACCCCTCGCGCACCTGCGACACCGAGACCGGCCTCTGCACCTGAGCGCCCCGCGACCCTAGAAATAGGGAGCGCGATGTTTTCGTGGTCCACGGACCGCCACAAAACAAGCCGCGCTCTCACAAAAGGGGACGGTCCTCAGTAATTGAGTTTCAAAAATCGAAGCAAATACAACGTAGACACGCCCAAAAGGGGACGGTCCTCAGTAGTTGAGTTGTCGATCGTGCGCCTGGAGGGCGCGTGCGCGTGCATTCACCGTCACGACGAGCCGGTCCTGTCGTCGTGTCGCCGCGCTACTCCCGCGACCGTCCGCCGTGCCAGCCGTCGCTGCTCCGCATCTGCGCAGCGTCGGCGATCGATCAGCAGCGCGACCAGCCGAACACGGGACGATCCGGCTGGCCGTACTTGGTGAGCGCGCCCTGCGGGCCCACCGCGTTGGGCCGCTGGAAGATCCAGTTCTGCCACGCCGACAGCCGCGCGAAGATCTTGCTGTCGCCGTTCTCGCCGCCCGGGAAGCGCAGCGACGCTTCCATCCCCGTCAGCGCATCCGGCGACAGGCTCGCGCGCTCCTCGATGGCGATGCGCACGTCGTCGTCCCAGTCGATGTCGTCGGGCGCGACGGTCACCAAGCCGAGCTCGTCCGCGCGCTCGGTGGCGATCGGCCCCTTCTCGCCGAGCACCACGCCCACCTGCTCGGGGTTCTTCTGAAAGCGCGCCGCCAAGCGCGACAGACCATGCGACATCGGCAGCGCGCCCGCGTTCGCCGCGCTCACCTCGACGCTCACCTCACCATCGTCGTCCGCGAGCATGTAGACGCGGTCCGCGGCGAGCGCGAGCTCGAGGAGCGATCCCGCAAAGCAGCTCTGCTGCTCGATCAGCGCGAAGAAGCTCTTGCTCGTCAGATCCACCCGCCGCAGCACGCGCGCCTGAAGCAGCCGAATCTCACGCGCGAGCCAATGATCCTGCGAACTCTCCAGCGCCGCGTCGGCAGCCAGCACGTGCGCTCGATCGCCGCGCGTCTCGAGCACCACCATGCCGACGTCGAGGTGCTCGACCCGCAGCCGCAGGATCGCATCGTCGAGCTCGCGGAACGCGCGCAGCGACCATTGCTCTGCGCCCGCCGCCTCGATCGCCGCGGCATCCTTCGGCGGCGCCGCCTTCGGCGCGTGCACCGTGAGCCGCGCGGTCCGCTTGTCCGCCTCGACGCTCAGCGTGACGTACTCGTAGCGGTAGGTGCCGTCCTCGATCGCGGGCACGATCGGCGGCAGCGCGATGCCCTTGCTCGGCTTGCTCAGCTTCACCGTCGCCGCGAGCGCCTTGGCGCGCTCGCTCACCACCGCGTCGAACTTGCTGCGCGGCGCGACGGCATCGACGATGCCCCACTCGACCGCGCGCTTGCCGCGCACGCCCTCGCTCGTGGTGCAGAACACGTCCGCGCGATCGCGTCGCACGTGGCGCTTGTCGACCAAGCGAGTGAGGCCGCCCGTACCAGGCAGCACCGCGAGCAGCGGCACCTCGGGGAGCGAGACCGCCGAGGCGCCGTCGTCGATGAGCACGATCTCGTCGCACGCGAGCGCGAGCTCGTACCCGCCGCCAGCGCACGCGCCGTTCACCGCGCAGAGCCACTTGATGCCGCTGTGCTGCGAGGCGTCCTCGAGCGAGAGCCGGGTCTCGTTGGTGTACTTGCAGAAGTTGACCTTCCACGCGTGGGTCGAGGCCCCGAGCATGTAGATGTTCGCGCCCGAGCAGAACGCGCGATCGTTGCCGCTGGTGAGCACCACGCACTTCACCTGGGGGTGCTCGAAGCGGATGCGCTGCGCCGCGTCGGCGAGCTCGATGTCGACCCCGAGGTCGTAGCTGTTGAGCTTGAGCTCGTAGCCGGGGCGCAGGCCGCCGTCGGGATCGACGTCCATCGTGAGGCGCGCGAGCTCGCCCTCGACCGAGAGCTTCCAGTGCTTGTAACGGCTCGGGTGGGTGTCGAAGGCGACGGGCGTGGCGGGGGCGTTCGAGGTCTCGGCCATGGGGGCGGCAGCCTACGAGGCTTGGCCTTGGCTGGACGTGCGTTGCCGCACCGGCGCATGGATGCATCGCCGGGTGATCTCGGCCGCGGCGATCGAATGAGCGCCACGAGCTGAGCTGACCTCAGCGAAACGGGTCGCTCGACCACCGACGGTTGAGCTGACCTCAACAACCGATGGTCAGTGCCATAGGTTCTGTTGAGCTGACCTCAACGAAACGGGTCGCTCGACCACCAATGGTTGAGCTGACCTCAACGACCGATGGTCAGTGCCATAGGTTTCGTTGAGCTGACCTCAACGATCCGCGGTCGCACGACCGCCCGAGCTGACCCGAGCTCATCCCCAGGGGATCACCGATCAGAAAATCGACGTCGAGCGCATTGGAAGAGGCAACGGGGAAGGGGACCTCGCGATGAGGGGCCATCACGCGCCGTTGCGTGACGTTTCCCAGCCCATTCGAAAGAGGTCTCTCATGGCTCCCATCACTTCGCCCATCGCCTCCACCGTCGACTTCGCCGCCTCGCTCGAGGCCAAGAAGGAGGCCATCGCTGCGCTACCGGACGACCAGGTCCGCGCGGTGCGCCACGACATCCCCACCATCGCGTCGGTGGTGATCGGCTCGCTGCCCGAGCTCGACACGCTGCGCGCGGCCATCCTCGCGCAGGCGGGGCCGGGCTATCTGGCGATCCTCGGGGGGATCGAGAAGACCGTCGAGGCGATGCAGGAGGCGCACGTCCGCTTCCTCATGGTGGAGAAGTCGCCGAGCTTCTCCGACTTGAGCGAGCGGGCGCTCGCGCTGCGCGAGATGCTCTACTTCGATGCACGCTCGGCGGTGGCGCGCGGCAAGATGCCGGCGGCTGCGATCGCGAACCTGCGCGGGAACGTGGGTCACAAGAACCAGGCGCAGGATCTGTTGATGCTCGCGAACGCGCACCACGATCACCGGGCCGCGCTGCTCGGGGCGACGGCGGTGACCGAAGCCGACATCATCGAGGCCAAGGAGCTCGCGGCGCGGCTGATCAAGGAGCCGGGTGAGCGCGAGCAGAGCCCGAGCGCGTCGCCCTCGGCGGAGCTGCGCACGCGCGCGTACAGCCTGGTGCTCGCCGAGTGGGACGAGCTGCGGCGCGCGGTGCGCTTCGTGCGCTGGCACGAGGGCGACTGGGAGCAATACGCGCCCTCGCTCTGGTCCGGCCGCGGCCGGCGCGCGGGCGAAGAGCCCACGAACGAGCCGACCCCGATCGAGCCGGAGGAGCCGAATACCCCGACTCCCGACCTGGACCCGAACGGCCCCTTCGTGAGCTGAGCTGCCGCCAGCCCGCGGGATGCGCCCGGTCGCATCCCGCGGCGCGTGGTACGCCCGCACGCGTGCGCGAGGTCATCCACTTCTACTCGGTCGGCGACGAGTACGGGGCGTTCTCGAACTTCGCGCCCTATCCGATCCGGCTCGGCGGACTCCGCTGGCCGACCAGCGAGCACTACTTCCAGGCGCAGAAGTTCGAGGACGCCACGCATCAGGCGCGGATCCGAAAGGCGAAGACCCCGATGATCGCGGCCCA
>CAYZQM010000248.1:0-10074 GCA_964480175.1 uncultured Sandaracinaceae bacterium
AGGTCCTGCCCCTCGCACTGCAGAGAAATTACCGGCCAGTTCGGCAGAACGAGAGTAGCGAAGATCACCCGAAGACGGACGCCGCCGCCGAGGCAGAACGAGAGTAGCGAAGATCACCCGAAGACGGACGCCGCCGCCGAGGCAGAACGCGAGTAGCCAAGACCACTGGAGGAGACAAGGGCTAGCGCCAAGCAGAAAGGCCGTCCGCAGGACACAAGCGCAATCAGAGCGTGATCTGATGGGCGGGCGAAGGCCGATGAAACAGATACCCCTGGAGGTAGTCGAACCCCGCGTCGCAGAGCAGCTGCGACTGCTGCGGGGTCTCGACGCCCTCGGCGACGGTCGCCATGTCGAGGCCGCGGGCGAGCTGGGCGATCGAGCGCAACAGCGTGTGGGCGCGCGTGTCGCTCACCGACTGGATCACGAAGCTGCGGTCGGCCTTGAGGCCGTCGAAGCGGAGGCTGGTCAGGTGGTGCAGCGACGAGTAGCCGGTGCCGAAGTCGTCGAGGTAGAGCTGGGCTCCGAGCTCTCGCAGCAGAAGCAGACCGTCGGCCGCGTCGCCGGTGAGATCGACGAACACCGACTCGGTGACCTCGATCTTCACCGCGCTCGGCGGCACCTCGGAGCGCTCGATGATGTCGAGCAGCTTCCGCATGTGGGCTCGGTCGCGGACCTGGACGGGCGAGACGTTGACCGCGACCGTGAACTTGTCGGCGCGCGGCGAGCGCGCGCGGAAGTCCTTGAGCAGCTCGAGGCTCTTGCGCATCACCTCTTCGCCGATGCCCAAGATGAGCCCACGCTGCTCGGCCACCGGGATGAACTCGACCGGGTTCACCACGCCGAGCGAGCTCTTGCGCCAGCGCACCAGCGCCTCGAAGCCCGCGAGCTGACCGTCGCTCGCGCGGTGGATGCCCTGCAGGTCGACGTCGATCTCGCCGCGCTCGACCGCGTGGGTCAACGAGCGCGCGATGTCGGCGGTGCGCGACGCGCGGCCCCTCAGATCGGGCTCGTACTGCACCACCCGGTTGCGGCCGAGCTCCTTGGCGCGCTGCAGGGCGAGGATCGCGTCGCCGAGCACCAGCTCGGGCGCCTCCAGACCCGCGAGCGCGCGCGTGCCGACCGACGCGGTCACGGTCGCCTGCGCCAGATCACCCGCCAGCGTCGGCGTCGCCGCGGCTTGCACCAGGATGGGCGTGGTCTCGTCGAGCTCGCCATCGACCAGGAGCGCGAACTCGTCGCCGCCGATCCGCGCGACCGTGTCGCCTCGACCGACCGCGCCCTGCAGGCGACGCGCGACCTCGACCACGACGCGGTCGCCGCTCGAGTGACCGAAGGCCTCGTTCAGGGCGCGCATGCGATCGATGCCGACGACCAGCACGGTGCCCGGCGCGTCGCGCAGCAGCGCTTGGCCCAGGCGATCCAAGAAGAGCGCGCGGTTGGGCAGGCCGGTCATGCGATCGTGGAATGCCTCGTAGCGCACCCGGCGCTCGGCCTCGGCGCGCGCGGTGTCGTCGAGGAAGTGTCCGAAGATGCGGCGCTCGCCCGTGGGCTCGGTGAAGGTCCGCAGCATCACCCGGCCCGCGAGGATGCGTCCGTCGGGGCGCTGAAAGCGGCGATCGAGGCGGAGGAACGCGGTCTCGTCGGGCTGGTTCAGGAGCGGGGTCAAGTCCGGCGCGCCATCCCCCTCGAGCCTGAACTGCGCGAGGTTGCGCCCCACGATCTGGGCTTCGGTCGCGCCGAGCAGCTCGACGAGCGCGCGGTTCACCTGGAGCACGACCCCGGTCGCGTCGCAGATCGTGATCGGAACCGGACTCTCTTCGAACAGCAGCCGGTCGGGAGGCCGAGTCACCGCGCCATCGTAGCCGAAGCCGCCGGGAAACGTCGCCTCCTCGTTGCTGGGGGTCACTGCGGCCTCGGTGGCCCGACGGGTCGCGATCGGCTCAGCGAAGATCGCGGACGCTGCGCTGGCTCACGTCCCCAGCCCCGACGCTGCGCGTCACGTCGCGAGCGTCACGTCGCGGGCGTCACGTCTCGACGAAGTCGAGGTCCTTGCCGAAGGTCTCTTCGATGCCGAGGACGGCGGCGAACGCGAGGCCGAGCACGAGCACGCCGACGGCCAGCGCGGCCATCGGGACGGAGAGCACCTCGGACAGCGCGTGGAACAGGATCGTCATCAGCGTGAGCGAGCCGCGGACGAAGTTCGGGGCGGTGGTCGCCGCGGTCGCCCGCAGGTTGGTGCCGAACTGCTCGGCCGCGGTGGTCACGAACACCGCCCAGTAGCCGTTGGCGATCCCGAGGAGGAAGCACGCGACGTAGACCAGCGTCGCGCTCGACGAGAACAGGAAGTAGAAGGCGATCGCGAAGACGTTCAGGCCGAGGAACGCGAGGATCGCGCGGCGCCGGCTCTTCAGCGCCTGGCTCACGAGGCCGCTGCCGAAGTCGCCGATCGCGAGGCCCGTGTACATGCACACGATCGCGGTGCCGCGGACGGGCAAGGGATCGACGCCGAGCGCGCCGGTGATCTCGGTGGATCCGATCGCGAGCAGGCCCACGCCGTACCACACGGGCACGCCCGCCAAGATGATCGAGACGTAGCGGCGGCGACGGCTCGCGGTGGAGAAGAGCGCGAAGAAGTTTCCCCGGCTCACGTCGCTCTGCCGCACCCGCGCGAAGATCCCCGACTCGAGCACGCCGAGCCGCAAGCACAGGAGCAAGAGGCCCATCACGCCGCCGATCCAGTACGCGGTCTGCCACTCGAACGTGCGGCCCACGAAGCCCGCGAGCAGCGCGCCGCAGATGCCGATGCCGGCGACGACGGTGGTCGCGAGACCGCGGCGCTTCTTGTCGATCAGCTCGGTGACCAGCGTGATGCCTGCGCCGAGCTCGCCCGCGAGGCCCACGCCCGCGACGAAGCGCAGCACGGCGTAGGTGGTGACGTCGGTGACGAAGCCGTTGGCGATGTTCGCGAGCGAGTAGAGCAGGATCGATCCGAAGAGCACCGACAGCCGCCCCCGCTTGTCGCCCAAGATCCCCCACACGATCCCGCCGAGCAGCATGCCCGCCATCTGGATCGACATGAGGTTCTCGCCGACGTGCGCGCGCTCGGCCAACGGGACGCCGATGCCCTCGAGGCTCGCGTCGCGGATCACGCCGAAGAGGATCAGGTCGTAGATGTCGACCAAGTACCCGAGCGCAGCGACCACCACCGCCAAGATCGCGGCGCGCGAGAGCGGCTGGTCCGACGCGGTCAACTCGGCGCTCGACATGGGCGATCCCTGCATGCCGCGCATCGTACACGCGTTGCGCAGCTCCCCCAGCACTCGGCTTTTCAGGCGGCTTGCAGCGGGAGCGCGCCCGCAAGCGAGTGTCGAGGCGCGTACCTGGCGTACGTAACGAGGCCGAGTGCGGACGTAAGCCCCGATCCAAGTCGTCTGGAAAGCCGTGGCCGCTGCGCGCGCAGGGCGTGACGAAAGAGCGAGATTGACAGACTGAGCGCCGCCGCTAAGATGCGCGCCTCTTTCGGCCCGGTCGCGTGAGCGAGCGTGCCGCTGGACTCATAGCTCAGCTGGATAGAGCATCGGCCTACGGAGCCGAGGGTCGGAGGTTCGAATCCTCCTGAGTCCGCTCAGAACGACGAACACCACGAGGCGCTACGGCGCCTCGATTCGTTTCTGCGCTCGATGCTCACGGCAGATCGCCCTCGGGATCGAACTCGCTCTGGCTCGCGTAGAGCAGGCCGCTCGATTCCGCCTCCTTCCAGCGCGCTTCGAAGGCCTCGCGATCCAGCGTGAAGCGGCAGGCCTCCTCGCCGACCTTGGCGAGCGCCGCGTACTGCGGGCTCTTGAAGTACGCGCGCAGCTCGTCATCCTCGGTCGCGACCTGCGCTTCGCCGCGCCACGCGACCGGCTCGCCTTTGCCGTCCTTGATGCAGCCCCACTCCATCGCCCAGCTCGCTTCGGCGACCGAGAGCTTCTGCTCGTGGCGAAGGAGGCGCAGGAGCGCGCGCAGCCTCCCTGCGTGCGCGGGATCGAAGAAGGGCAGCTCGCGCACGTAGTGCTCGGCGTTGTGCAGGTGATCGGCGACGGTCACCAGCCCCGAGGCGCCGAGCCGCTCGGCCGCGCGGTAGAGGATCGCGAGCACCCGCCAGCCCACGCCGAGGCCCGGATGGTTCTGACCCGGCAGCCGCGGGCGCTCGGGCGTGAACGACGCGAGCGGGTTCTGCAGCAGCAGCCAGTCGATCGTGATCACCTCGTACTGCTTGCTCAGCGCGGGCATGCCGGTCGGCGGCGCAGGCAGCATCGCGTCGCGTCGCACCACGAGCTCGAGCAGGCGCACCTTCTCACCGCCCGGCTTGGGCGCGTCGAGGATCAGCGTGTGCCGCTGGCTCTCCAGGCGGAGGCTCAGCTGGGGCTCGGTGAAGCCGCGACGCGCGAGCGCCGCGTAGAGGCCATAGCGCTCGAACGCGAGCTCGAGGCCGCTCGTCCCGTAGAAGCCCAGAAAGCGCGCCGTGCCCACGCGCGCCTCACGATCGGGACCGAGCAAGAGCGACGGATCGAGCTCTTCGTCCTCGGCGCTCTTGCTGTGGGCGAGCTCCAGGCGCGAGAGGCTGCGAGCGATCCGACGAAAGTCGCGGTCGTAGCGGGTCACCGCGCAAGCGTGGGCCATAACGCGCTGCGGCGCGAAGCGACCGCGAGCCCCAACGGGCGAGCTGGACCCTAGTAAAGAGGTATCCCCGCCGATCGGCGCGCTCCGGCGCTCGCGAAATACAGCTGCGAGTTCCAGTACTTGGGATCGAATCGTCCTTCCGCGGTTTGCGCGGCCGTAGATCCGCGTGCCAACTTCGCCCGCCCTATGTCCGGCAAGAACCACGCCCTCGTCATCGTCGAGTCGCCCGCCAAGGCCCGCACCATCGCGGGCTACTTGGGGGATGGCTACGTCGTCGAGCCCTCCATCGGCCACATCCGCGACCTGCCCAAGAAGGCGGAGGACGTGCCCGAGGCCATGAAGAAGATGAGCTGGGCCAAGCTCGGCGTGGACGTGGAGAACGACTTCAAGCCGCTCTACGTGGTCGACGCCGACAAGCGACAGCAGATCGCCAAGCTCAAGCAGCTGCTCAAGGGCGCCGACACCCTCTACCTCGCGACCGACGAAGACCGCGAGGGAGAGGCGATCGCTTGGCACCTGTCCGAGGTCCTTCAGCCGAAGGTGCCGACCAAGCGGATGGTCTTCCACGAGATCACCAAGAAGGCGATCAAGGAGGCGCTCGATGCGCCGCGCGAGATCGATCGCCGCTTGGTCGATGCGCAGGAGGCGCGCCGCATCCTCGATCGCCTCTACGGCTACGAGGTCTCGCCGGTGCTCTGGAAGAAGGTGCTGCCGCGGCTCTCGGCGGGACGGGTGCAGTCGGTCGCGACGCGCATCGTCGTCGAGCGCGAGCGCGAGCGCATGGCGTTCGTGAACGCGAGCTGGTGGGATCTCTCGGGCGATCTGAAGAAGGGCGACGTGGGCGCGGGCATCCCGGACGCGGTGCCCACCGCGCTCACCGCGGTCGAAGGCCGGCGCCTCGCGACCGGCAAGGACTTCGGCGCGGACGGCAAGCTCGGCAAGGACGTGCTGGTGCTCGGCGAGGCGGACGCGAAGGCGCTCGCGACGGGCTTGAGCGGCCGCGAGTTCAAGGTGCGCTCGGTCGAGCGCAAGCCCTACAAGCGCTCGCCGCACGCGCCGTTCATGACCTCGACGCTGCAGCAGGAGGCGAGCCGCAAGCTGCGCTTCTCGACCCAGCGCACGATGAAGGCGGCGCAGCGCCTCTACGAGCAGGGCCTCATCACGTACATGCGGACCGACTCGACCACGCTGAGCACGGCCGCGCTCGGCGCGGCGCGCCAGCGCATCGAGGCGCTCTACGGTCGCGATTATCTGCCTGCCTCGCCGCGCCTCTACGCGAACAAGGTGAAGAACGCGCAGGAGGCCCACGAGGCGATCCGTCCCGCCGGCGAGAGCTGGCCGCTGCCCGAGGATCTCGCGGGCGATCTCAACCCCGACGAGGCCAAGGTCTACGAGCTCATCTGGAAGCGCACCGTCGCCTCGCAGATGCAGGACGCGCGCGGTGAGTCGGTGCAGGTGCGCTTCGACGGACAGACCGCGGACAACAAGAAGGTCGAGCTCTCCGCGTCGGGCAACACCATCGAGTTCCCCGGGTACCTGCGCGCCTACGTCGAGGGCTCGGACGATCCCGAGGCCGAGCTCGAGGGGCGCGAGCGTCACCTGCCGCCGCTGAAAGAAGGCGAGATCCTGAAGGGCCTCACCTTCGAGGCCGAAGGCCACGAGACCCAGCCGCCCGCGCGATACACCGAGGCCTCGCTGGTGCGTCGCCTCGAAGAGCTGGGCGTCGGTCGCCCCTCGACGTACGCGTCCACGATCGGGACCATCCAGGATCGCGGCTACGTCTGGCGCAAGGGCAACGCGCTGGTGCCGTCGTTCACCGCGTTCGCGGTGGTGACCTTGCTCGAGAAGCACTTCCCCGAGCTGGTGAGCTACGCGTTCACCGCGAAGATGGAAGACGATCTCGACGCCATCGCCAACGGCAACGAGAACGCGGTGCCGTGGCTCAAGCGCTTCTACTTCGGCGCCTCGAGCGCGGACACTGGCTCGCCCCTCGAGCTCGGCCTCAAGGCGCTGGTGAGCGGCGACAAGATGGGCGACATCGACGCGCGCGCCGTGAACTCGATCCCGCTCGGCCGAGACGAGAACGGCGTCGAGGTGGTGGCGCGGGTCGGCAAGTTCGGACCGTATTTGCAGCGCGGCGAGGACACGGTCTCGATCCCCGAGGATCTTCCGCCCGACGAGCTCAAGGTCACGCGCGCGCTCGAGCTGCTCGCAGCGCCGAGCAAGGACAAGGAGCTCGGCACCGACCCCGAGTCGGACCAGACCGTGTTCCTCAAGACCGGTCGCTTCGGCACGTACGTGCAGCTCGGCGAGGGCGGCAAGGCGGAGAAGCCCAAGACCGCGTCGCTCTTCTCCAGCATGAGCGCCGACACGCTGACGCTCTCGGACGCGCTCAAGCTGCTGCAGCTTCCGCGCGTGGTGGGCAAGGCCGAGGACGGCGAGGAGATCGTCGCGCAGAACGGGCGCTTCGGACCCTACGTGCAGAAGGGCAAGGAGAGCCGGAGCCTCGAGAAGGAGGACCAGCTGTTCACGGTCACGATGGCCGAGGCGCTCGCGCTCTTGGCCAAGCCCAAGGAGCGGCAGCGTCGCGCGGCGGGTCCCGCGAAGGGCCCGCTCAAGGAGCTCGGCGAAGATCCGGTGAGCAAGAAGCCCATCGTGCTGCGCGACGGACGCTTCGGACCGTACGTGACCGACGGCGAGACGATCGCGAGCTTGCGCCGCGGCGACAGCGTGGATTCGATCGCGCCCGAGCGCGCGCAGGAGCTCTTGGCCGAGCGCCGCGAGCGCGGCCCCGCGCCGAAGAAGGCCCGCACCAAGCGGGCGAGCGCGCCCAAGGCCGCGGCCAAGCCGAAGGCGGCTGCCGCGCCGAAGAAGAAGGCCGCCAAGAAGGCCAGCGCGCGCGCCAAGAAGAAGGACTGACCGCGCGCAGTGGCCGCGAGCTTTCCGAGCGCGGGCGAGCTCGTGCAGCGGCCCGCCACCGCGGGCCTCGCCGCGCTCGCGGTCGGCGTCGCGGCGATGCAGTACGCGGGGCTCGACATCGACGTGCTCGCGATGCGAGGCGACGCGCTGATCGAGCGACCGTGGACCGCGCTCACCAGCGCGTTGGTGCACGTCTCGCCGCTGCATCTGATCTTCAACCTCTACTGGCTCTGCGTGCTCGGGGTGCACGTCGAGCGGGAGCTGGGCAGCGCGCGCACGCTGCTGGCGTACGCGCTGTGGGGCATCGCCGCGAACCTCGGCGAGCACGCGCTCTTCTGGGGCGGCGTGGGCCTGTCCGGGATCGGCTACGGGATCGTGGCGTACGGGTGGGTGCGGGGGCAGAGCGATCTGCAGTGGGCCGAGTGGGTCGATGGCCGCACCGCGTTCCTGTTCGCCGCGTGGTTCGTCTTCTGCGTGATCACGACGATCACCGGCGTACTGCCGGTCGGCAACGTGGCGCACGGCGTCGGCGCGATCGCTGGCGCGCTGACCGGCGCGATGATGCGGCCCACGACGAAGATCGCCGGCGCGGTCGGTGCGCTCGTGGTCGGCGTGATCGCGGTCGGCGTCGATCTCCCCGTGGCGCGGGATCGGTTGAACCTCGTCGGCGCGCCTGCGCTGGATGCAGAGCGCCGCGGCCTCGCAGCGCTCGAGCTCGGCGATGCGGCGCGGGCCGTGATCGAGCTGGAGCACGCGGACGCGCTGGGCCCGGATGATCCGCGGCGGCTACAGAACCTCGCCGTCGCCTACCATCGTGCCGAGCGCGTGCCCGAGCTCTGCGCCACCTACGATCGGCTGCTCGCGATCGAGCGCCCGATCGAGGCGGAGCCCCGCCACCGGATGGACGCCGCCTACTGCCACGGTCGCCTCGGGGTGGCGGCGCTGGAGAGCGATCGCAACGAAGACGCGATCGCGTCGCTGGAAGCCGCCCGCGCGATCGCGGAGGACGACGGCTACGTGCTCTACAACCTCGCCGTCGCCTACCGCCGCGCGGGGCGCGAGGCCGAGGCGTGCGATCACTTCGTGCGCGCCAGCGACCGCCTGGCCGACGGGCACGACGCCGCGGCACGCTGCCTCGCGGACGAGGCGCTCGCGCTCATGGACGCGACCCCGCCGGACGCCGCATCGGCCGAAGCGCTCTTGGCGCGCGCCCGGCGCCTCGATCCCGACTCGGCGAGCCACGCGTACAACCACGGCGTGTCGCTCACGCACCTGAGCCGCGACGACGACGCGATCGACGCGTTCACCACCGCCGAGCGGGGTGGGCACACCTCCGCCAGCGAGGCGCTGCGCTTCGTGCTCTGGCGACGCTGCGAGGCCGGCGAGTGCGAGCGCTGCCGCACGCTCGTGGCCCGCGGGAGCGGGGCGCCGCCCTGTCCGTGATCGCGGCGGACGCGATGGGCCTTGCGCGGACGGCGCGGGTTCGGTGACGCTGGCCGACGATGCCCATCCACGTCGACGTGTCACGGCTTCCCTTGGTGGTGCTGCGCTTCGAGGGCTCCCCGAGCGACGAGGAGTTCAGCCGCTACCTCGATCAGGTGGCTCGCGAGGTCTTCGCGCTCGATCGCCCGCACGGGATGGTGGTGGACGCAGCGCGGCTCACGAGCATGTCCGCCAAGCAGCGGCGCATGCAGGCCGAGTGGATGGAGAAGCACGACGCGACCGTGCGCCGGAACTCGGTGGGCAACGCGCTGGTGATCACGTCCCCGATCATCCGCGGCGCGCTGACCGCGATCTTGTGGATACGGCCGATGCCCGGAGATCACGTGGTGGTGAGCACGTACGGGGAGGCCGAGCGGTGGATCGTGGAGAAGCTGAGGGCGAGGGGCTTGACCGTGCCGGCGGTGGGAAGGACGGGGTGAGCGGGGTCGCGAGCGGTACGGGGGCAGAGACAGAGACCCGTGCCCGTGCCCGCGCCCGTGCCCGATTCAGAGACAGAGACAGAGGCAGAGACAGAGACAGAGGCAGAGGCAGAGACAGAGACAGAGACAGAGACAGAGACAGAGACAGAGGCAGCGACAGCAGCAGAGACAGCAGCAGTGGCAGCGACAGACCCGCGCCCGCGCCCGTGCCCGTGCCCGTGCCCGACTCAGAGACAGAGACAGCCGCATAGGCAGAGACAGAGGCGGCGGAAGAGCTCACCGCTGCGCAGCGCGACCGTCGTGAACGTGATCGTGATCGTGGTCGTGAACGTGAACGCTCTTCACCGAGCAGCAGGCCCAGAGGCTCGCGTCGCATCGCAGACCGTTCCTCCCGCACCCACCTCCGAACGCCTCCCGCACCAACCTGTCTAGGCTGCTCGGGGATCATCAGCGTACCGGTGTGCTCGGCGGCCTCAACCCCGGCCCTTCGGGCCGCCGCTCCGCGAAAAGCGACGAATCAACAGAGCAAACGACGGCTCCATTGATTCGTCGCTTTTCGCTCCACGGT
>CAYZQM010000249.1:0-10039 GCA_964480175.1 uncultured Sandaracinaceae bacterium
GGACAGTCCGCCTGCACCACGCACTGCTCGAGGCACCGACCGCCGAGGCACACCAAGGGCGCCGCGCACTCGCTCGCGCGCAGGCAGCTGGATCCCCGGCTCAAGGTCGGCGCGCAGGCGCCCGAGGTCACGGCGAGAACGAACAGCGCGAGCCACGCGGGGTGACGCATCGGCGCCATCGTACCTCAGCCTCAGGGTGCTGCGCGGGCGGCGAAGTGCAGCGCGATGGCCTGCATCGTCCCCGCCCGCGCGCCGGCCCGGCCTCGGGCCACGGGCGCTGCGTGCCCGCCGAGCCGGGTGAGGAACGCGTCGATCGGACCGACCCGCTCGCTGGCGTGGATGCGCGCTTGCCGACGCAGATCGAGGTGCTCGCCTGGGATCGGGAGCGAAGCCGTCTCGAGCACCCGGCGGGTGTGCGTGCCCCAGGTGACCAGCACGTCGCTCGGACGCAAGAACGTCGCGAGCGCGGCGCGTGCCTCGGCCAGCGCAACGCCCTCCGCGAGGGTGGCTTCGGAGAGCTCGATCTGCGACGGAGTGCCCGGCGCCAGCTCGCTCGCAGGCGCCAGCACCACGTCGAGCACCTCGCCCGTGGCGCGCGAGGCCACGAGGTGCAGCAGCTCCCCAGGGTGCTCGCGCTGCTGTCGCCCGCTCGCCAGCGGCCAGCCGTTGGACTCCGCGACCAAGCACACCAGGTCCTGCGATCGCTGTCGGTAGATCGCGGGCGGCATCGGGGGGACCGGCGCGCGCGCGACCCGGCGCACCCTGCGCCGCGGCGAGCCCTGAGACGCAGCGAACGCGAGCTGGTGCTCGACCATCGCGGTGAACGGCGCGTGCATCGAAGCGAAGCGCTCGGGCGCGCCTTCGAGCAGCCCGAGCACGTACGCCAGCGACTCGATGGTGGAGAGGTACTCGGCCTTGGGCTCGCGGCGGATGCGGTAGGTGCTGGGGGACGGCGCCGCGAATGCGTAGCGCGGCAGCGCCGCCAGCGCGGGGTTGTTGCGCACCAGCGACTTGGCTTGGGGCCACGTCCCGTCGATCACCACGAGCGTGATGGGTCCGCTCGGGGGTGCAGAGAGCAGATCCACTGCGCCGTCACCAGGCCAGAGCAGCGCCGCGGGCCGCGCCGGATCGTCGAGGATCGAAGCGAGCCGCTCGGTCGAGAAGTGCACCCCGACGTGCAGCTCGGCGTCGGGCAAGCAGAGGCGCGCCATGTGCGCCGTGCCGATCGCGAGGCCGCTCTCACGCGGGTGCTGCAAGAGCACGACGCGGGTGCGCGTGCGCTGCGGGACGATGTGCGCGCAGTAGCAGAGGCGCTCGGGGCGCTCGCAGCGCGCGCAGGTGGGACGCGCCTCGATCGTCTCGCTCAACGCCCGCTCCTCGGCGTGCGCGCCTTCTTCGCGCTCGCCTTCTTCGCGCCCGCCTTCTTCGCGCGCGGCTCCGCGTTCGCGTCGCCGCTCCAGCCGAAGCGATCGAGATCGATCCGGCCGCGCGCATCGAAGATCACGCCCTCGCTCTCGAGCATCTCGCGCTGAAGACCGGGGTGCTGATCGTCGGTGGAGATCCGGCCCTGCGCGTTCACCACCCGCTGCCAAGGGATCGCGCCATCGGGGGCCGCGCGGATCGCCCAGCCGACGCCGAGCGGCGTGAGTCTGCGCCCGATGAGCGCGCTGATCTGTCCGTACGTCGCGACCTGCCCGCGGGGGATCTGCGCCACCAAGCGATGCACCACCGCGAACGGGCCTTCGTCCTCGTCGTCGTCGCGGCGCGCCACGCCGATCTCTTAGCCGCTGCCGTTTGCCCGTGGCAACGAGCGTGGTAGTTCCGCCGCGCGCGCGACGCGCGATCAATCAGGAGCTGCTCGTGAAGAACCCCACCACCCACCTCGAGGCCATGTTCGAGGCCGACCGTCAGCTCCTTCGCGCCGAGGAGAGCTTCCTCGACGCGGGCGCCCCGGGCCCGCTGCTCGACGTGCTCGATGGCGCGTTCAAGAGCGCCGAGAAGCTCGAGGACGAAGGCGAGCAGGTGCTGCGCATCCGCCGCATCGTCGATCTCGCGGCGCAACTCGAGGGCGGCAAGGCCGTCGACATCCTGATGCGCGGCCTCGATCACGAGGAGCCCTCGGTGCGCGTGGAGGCCGGCGAGGCCCTGCTCGACGTGGGCTACGAGCGCTTCAAGGAGGTCGCGACCGCGATCGAAGCGCGCCTCGATCGCAAGCACGAGGGGCACTCGATGGAAGAGCTGCCGTTCATCCTCGCCGAGATCTTCGATCCCGATCCGCTCCCGCTCATGCTGCGCTTCTTGGCGCATCCGAGCGCCGAGGTGGTCGCGTCTGCGATCGAGGCGACGGTGCAGCGCGGCGATCCGCTCGCGATCCGCGCGCTCGAGAAGCTGCTCGACGACAAGCGCCGGGTGACCCTGGTCGACGTCGACGACGCGGAGGCGCCGATCGGCGATCTCGCAGCCGACGCGATCGCGGCGCTGGCGGGCGATCCCGACGACGACGAGAGCTGAGCGCTCCTCTTTCTCCACCCCTCGCGCCACCCTCGCGCGCGCCGGTTCGGCCCGAGGGATCAGGCGCGAGCCCGAATGATCACCCCGTTGCTTGACGGCTCGGGCCACCGCAGCTAGATCAGCCGCCCTTCAACCGGGCCCTCGCCCGGAATTTCTCTGGATTCAGCATGAAGACCCACAGCGTCAGCCCCGCGGAAGTCAACAGGAAGTGGTTCGTCGTGGACGCCACGGACGTCCCCCTCGGTCGTCTTTCTTCGCGCGTCGCCAGCGTCCTTCGCGGCAAGCACCACGCCCAGTACACCCCGCACGTCGACACCGGCGACTTCGTCGTGGTGATCAACGCGGACAAGGTGAAGCTGACGGGCAGCAAGCTGGACACGAAGTTCTACTACAAGCACTCCGGCATCCCGGGCGGCTTCCGCTCCGAGAGCTACCGCTTGTTGATGGATCGCAAGCCCGAGTTCGCCATCGAGAAGGCGGTCAAGGGCATGCTCCCGAAGAACCCCCTGGGCCGCGCCATGCACGGCAAGCTCAAGGTGTACGCCGGCGCCACCCACCCGCACACCGCGCAGCAGCCCACCGCCCTGGCGATCTGAGAGAACTCGAATGACCACCGCAACGATTCACGGCAAGAAGTACGGCACCGGCAAGCGCAAGCGCGCGATCGCTCGGGTCTTCCTCAGCAACGGCGACGGCCAGATCTCCATCAACGGGCGCACGCTGCCGGATTACTTCCCGCGCGAGACCTCGCAGATGATCGTCCACCAGGCCTTCGAGGCGGTGGAGAAGACCGGTCAGTTCAACGTGATGGCGACCGTCAACGGCGGCGGCGTCGCGGCTCAGGCCGAGGCGGTTCGTCACGGCATCTCGCGCGCGCTCCTCGTGGTCGACCCCGAGAATCGCCCCGCGCTCAAGAAGGCCGGCCTCCTCACCCGCGACGCGCGTGAGAAGGAGCGGAAGAAGCCCGGTCAGCCCGGCGCCCGCAAGAAGTTCCAGTTCAGCAAGCGCTGATCCGGAGGGCTCCTCTCAGGAGCGAGCAGAGCGAATCCCACGTCCTCTTCGAAGCACGTGGGATTCGTCGTTTCGGGGTCGCGATCGCGAAGAGCGACGGCGCTCAGCGCTTCTTCGGATCGAGCGGCACCGTCTGGCCCGACTGGGTGAGTTCTTCGATCCGCGCCTCGGCCTGGGTGAGGCGGGCCTCGGCGCGCTGCGCCAGCTTCACCCCTTCCT
The DNA here is from genome assembly GCA_964480175.1 of uncultured Sandaracinaceae bacterium. Lineage (GTDB taxonomy): Bacteria > Myxococcota_A > Polyangia > Polyangiales > Sandaracinaceae > CAYZQM01. Next base: position 3,742 of record CAYZQM010000249.1, read on the forward strand.
CGTAGAGCGCGAGCGCCTTCTCGAGGGGGACGTCGCTCTTCTCCAGGCTGTCGGCGACCTCGCTGAGCCGCTCGAGCAGCTGCTCGAAGGGGACGACGTCCTCGCTGGAGGCGGTGTCGCCTCCGGTCGTCGTGCTCGGCTCGTCGCGCTTCTTGGTCATCCGAGGATCATGCTCTCCGAGAGCAGGTTGCCCTCTTTGTAGCGCCGCAGCGCCCAACGATCGAACAGCGCCTGCTCTTCTCCGAACAGCAAGTGCCGCGCGAAGAGCTCGCCCATGATGGGCGCCATCATGAAGCCGTGGCCCATGAAGCCGCTCATCAGATGGAGCCCACGCACCTCGTCCACCGCGCCGCAGAGCGGGTTGCCGTCGGGCGTCAGGTCGTAGCAACCCGACCACTGCCGCAGGATCTTGATCGCGCCGAGCTGCGGCATCACCCGCTGCAGCGCGCGGGCGTAGAGGCCGAGGAACTTGGCGCTCGAGCGCTGATCGATCCCGTGCGGAACATCCGCGTTGCCGATGCCGCCGACGATCTCGCCGCGCGCCGACTGGGAGAAATAGAGGCCGTCCTCGAGATCACCGACCAGCGGCTTGAGGAAGGGCTTGAGCGGCTCCGTCGAGCAGATCTCGTGGCGATGCGGGCGCGAGGGGAGCTCGATGCCGACCATCCGGGTGATCTCCGGGCTCCACGCGCCCGCGCAGACCAGCACCCGCTCGGTCGCGATCACGCCGCGATCGGTGACCACCGCGCTGAGCGCGCTGCCCTTCGTCTCGAGCGCGGTGACCTTGGTGTGGGTGTGGAGCTCGACCCCGAGCTCCTGCGCGGCGCGCGCGTATCCCCACACGAACGGCCAAGGGAAGACGACCGCATCGTCCGGGTTCCAGCTCGCGCAGACCAAGCCCGTGACGTCGAGCTGCGGCACGACGTCGCGCGCCTCGGATGGCGTGAGGATGCGGGTGCTCAAGCCATGCGCGCGCTGCAGCTCGGCGCTCGCCTCGAGCTGCTTGGCGCGCTCCTCGTTGCGCGCGAGGAAGAGGTAGCCGCCGCGGCGGAACCACACGTTCATCCGCATCTGCGTCGCGAAGTCCGCGCAGCGATCGAGCGAGCGGCGCATCAGCTCGATGTTGGTCGCGCTCGACCACTGCGCGCGCACCCCGCCGCCGTTGCGTCCCGACGCGCCGCCGCAGAGGTAGGTGCGGTCGAGCACCACGATGCGCTCGGTGCGCTTGCTCTCCCTGCTGAGGTGCGCGAGGTGAAAGGCCGTCGCGAGGCCCATGATGCCGCCGCCGATGATGACGGTCTCCGCGCGCTCGGGCAGCTCGCGTTTGGCGATCGCGAGGCCGCTCATGGCTCGCCCTTCTTGGGATCGGCTCGTTGCGCGTCGCGCTCGGGGTGGGCGCGATCGTGCTCGCCGGTGAGCAGCGTCGCGAGGTGCGCGATCTTCACCGGATGAAACGGCGGCCGCGGGGTGATGGGGCCCGCGGGCACCTCGCCGCCGAGCGACACGATCAGCCGCGCGCAGAGCGCCGTGCACTGCTTGCCTTGGCACCAGCCGGTGCCGAAGCCGGTGTAGCGCTTCACCGACTCGAGATCGCGGTGCCCGAGCGAGAGCGCCTCGCGCACCTCGGCCTCGGTCACGTCCTCGCAGCGGCACACCAAGACGCGATCAGCCACGGTCGGCCTCCAGGGCGCGCTCGATCGCGGCGACGGCGCGCTCGCACTGCGCGAGCGCCTCGTCGCCTCGCAGACCCGCCGCGCTGCCCACCACGAAGGTCCGTGGGTGCGCGGTGCTGCCGTCGTCGTTCACCTCGATCACGAATCGATCCCCCTCGAAGTGCACCTTGGCGCCCGCTTGCTGGGCGAGCTCGGTGTGGGGGGCACGGCGCGAAGCGAGCACCACGGCGTCGCAGGGGACCGAGCCAGCATCGGTGTCGAGGGACGTCACGCCCCGGCGCCCACGGGCACGCCGGACCGAGGACATCGCGAGGCGTTGCACAGCGGCGCCGCTGGCTGCGCGGAGGCGGGCCTCGATGGCATCGCCGTAGTCCTCTTCGCCTTCGTCGATCAGAAGCGCGACCTGCTGCCCGACGGCGATCCCGTGATCGAGCAGGCGGTGCGCGCCGCCGGCGCTCACGATGCCGGGGAGATCGTTGCCTTGAAAGAGCGCACCCAGCTCGGCGCATCCGGTCGCGATCACGATCAACCGAGGTGCGATGCTCGCCGCCCCGCCCTCATTCCACACGGCGTCGCTCAGGACGATGCGGCGTCCGTCGGTCTCGGTGAAGATCCCGATCGCGCTCCGTCCTGGTGCCAGTCGCGCGCTGCGATCGATCGAGCAGGTGCCCTCCGGCACCATCTCCTGCTCTTCGTCGAGCACCATCACGGCGTGGCGCGGCGCGAGGCCGCGAGCGATCGCGAGGCCAGCGAGGCTCGCGCCGATCACGAGCACGTCCACGTCGTGGCGCTCGGTCGGGAGCGGCGCCTCGTGTTCGTCGGGCAGCGTGCCGACGCCCGCGATCTCGCGCGCGATGATCTGCATCGTGCGGTTGGCGGGCTTGCTCCAGGTGAACATCTCGTGGTGATCGAGGCCCTCCGGGAAGAGGAAGTCGGTCATCGCGAGCAGATCGTGTTGGGCGCTGCCGAGCACGTTCTGCGACTCGCAGCGCATGCCGTGGCGCGCGGGCGTGCGGCAGCTCATCACGCTGGGCACTCCGTCGATGCGCAAGAGACACCCTTCGCAGCGGCCCTGAAAGCACACGGGGCCCCGGGCTCGGTGGTACTTCACGCTGCGGCCGAAGACCCAGCGCCCGGACGCCAAGATCGCCTCGGCGACGCTCTCACCCTCGCGCGCGACCACGTCGCGGCCATCCACCACGAGGTTGATCGTGGGCTGCGCGATGGGGAGCAGGCGGCGCGGCGGCATGCGCTCGGAGCACTACCACGTCCGATCGCCGGCCGCCGATCGTCACTCCGCCGACCAGGCGCGCATCCAGGCGTCGAGGTGCGGAGCGAGGGTGGCGTCGAGATCGAGCGGCCGGCAGCGCGCCCCGCCGAGCTCACGCTGGTGCAGGGCCGCCAGCAGCAAGGGCCCGAGCAGCTGCAGCGCGGCCAAGCGCAGGTCCGCGTCGGATCGCAACGCGCCGGTCGCCGCGTGGTGCGCGAGGTGGGCCTCGAACGCCTGCTGGGTGGGCTCGAGCACGAAGTCCAAGTAGGCGGGCCCGAGCTCGGGCTCGCGCAGGCCACACGCGAGGCCGAGCGCGTGTACTTCGCCGAGGCCCTCGCGCATCCCCGAGAGCACCATCCCGCACAAGAGCTCGAGCGAAGGGCGGAGCGGGAGCGTCGGCGGGCGGGTGACCATCAAGAGGTACGGCGCGCCTTGCTCGAAGCTCTGCTCGAGCACCGCGCGCAGGACCCCGCTTCGGGTGCCGAAGTAGTGCCGCAGCGTCGTGGTACCGATGCCCGCGGCCGCTGCCAGCTCGCGGAAGCTCACGTGCGCGCCGTCCGGGTGCAGCACGCGCGTCCGGATCTTCGCGATCATCGCGCTGCGGGTCTGCTCGAAGTCGGCGTTGCGGGTGCCAGGGGCGCGGGCCACGCGATGGATTAGTACGGATGGCTATTGCAATCAACCTACGTGCACCTTCTAGGACAAATTGGTGGCGTTGAATGGACGAGCGATCAATCTTCGGTTGTCCCAGGTGAGACAATCCATGTTCGACCTTCTCCCCGACCAGTGGACCCCCATCGCGATCGCCGGCCGACCCCGGCGGGGACAGGTGGTCGCGATGAAGATCGCGGGCGAGTCGCTCGCCGTGTTCCGTGATCGAGGAGGTCGGCTCGGTGCGCTGATCGATCGCTGCCCGCACCGCGGGGTGGCGCTGTCCGGAGGGCGGGTGACCGAGGCGGGCACGCTCGCGTGCCCGTTCCACGGCTGGAAGTTCGAGCGCGATGGGCGCTGCGCGCAGGTGCCCTTCTGTGATCTGTCGGAGGACAAGCGCGCGCGCCTGGGCGCGACCGCGATCCCGATCCTCGAGCGCGGCGGGCTGCTCTGGGTCTTCACGGGGCTCGATGCGCGGGGCACGGAGCCCGAGCTGCCGGACGCGCTGGGCGCGGCGGGCTGGTCGCAGTTTCGCTACCAGGAGGACTGGTCGACCCACTGGACGCGGGCGATGGAGAACATGCTCGACTACCCGCACCTGCCGTACGTGCACCAGCGCACCATCGGTCGTGCGTTGCGTGCGCCGGCGGAGTCGGGGGCGAGCCTCGCGCTGCGCACCGAGGCGACACCCACGGGCATGCGGATCCACGCGAGCATCGATGCTCGAGACTCGATGGCGCAGCTGGAGTGGCGGCGACCGAACGGGATGGTCTTGCACCTGCACTTCGGTCGCCGGCGCATGCGGCAGCACGTGTACTGCGTGCCGATCGATCGGGAGACGACGCGGATGATCCTGATCTCGACCCGCGACTTCGGGCGCCTGTTGTTCTTGCGTCCGCTCTTCTGGCTGAGCGACTGGAGCAACGCGTGGATCTTGCGCGAGGACAAGGCCGTGGTGGAGAGCTCGCGTCCGTCCGAGGTGCCGCCTCCGGGGGAGGAGAAGAGCGTGGCGATCGATGCGCCCACGCTCGCCTTCCGGCGCTGGTACTTCCACGAGTGCTTGCGCCCGAAGATCGACGTCGAGGCGCAGTCGCTCGTGCGCTCGGAGCCCGCGTGAAGCGGGTGCTCGCCCTCGTGCTGGTGAGCGCGCCCATCGTGCTCGGGACGCCGACGCTCGATGCCCAAGACGCGCCGAGTGCCGCGCCGATCGTCGTCGAGCTGTCCGGAATGCACAGCGATCGGGGTCGCATGCGTTGCTTTCTGTTCGCGTCGTCCGAGGGCTATCCGACCCGACCGGCGAGCGCGCGCGCGCGGGTCACCGCGAGCATCACGGCGGAGCGCTCGGCGCGGTGCACGTTCGGTGGTGTCGCGCCGGGGGACTACGCGATCGCGGTGCACCACGACGAGGACGACGACGGGCAGATGGACACGGGGATCTTCGGGATCCCGACCGAAGGGACCGGCGCATCGAACGACGCGCGCGGCTCGTTCGGGCCGCCGAGCTTCGAGTCGGCCCGCTTTCATCACGGCAGCGAGCGCGACGTGCAGGTGATCCACGTCAGCTACGTGTTCTGATCCCCGCGAGCGGGAGTGGGCGGTCGATTTCGCGGGGTGGGCAGCGTGGCAGCGGGCGAGCGAAGTTATTGAGGTCCGTCCCCTTTTTGGCCTCGTGGCCTCGAACTCATTGGGAAAAGTAAAACTCAATTACTGAGGACCGTCCCCTTTTGGGGGAGCTGGCTTCGTTGGGGGGAGGCGCGTACACCGCGCGCATGTCGGGTCACGCCATCGCTCCTCCGCTCGGTGCGCAGCGGACGCTCGCGTCGATCGGCGCGATCGGCGCGATCGCTTGGGCACTGCTCGTCGTGCTCGGCGAGCAGCTGCCGAGCGGGGGCGATCCCGTGAGCCAGTCGCTCGCGTTCGCGATCGGGGTGGTCGTGCCGCTGGGCGTGAGCGTGGTGCCGGCGAACGACGCCGAGCGTCCCTACTTCACCTTGCTCTGTTACCTGATCCCGCCCGCGCAGATCGGGGCGCTCGCTTCGCTCACGCTTGCGAGCGGTCCGGTGGCTGGCGGCGCGGCCTCGCTCTGGGTCGTCGCCTCGATCGTGATCGCGCTGATGGGGCTCGGTCGGCTCCGCTCGGCGCGCGACGCGAGTGATCGGGGGATCGCCGCCGCGTGGATCTTCCTGCCCGTGGGCGCGGTGTGGCTGGTGATGGCGCGGCTCGGGGCGGCGCCGCTGCACCTCTCGTCGCTGCTCGTCGCGCTCACCGCGGCGCACTTCCACTACGCGGCGTTCGCGGCGCTCACCGTCGTCGCCGTGGCGAGCACCCTCGCGCGCGGCGCGCCTCGGCGCGCGCTCTCGCTCTCGCTCGCGCTGGTAACGATCGCGATGGTGCTGGTCGCGCTCGGGATCACGCTCTCGCCCGAGTCCGTCGACGGCGGCACCCGCACCTCGGGGCTGGGCGAGCGGATCTCGCAGGCGGGCGCCGTCCTCTTCACCGCCACGACCGGCACGCCGCCCTTCGACGCCGACGATCTCGGCACGCTCATGGAGCGCGTCACCAAGGTCGCCGCGCCCTCGCTCGCGGCGCTGCGCCCCGAGATCGGCCCTGCCTTCGTCGACACCATCGATCGCGCGCTCGCCACCTCGCCGCTCGAGCGATGGGCCGACGCGCGCGCCATGGCCGCCGCCCTCCACGTCGGCGG
>CAYZQM010000250.1:0-9854 GCA_964480175.1 uncultured Sandaracinaceae bacterium
GCGGGCAGCGAGAGCGCGTTCAGGTCGAGCATGGCGGCGGTTTGGCTTCTCGCGCGCCGATCTGCAACGGCGATTTGAGGCGGCGCACGACGGGCTCAGGCCGAGCGTGACGCGAACGCCTCGAGCGCTTCTTCAATCGAAGGAGACACCGCGACGCCCGCCTCCGAGAGCACCCGGCGCCCTACCCGCACCAGCTCGCCGGGGCTCTCCACCATGCGGAGGTTCGCGAACGCGCCGCTGAACCACGAGATCGCCGTGATGGCGCCGCGCACGATGGGCGAGCGGACCGCGAGCACGAGGCCGAGGTCGTACGGCTCGACCGCTCCGACGTGGCGTTTGCGGTGCTCGCCGACGAACTGCCGGGCCGCGGGCTCCACCCCCGTGACGGCGAGCGCGTTCGCCAGCACGAGGAAGCGAGTCCGCGCTTCGATCTGCGCGTCGATCGCGGTGGTCAGCACCTCGACGTCGCGCCGCTTGAGCACACCGTCCGCGCGCGCGAGCACCACGCACCCGTGCGAGGTGACCGTGATGCGCGCGTCGTCGCTCAAGACAGCTCGGCGGCGATCATGTCGTCGAACCACGCCGCGGGCCGGTAGCCGGTGCTGCGGCCCAGCTCCTCGCCGCGCGGCCCGTAGATGATCAGCGTCGGGGTGGCGCGGACCGCGAGCTCGCCCAAGAGCCGCGCGTCGGCCTCGGTGCTGATCTCGACGACCTTCACCTTGCCGGCGTGCTTGGTCGCGACCTCGATCAGCACCGGCTCGAGCTTCTTGCACGGGCCGCACTTGGGGCCCCACACGTCGACGATCACCGGGACGTCGCTCGCTTCCACCTCCCGTTCGAAGTCGGCGAGGGTGCGCACGGTCGTCGGCATGACCGGCTTGGGAGCGGAGAAGAGTCGGTCGAACAAGCCCATGGGGGCGCGATGTTGGGCCGCGGCGGCGCTTCCGTCGAGCCGTGCCCCGAGCGCGGCGTGCCCTACGGCGAGCGCGGCTGCCCGCGCCTCACTTCTTGAAGAAGCTCGCGAAAGGGTTGTTGCTGAACTTGCTCGCGAGCGGCGGAGGCCGCTGGCCGCTCGGGCGCCCACCACTCGGCGGCCGCGCACCGCGGGGCGCATCGCCGCGCCCGCGCTCCTCTGCGCCGTCGGTCATCCGGGCCGACAGAGAGATGCGCTTTCGCGGCAGGTCGACCTCGAGCACTTTCACCTTGAGCTTGTCACCCACCTTCACGACCTCGGCGGGATCGCGGACGAAGCGGTCGGACAGGCGGCTCACGTGCACGAGTCCGTCTTGATGGACGCCGACGTCCACGAACGCACCGAACGCGGTGACGTTGGTGACGACCCCCTCGAGGATCATGTCGGGCTTCAGATCACTCAGGGTGGTGACGTCGTCCCGAAACTTGGGAGGCGCGAAGCTCGCGCGGGGGTCGCGGCCCGGCTTCTCGAGCTCGCCGAGGATGTCGCGCAGCGTCGGCTCGCCGACGCCTTCGCTCACGTAGTCGGCGATGCGGATCCGCTTCACGTGCTCCTTGTTGCCCACGAGCTCCGCGAGGCTGATCCCCAGGTCGGCCGCCATCTTCTCGACGAGCGGGTAGCGCTCGGGATGGACCGCCGATGCGTCGAGCGGGTGCGCGCCGCCGTGGATGCGGAGGAAGCCGGCGCTCTGCTCGAACGCGCGCGGTCCGAGGCCCGAGACCTCGAGGAGCTCCGCACGGGAGGTGAAGCGCCCCTTGGTGTCGCGGTGCCGCACGATCTTCTTCGCGAGCGAGCTGGTGAGGCCTGCGACGTACGAGAGCAGCTCGGCGCTCGCGGTGTTGATCTCGACGCCCACGCCGTTGACGCAGCTCTCGACGACCTCGCCCAGCTTGCGCCCGAGCAGCGGCTGAAAGACGTCGTGCTGGTACTGGCCCACGCCGATCGACTTGGGATCGATCTTCACCAGCTCGGCGAGCGGGTCCTGCAAGCGCCGCCCGATCGAGATGGCGCCGCGCACGGTCAGATCGAGATCGGGGAACTCTTCGCGGGCCACGTCGCTCGCGGAGTACACGCTCGCGCCCGCCTCGCTCACGGGCACCACGAGCACGCTCCCGAGGCCCGCGGCGCTCAGCGCCTTCTTCACGAACGTCTCCGTCTCGCGGCCGCCGGTCCCGTTGCCGATCGCGAACGCGAACGGCTCGTACTTCTTCGCGTACGCGACGACGGTGCGCTCCGCCTCCTCCTCTTTGTGCGCGCTCTGCCCGGGATAGATCGTGGTGTTCTCGAGGAACTTGCCGGTGTGATCGAGCGCCGCGATCTTGCAGCCCGTTCGGATCCCAGGATCCACGCCGATCACCGTCTTGGTCCCCAGCGGCGCGGCCAGCAACAGGTGCTCGAGGTTCTCCGCGAACACGTGGACGGCCTGTTGGTCGGCGCGCAGCTTGAGCTCGATACGCACGTCGTTCTCGACGCTCGGCACGAGCAGGCGCTTGTACCCATCGAGGACGGCGAGCTGCAGCTCGCTCGCCCAGGGCGAGCCGCGGTCGAGCTTCATCACGGCCTCGAGCTTGGGCACGACGCGCTCGGCCTCGACGGTCAGATCGAGGCGCAGCACGCCCTCGGCCTCGCCCCGCCGGATCGCCAGGAAGCGATGCGACGGGATCTGCGCGACGGGCTCGGAGAACGCGTAGTACTGCTCGAACTTGGTCGGCTGCGTCGTCTTCTCCGGAACCGCGGCGCTCACCACCTGGCCCTCCGTCTCGAATGCTCTGCGGACCAGCGCCCGCGCGTCGGCCGACTCCGCCAGCGTCTCGGCCACGATGTCCCGCGCGCCCTTCAGCGCCTCTTCGATCGTGGCGACCTCCTTGGCCGGATCGACGAACGCTTCGGCCTCCGTCCGCGGATCACCGTCGCTGCTCTGCGCGAGGATGCGGAGCGCGAGGGGCTCGAGCCCCTTCTCCCGCGCGATCATCGCCCGGGTGCGCCGCTTGGGCTTGTACGGGAGGTAGAGATCCTCGAGCGCGCTCTTGGTGGTGCACGCCACGATCTTCGCGGCGAGCTCGGGCGTGAGCTTCCCTTGCTTGCCGATCTCGCCGAGGATCGCGACCCGTCGCTCCTCGAGCTCGACGAGGTAGGTCCGCTTCTCTTGGATGTCGCGGATCCGCACCTCGTCGAGGCCTCCCGTGACCTCCTTGCGGTAGCGCGCGATGAACGGGACCGTCGCGTTCTCCCCGAGGAGCTCGACGACGGCGGCGACGCCGCGAGGCGGCAAGCCCAGCTCGGCGGCGATGGAAGGAACGGGATCGAACGCGGGGCTCGGAGGGGCGACGGCTTCGGGGGTGTCGGACATGGGGGTCGGCCTTGTAGCGATCCCAGATCACCCCTTCAAGTCTCATCGCGGATGCCTCGACGCCGCTCACGTATAGTGCGCGAATGGCCGCGCTGATCGCCGACATCGGAGGCACCAACGCACGCTTCGTGCTCATCGAGGGAGGCGCATCGAAGGCGAGCCGCACCTACCCGTCCGATGCGCACCCGACGGTAGAGGACGCGATCGACGCGTTCCTCGGCGGGCAGCGTCCCCGCGCGATCGTGCTCGCGGTCGCTGGGCCCGTCGAGGACGGGCACGCGGAGGGAACGAACCTGCCGTGGGTCTTCGACGAGCGCGCCCTCGCCGCGCGCTACCACTGCCCCGCGCGCCTCTTGAACGACTTCGCCGCGGTGGCCCACGGCATCGACACGCTCGCGCCGAGCGATCTGCATTCGCTGCGCGGCGGAACCAAGGAGCCGGACGGAACGGTCGCGATCCTCGGCGCGGGCACGGGCCTCGGCGAGGCGCTGCTCGTGCGCATGGACGGAGCGACGAAGGTGATCTCCTCCGAAGGGGGACACAGCGACTTCGGCCCGTGGGACGCGCGCAGCGATCGCGTGCTGACGCGGCTGCGCGAGAAGTACGGCCGCGTGTCGATCGAGCGCGTCGCCTCGGGCCTCGGCTTGGCGGATCTGTTCGACATCGTCCGCGCCGAGGGCTGGGCCGAAGCCGACGCGCGCACCGTGGCGGCCCTCGGGGACGATCCGGGCCGCGCGATCGGTGAGGCGAAGGGCGATGCCGCCGCGTGCCTGGCGGTCGCCCTCTTCGCGCGCGCGCTGGGCGCCGAGGCCGGCAACCTCGCGCTCAAGTGCCTGCCGCGCGGCGGGGTGCGCATCGCGGGAGGCGTGGTCCCGAAGCTCCTCGCGCACCCCAGCTTCCGCGCGCCCTTCGAGGAGGGCTACCTGAGCAAGGGGCGGATGCGCGGGCTGCTCGAGCGCTTCCCGATCGACGTGGTGATGGCGACCGACGTGGGTCTGCGTGGGGCGGCCCACGTCGCGCGCTCGCTCGAGGCGTGATCGCCGCGGGGCCTCAGAACGTCGCGGTGACGTTCACGCCGAGGTCCACCTGCCACTGCTCCGCCATGCGGAAGCGGACGCCAGGCAGATCGATCGCGGGGCGGTGGTGCGGGTTGATGATCCCGCTGTCGCAGCTTCCGCGTCGCGGATCATCCCCGCCGGTCGGCGAGACGTTCGGGTTGCAGGCGTCGGCCTGGGTGATGACGTAGGGCGGCGAGTACATGAAGCCGGCCAGCACGGAGAAGCGGATGTAGCGCGCGGCCACCATCTCGAGGGTCAGCTGTCCACCGAAGCGCCCGTGCGACTGGGTGTCGGTCAGGCCGTAGAAGGGGATCGTCCCGCCGGGCGGACAGCCGGGCCCCGAGCAGCTGCGCGAGCGGGTCGAGAGGTGCGGGTTGGGGGAGCTGCCGAGCGCGTCGAAGAGCGGCGAGTAGTCGTGGCCCTCGGACACGTAGTCGCCGTTGAGGCGCAGATCGATGCTGAAGCGCTGGAAGTGCTCGCGATCCTCGAACGGGATGATCGCCATGCCGACGGTGAAGCGGCCGACGATCGGCGGTAGCTCGTTGATGTAGCCCTGCAGATCCCCCTGAGGGATGAAGTTCGTGGCGCTGTAGCCCGGCCACTCGATCTGGAACGCGAGGCCTGCGTACGGCTCGATCACCTCGTAGCGCCACGAGCTCCGGGTCTCGATGCGGAGCGCGTTCATGCCGCGACCCACGCCCGCGGACTGGTTCGCGGGGGGCGCGGGGTCCGGGACGTCGGGCGAGCTCGGGGCGATCCGGTAGTTGCAGTTCAGGGCGCCGCCTCCACCCGAGCAGGCCCGCATCGGGTCGCCGAGGTTGAAGCGGCCCTCGATCATCACCATCCAGGTCGGCAGCGTGGCGTCGCGGTTCTGGTTCAGGATCGACCACGCGAGGCCGACCGCGAGGTAGTCGACGCCAGAGCGGGTCGGCGAGTTGAAGCCGCCGTCGAGGCTGAAGAGCGCGCCATCACTCGGGGTGTCCAGCGTGCTCGGATCGAACCCGCTCACGGCGCGCAGCGAGCGATCGTCCGACAGGATCAGGGGCAGCCGCGCGTAGACGGCCAGATCCCGAAAGATGCCGACGTCGAGGCCCAGCATCAGCTGGTTGATGCCGCGCTCGTAGTTGGCGACGCCGTCCCAGTGCTGGGAGTTGCGGCCATCGCCCATCGGGTCCGCACCTTGGCGCTCGATGCGGCCGAGCTCCCAGGTCCGCAGGTAGCCAGCGGTGATGTTGATGTCGAAGAGGTCCTCGTCGTCGAACGCGTCGATCACGTCCACGTAGGACGTGGGCTCGCGCATCATCTCGGGCCGTCCGTCCTCGGTCTCCTCTTGGGCCTGGGCCGTGAGCGGCAGGAGACCCACGAGCGAGAGCGCCGCGAGCACGCGAACGAAGGGAGGCCAAGACATCGCGGGCGATGGTACGTGCGCCCGCGCGAGAGCGTCAACGACGCTCACCGCGGCGCGACCGCGCCCACGGGCTCGGCCCCCGCCGCGTCGGCGATCCGGAGATCGATGGAGAAGTCCGCGGCCGTGTCCTGCCCGCTCACCACGGTCACCATGCGCGAGAGGAAGATCGGCGCCGAGAGCTGGTGGCGTCCGTCCTCGTCGGTCCCGGCCGACCGAACGCCCTCGTGCCAGACCTGCAAGGTGTACTGCCCGGCGGGCACCGCTGGGATGCGGAAGCTACCGCTGGCGTCCGTCACCGCGAAGTAGGGGTGCTCGATCACGTGGACCCAGCCCAGCACCGACGGGTGCCCTGCGTCGTCGACCACCCGCAGGATGCCCGGCCGCTCGAGCGCGATGGTGGACGAGCCCTCGGGCGGGAGGCCGACGTCGAAGCGGGTGCTCCCCCCGGGATCGGTCGCGTGCGCGTTGTGCAGGATGTCGTCGCGGTTCTCGAGCCGGATCGTCGCCCCGCCCTCGCTGCCCACACCGATCGCCACCACGTGCGGCTCCACGCTGCAGTCTTCGATCCGGAGCGTGCGCTCGCTGTCGGCCTCGCTCCGCGCGCGACCCTCGCGGATGCCAGCGAGCACCACCACCGCGTCGCGGATGCCGCCACGCGGACCGAGCGCGAGCACCGGCAACGACACCTCGTCGGGACACGACGCGCCGCCTCGGGCGGTGAGCGCGGGCGGCGCGTCGCCGAGCCACGTCACCCGTCCCGAGAGACTGCCACCCAGCTCGACCTCGACCTCGCGATACCCCGACTCCACGGGACGTCGACTCACCGTGCGCGCCGTCGGCGGCTCGACGGCGCGGTCCTCCCCACATGCCCACAACCCGATCAGAGTCGCAGGAACGAGAAGCTGGCGCATCGAAGGGCGCGCACGCATCGACGCGATCCCAATACCACAACACGAACGCGTGCTCGCACTTTCGATGCGTGCTCGATCGAAAAATGATCGCGGTCGTCGTGTCCGTGTCGCGCAACGCGACACACGGAGGCTCCCGATCAGGTGAGCGCGGCGACCGCGCTCGCGATCCGCCGAACGCCTTCCGCGCACAGCTCGCGCGACGTCGCGTACGACAGTCGGACGTAGCCCGGCGCGCCGAACGCGGAGCCCGGCACCACAGCGACCTTCGCGGACTCCAGGAGGTACGCGGCCACGGCGAGGTCGTCGGCGAGCGGCTCGCCCGAGCTGGGCTTGCGCCCGATCAGCCCCTGCACCGAGGGAAACGCGTAGAACGCGCCTTCTGGCATCCGACAACGAATGCCATCGATCGCGTCGAGCCCTTCGACCATCAGGGTTCGCCGAGCACCGAACTCGCTGATCATCGCGTCGAGCTCTGCGCGGCCGGGGCCCGCGGCGCCCTCGAGCGCGGCGACGGCGGCGTGCTGGCCGACGGCCGAGGCGTTCGACGTGGACTGTCCCTGCACCAAGAGGCACGCGGAGGCGACCGCCTCGGGCGCGAGCATCCACCCGATACGCCAGCCGGTCATCGCGTACGTCTTCGACGCGCCGTCCACGATGATCAGGCGGTCCTTCAGCGCAGGCGCGACCTTCGCGAGCGAGCTCTGCACGAACCCGTCGTACACGAGCTGCCCGTACATCTCGTCGACGATCACCCAGAGCTGCTGGTCCTTCAGCACTTCTCCGAGCGCAGCGAGGTGGGCCTCCGGATAGGCAGACCCCGTCGGGTTGGAGGGCGTGCAGAGGATGAGGCCCTTGGTCTTGGGCCCGATCGCCGCGCGCAGCGCGTCGGGCGAGAGCAGAAACCCATCCTCCTCGCGGGTCGGGATGAACTTCGGGGTCGCGCCCACCAGCGCGACCTGCTCCGGGTAGCTCACCCAGTAGGGCGCCGGGATCAGGATCTCGTCGCCCTCCTCGAAGAGGGAGAACGCGAGGTTGAACAGCGACTGCTTGGCCCCGGACGAGACCACCACCTGCTTGGGCTGATGGGCCACGCCGCGGCGTCGCTCGCTGTCGGCGAGGATGGCCGAGATCAGCGGCGGGATCCCGCGCACCGGCGTGTAGCGGGTCGCGCCGCGGTCGAGCGCGAGCTTGGCGGCGTCTCGGATGTGCTCGGGCGTGGGGAAGTCCGGCTCGCCCACCCCGAACGAGATCACGTCCAGCCCTTGCGCCCTGAGCTGGGCGGCGCGTTCCGAGATGGCGAGCGTCGCCGAGGGCTGGGCCGACGAGAGGCGCTTGGCGAGGGAGGGAGCGGTCACGCGCGCGACCCTAGCAGCGTGATCGCGGTGGATCCAAGGACCAACCGGGAAAATACCGCATCGAAATGGACTCGAAACGCTAGGTCAGTCGAGGACGACCTCGCCGCCCGCGGGCGGGACGACGATGAAGACGGGGCGCGAGTCGACGGTCGAGCCCGCGCGGCCGAGCACCGCGATGGTCGCCGTGAACACCTGCGTGGTCTCCCCCGGGCGGTGGAAGTCGTTGCTGAAGTCCACGCGGAAGCGCACCCGGGTGGACGGCGCGACGTTGTAGAACGTGGTGCTGTCCATCGAGTCGAAGCCCTCAGGCGCGGCAGGCGTGCCGCTCACGGGGACGACGGCGTCGATGAAGGACGCCGTGGTGTTGGGCGCCGCGATCCGGGTCTCGGCCAGATCGGGATCGACTCGGGTGGTGATGTCCTGGCGCGTGGTGCCGGCGATCCGCTGGACCGCGTCGACGACGTTCGTCGCGACGCTCGAGGCGCTGCCCATGAAGGCGATGGGGGCGCCCGAGCCGTCGACGGTGCCCGTCAGCATCGCGAGCTCGAGGGAGTTCGCGTAGGTGTCACCGCGGCCCACGTCGATGCCCACGTAGTAGGCGCCGCGCGCCGTCATCGCGGACACGAGGTCGGTCCACGTCGCCGCCGAGGGCGTGCTGCCGTAGTAGTTGTTGCCCGGGGCGACGCCGTCCATCCCGTCGACGCCGTTGTGCCAGGCCGCGTCGGAGAAGAGCACCATCACCGGCACCCGGTTCTGGCGGAAGCAGCACCAGCCGAAGCTCGGGTCGTCGTCGGGTCCGTCGCCGCAGTCGGAGACGGGCTCCATGTTCCGCGTCGCGGTGCCGCCGTAGTTCGGGGTGCCCCGACCGTCGATGAGCGCGTGCATCGCGGGGACCTCGGACTCGGGGTAGTCACCGCCGTTGTCGGCGCGGAGGCTCGCGGTCGCGGCGCGCACCGCGGCGACGTCGGTGGTCATGCGCTGGAACACCTGCACGTTGCCGGTGTAGTTGCCGCCGCCCTCTTGGAAGTCGCCGTGCGCGGTCATCGCGTAGCGCGCGTCGGCGCCGGCACCGAGCGCCGCGACGATGCCCGGCACGATGGTGCTCTCGAGGGTCGACTGCACGTTCGAGATCGTCGAGGCCATCGAGCCCGTCGTGTCGACGACGAAGCAGATGTCCACGGCGCGGATGCGGGTCGAGAAATCGAACTCGCGCACCGCGGTCGATTCGTAGGGGAGGATGACGTAGAGCGCGTCCTCGGGCGGACCCGACGAGGGATCGCGCGGGTCGGAGCCAGCCGCGACCTCCGTCAGATCGTCGATCCCGTCGCCGTCGGTGTCGTTGCTCAGCGGGTTTGTGCCGCCGGCGACCTCGTCCGCGTCCGGCACGCCGTCGTTGTCCGAGTCCAGATCGTACGCGTTGGGACGACCATCGCCGTCGGTGTCCGTGGGGGCGCAGGGGCTCGTGGAGAAGTTCTCGTCGCGATCGCTGATGCCATCACCGTCGCTGTCGGTGTCCTGGCTGTTCGGAGCGCCGTCACCGTCGATGTCCCCGCTGCCCTCGGCCGCATCGACGATGCCGTCGCCGTCGCTGTCGGTGAGATCGTCGCAGGTGACGAGCGCGCCATCCGTACCGGGTCCGCCATCGAAGCGTCGGATCGGGCCCGACGTACCTGCGTTGCAGCCCGCGATGAGGGCACCGCTCAAGGCACCGAGGACCAGGAGGGAAGAGATCGTGCGCATGGAAGCCTCCGCGGAACGACGACGGAACGGGAAGTGAGAAGAAGAGGCTACGCGAGGTT
>CAYZQM010000251.1:0-9826 GCA_964480175.1 uncultured Sandaracinaceae bacterium
GCATCCAGCGCGCGCAAGCCGCAGGACACCGCATCCTCGATCGCTTGCGCGACGAGGGCCGGCTGAGCGCCATCCAGTACGAGGCGCTCTACCGCGCGACCCGTCGCAGTGGCGAGATCGCGCAGGACGCGATCATCGAGGCGGGCGCGGTGAGCGAGGCCGAGCTCCTGAAGTTCCTCGCGACCACCTACAAGACCCGCTTCGTCAGCACCGAGCGCTTGGCGAAGGCCAGCGTGGATCGCGCGCTCCTCGAGCTGGTGCCTCACCGCCTCGCCGAGCGCTTGTTCTGCGCGCCCATCCTGCACGACAAGCGCGCGTCGTCGCTCTCGATCGTCGTGCCCGATCTCGAGGACGACGTCGCCAAGCAGGTGCAGCTCGTCGCGGGGGTGCGCGAGGTCCACACGTACATCGCTCGCCCCGCCTCGATCCGCGCGGCGATGCGGAAGTTCTACTTCAACGACCCGAACGCGTTCGGCGTCATCTTGAAGAGCAGCGCGGTCGGCCAAGCGAGCAGCACCAGCGCGCTCGGCGAGATCGTGCTCACCCCGAGCTCGAGCCAAGGCGCGCCCACTCCGAGCGTCGAGCTCGGCGGCTTCGAGGACTTCGGTGGCCTCGGCGCGCCGGTCCCCAAGAAGGCCGGTACGCCGGCGCGCACGACGGCGAAGCTGGAGATCTCGCTGGACGGCGCCGACTGGAAAGCGCCCGAGCCCGCGAAGACGACGCCGGCCCCCGAGCCGAGCCCGCCTGCGACCCCGCTGCTCGACGTGATCGGCACGCTGGTCTCGCTCCTCGAGCAAGGGCGCGGCGAGCTCCGCGGTCACTCCGCGCTCGTGGCGCGGATCACGCGACGCATGTGCGATCGCCTGCGGCTGCCGGCGGCCGAGGCCGAGGGCATCGTGCTCGCCGCTGCGGTCCACGATCTCGGCAACACCACGAGCTACCACCTCACTGCGCTCAACGTCGCCAAGTTCGACGGTCACCGCATCCAAGCAGAGAAGTCGCTCGGCGCGGCGATCCGTCTCCTCGACGGCACCAAGCTCCCTGCCTCCACCAGGAGCACGCTGGAGAACCTCCACGAGCGCTGGGACGGCGAGGGCCTCCCCTCGCGGATCAAGGGCGAAGACATCCCGATCGGCGCGCGCATCGTCTCGATGGTCGAGACCTACGCGGACCTCGTCGCCAACGCGAAGAACCCCTACCGCCGGATCCTGCAGCACTCGGAAGCGACCGACGTCGTGCGTCAGCTCTGCGGGACGCTCTTCGATCCCTCGCTGCTCGATGGCCTTCGGCTCGCGGGCTCGAGCGCGGTGCACGGGGGCTTTCGCGCGCGAGCGCGGGTGCTGGTCGTCGAGCCCGACGCCGACGAAGCGACCGCGCTCGAGATGCGCTTCTCCGAGCAAGGCGCGACCGTCTTTCTCGCGAGCAGCGTCGAGGGCGCAGAGAAGCTCTTGGGCGGCAGCGACAAGATCGATCTCGTGGTGACCGAGGTCGATCTCTCGCAGGCCGGCGACGGCTTCACCCTGGTGAACCAGCTCAAGCGGGGCCCCCAAGGCGACGCGGTCGTGGTCTTCGTCGCCAAGCGCCACGATCGGGCGACGGTGAACAAGGGGCTCGAGCTCGGCGCGGTCGACTTCGTCACCAAGCCGGTGCTGCCCGACGTCGTGGTGTCCAAGGCGATGCAGGCGGTCGAGGCGGCCAAGCGCAAGCGCAAGGGCGGTGGCCTGTCCGGATCGATCCGCGACATGGGCTTGCCCGAGGTGATCCAGGTGCTGGGCCAGACGCGCAAGACCGGCGTGCTGCGCATCAGCCACGGTCCCCGCGGCGGTGAGGTCCACCTCGAGAACGGACAGATCATCTTCGCCAGCTTCGGCAGCGAGACGGGCGAGGAGTCGTTCTTCCGCATCCTGCTCCTGGTCGAGGGCGAGTTCGTGTTCGACGCGAGCGCCAAGCCGGGCCCGCGGGTGATCAACGCCTCGACCGAGTCGCTCTTGCTCGAGGGCATGCGGCGCTTCGACGAAGGGACGCTCGCGTGAGCGGCAAGAGCGATCGGGCGCCCGACGCGGCGCTCGGCGAGGACGACGCGCGCTTGATCGAGGTCGAGCCCCCGCGGGGCGTCGAGCTCCTCGCGGGGGCCGAGCCCGATCCGAACGACGTCCGCAGCGCGCGCCTTCGCCCGGAGCATCCGCTCGAGCGCGTCGCCCACAAGACCGGCCGCAGCGTCGAGCTCATCGCGTCGTTCGTGCGCGCGATCGAGCGCAAGGGGCAGGCGGTGCTCTACGGGCCGCCGGGCACCGGCAAGAGCTACCTGGCGCGCGAGCTCGCGCGACACCTCGTGGGCGGCACCGACGGCTTCACCCGTCAGCTCGTCCTGCACGCGAGCACCACGTACGAGGACTTCGTGCAGGGGTACCGCCCCGTGATGAAGTCGGACGGAACGGTGCAGTGGCCGCTGGTGCGAGGGCGCGTGGTGCTCTTCGCCGAGCAGGCAGCGCGCCGCGATGGCCCCTGCGTGCTCGTGCTCGACGAGATGCAGCGGGCGGATGTGCCGCGGGTGCTCGGCGAGCTGGTGCATCTGCTCGAGTACCGCGGTGAGCCGATGCCGCTCGGGGTCGGCGAGATGCCGTTTCTCCTTCCCCACAACGTGCGGGTGATCGGCACGCTCTCGACGAGCGATCCCCACGCGGCGGCCGCCGATCAGGTGCTCCGCCGCCGCTTCGCGTTCCTCCGGATCACCGCCGACCTCGACGTGGTGCGGCGCTTCCACCGGAGCCGCGATCCCCTCGCGGTCGACGACGAGCGCGCCCGCCTCGGCTTCTCGCTCGACGGTCTCATCGCCGTCCTCTCGCGGATCGATCACGCGGTGGGCGACGCGGATCGCGCGCTCGGGATCACGTACTTCCTTCGCCCCAGCCTGGGCGCCGAGCTCGAGGAGATCTGGCGCTACGAGGTCGAGCCCATGCTCGAGCTCTTGATCCCGAGCCGCGCCGAGCTCGCTCGTTTTCGCTGGGAGTCGGTCCGCCACAAGCTCGAAGAGCGCAACGCCCGAAGCTGAAGCCGCATGATGCTGTGAATAGTCGCACTCGTATACGATGAGTAGACTCAAGCGCGTTAACCGCTGAAAACACTGCGATTTGTCGTTGGCCTGGTCTTCGCTCTATGGGGGGCGGAGGCTAGAGATGAACGACCGAAACAAGACCAAGACCACCGACAACAGCGTGCTCTGCGCCCTCGCGGAGCTGGGGGCTCTCGAGCAGGGCCGCATCGAGCGCGAGCAGAACAAGAAGGCGGCCGCCCAGGCGGCGGCGCGCGACGCCGAGCAGCGCGCGGCGCAGGCGGAGGCCCAGCGCCTCGCGGCCGAGGAGACTGCGCGCACCGAGGCTCAGCTCCGCGCCGCCCTGGAGATCGACGCCAAGGCCAAGGCGGAGGCCGAGCGCGATCAGCGCATGGCCGCGATGCGCGCCGAGCTGGAGAGCATCCAGGCCGAGCGCTCCCTTCTTCGCGCCGAGGTGCTGTCGCGCAGCGCGCTCCGACCCGAGCCCCCTCGCCGCGGCTACGGCATCGCCTTCGGCCTGTCGTCCGTCGTCGCGGCCGCGCTCGCCGGCGCGCTCGTGGTGCAAGCCCAGCGGCCCGAGCCGATCACCCCGCGCTACGAGTCGACCTACGAGCCGAGCGTGTCCGTCGTGGAGCGTGCGTCCAGCGCACCGGAGAGGGTCACCGCGCCCATGGAGCGCGAGCCCGCGCTCGAGGTCGCCGCGCCCGCCGAGGCCGCGCCGGCCGAGGCTCCCGTCGCGCGCACCCGTCGCCACCCGCACCGGGACCGGACGCGGGAGACCGTCACCACGGACGATCGCCACGCGCTCGAGCGCGGCCTCGACTTCGGTGAGGGCGAGGGTTTTCTCCCTGGCGATGCCCACCGCGCCCGCTGAGCGGGGCCGCCCCTGGATCCGTTGACCTCGTAAGCGGTGCGTGGAACAACGGCTCGCCGTGCGTCCCGCTGCTCTCCTCACCACGATCGTCGCCCTGCTCGCGGGGATCGTCCTCGCCACCGGCAGCGCGCAAGAGGCGCCGCCGAGCACCGAGGGCGCGACGCTCTCGCCGGCCGAGACGGCGCGCCGCGCCGGCGAGCTCGCCCGCGTCGGCGACGTCGCCATCACCGTCGGCGACGTCGAGGACGAAATCAACGCGATGTCGCCCTTCGTGCGCGCGCGCTACCGCGATCCCAATCGCCTCCGCGAGTACGTCGAGAACATGATCCAGCTCGAGCTCCTGGCGCGCGAGGCCGACGCCCGCGGCTACGGCGACGATCCCGAGGTGCGGCGCAGCACGCTGGAGAGCGCGGTGCAGCACATGATCCGCACCGACATCGACGAGCGCATCACCGCCTCCAGCATCCCCGAGGCCGACGTGCTCGTGTACTACGACGCGCACCCCGAGGAGTTCAGCCGGCCCGAGATGCGCCGCGCGAGCCACATCCTGCTCGAGAGCCGCGAGGCGGCCGACGCCGCGATCGAGCGCGCCCGGGGCGGAGACATGCGGAGCTTCCGCGCGCTCGCCCAAGAGCTCAGCGCCGACACCGAGACCCGCACCCGCGGCGGCGACCTGCGCTACTTCGACGCGCAAGGGCGCGGGCCGAACACCGCGGACCCCGCGGTGGACGCCGCGATCGCCACGGCGACGTTCGCGCTGGGCGCGGTCGGCGATCTGTCGGAGCCGATCGACGTCGGCGAGGGGCGCTTCAGCGTGATCAAGCTGACGGGCCTGCGCCCCGCCGAGCACCGCAGCGTCGCGGACGCGAGCGACGCGATCCGCATGCGCCTGTTCCGCCAGCGCCGCGAGGAGGCGCTCGACTCGCTCGTCGAGCGGCTGCGCGCGAGCGTGCCCACCGAGGTGCACTACGAGCGCATGGCGAACCTCCGGATGGAGCCCGCGCCGACCACCGGGTCCTTCGACTCGGAGCACGCCTCCGAAGAGGAAGGCGGCGAGGCGGAGGGCGAGACCGAGCCGCTGCGCGCGCCGCCGATCGATCCGGTGCCCGCGCTGGGCGAGGATCTCGACGACCCCACCGCGAACTGCTCGTGGCGCCGATCGAGGCCGCGCTCGCCGCGATGGATCGGGTGAGCGACGGGGATCCGGCGCGGGTCTCGCACGAGGGAAGAGAGATGGGCGCGGCGCTGCGCTACGCGATGCGGATGAGCGCGTGCCTGACGACGCTGGTGCCCGCACCGAGCGACGCGCTGGTGCTCGCGGTGCGTGCCCAGCACCTCGGGCGCTTTCGCCTGCCGCGATCGAGCTACCCCGAAGGGAGGGTCGGGTACTTGTCGTGGCGCACCGAGCAAGCGCGCAGACACGCGGCGCTGGCCACCGAGATCATCGAGGGCGCGGGCCTGCCGAGCGAGCTCGCCGCGCGCGTCGCTTCCATCGTGCAGAAGAAGAAGCGCAGCACCGATCCCGAAGCCCAGGCGCTCGAGGACTGCGCGTGTCTCGTCTTTCTCGAGCACGAGCTCGACGACTTCGCCTGGCCCGAGCACGGCCCGCACCGCAGCGACGACGAGCTCATCCCCATCGTGCAGAAGACGTGGAACAAGATGAGCGAAGCCGCCCACGAGCGCGCGCTGAAGCTCCCGCTCTCGGAGCGCGGCAGCGCGCTGGTGCAGGCCGCCCTCGCCTAGCGCACGAGAGACATGAACGACGAGAGTGGCGGGGGGTCGCAGCGCGGCACGGGTGAGGCAGGTGGCGACGGAGCGACCTCGTTGATCGCGCCTGTCGTGCGCGACCGCGCGACGGCATCGGCCTTGCTGTGCGTCTCAGCATGACCAAGCCCGCCACCACCAGCCGCGCCGTCGAGCGCAACCGTCCCTCGCCGCGGAGCCTCGCGGCGCACCCCGAGCGCGCCGCCGAGCCCGAGCGAGCGTTCTTGCGCGGACCTCGCTCCGCCGACGCTGCCGTCGAGGAGATGGGAGAAGACGCCGTCCGCGCGATGACCAGCGGCGAAGACGAGACGCGCGCCCAGCTCGGAGACGCCGCGATGCCGAGCGCGCAGTTCGCGGACCTCGAGGAGATCGAGCTCGACGACATCGACCTCGAAGAGATCGTGAGCGGCGAGTACCCCCGCCCGAGTCCGCCGAGCCGGCCCTGACCCGTCGCGCAGCCATGGTGCCCGAGCCGAGCGATCGCGTCTCGCTCGGCTCGTCCTCCCTTCGTTCGTACGTGGTCGTTCCGCTCGAGAGCGATCCGTTCTGGCTCCAACCTTCGCCGCGGATTTCACCCGTGCAATGCACGCGTGCTCGTCCATTGCGAGGTCGATGCGCGTCCCACGTCGCGTGCCCTCGCTGTCCGCGGGGATAGCGCTGGGTCTTTGAGCGAAGCGCTGGTGGGGCAGGTCGCAACGGACGTAGCGGGATGGTCGCGAAGAACACGCAACAGCCCACGTTCGACGTGGCACCGTCCTTGCTCGAGAGGCGCCATGTCCAATATCCCCAACAGCGAACGACCCACCACGCGCCTGCGTGCGGGCCGCCCCGAGCTTCGCGTGGTCGTCGCGCTCCCCGAGCCTGCTCCGCTCTTCGACGACGTCGAGATCGATGTCGACGAGTTCGCATCGGGTGAGCTCCTCCCCGCTGCCGCGCACTGAGCCGTAGCCCGCTCCGTGATCAATGCGGAGCGGGCGGCTCGCGTAGCGGCGGCCTTCCTTCGGGGGCGGTGAGCTGCGCTTGGAGGAGGAAGGGTACGGCGAGCATCACCAGATCGATCTCGGGATCGAGCTGCTTGCCGAGGCCCTCCGCGACCAAGAGCGCGACGTTCACCACGGTGAAGACCGGCTCGACCTGCACCCGGTGGCGACGCAGCACGTCCATCATCCCGGTCACGATGCCGCTCACCTCGACCTGGCCGAGGCGCATCTCCCAGAACTTGCCGAGGTACTCGGTGACGTCGCGCTCGTACTGCGCGTAGTCCTCGACGTGGGCGCTCGGCGCGAAGCCGTAGAAGAGGCGCGCCGACCACGCGCCGTCGCGCTTGGCGAGCGAGCTGAACGTGTCGACCCAGGGCCGCACGAGATCGCGGGGCATCTCGGCGACGAGGCCCGTGTCGAGGAACGTCATCGTGCCGTCGGCGCCGAGCAAGATGTTCCCCGGGTGCAGGTCCGCGTGCACGAAGCCATCCTCGAAGACCATCTTCAGGATCGCGCGACCGCCGCGCTCCGCGAGCTCGCCTCGCAGGTGGCCCACCTTCTCGGGCTCGGTCGCCTTCACGCCCTCGACGAACCCCATCGCGAGCACCCGCTCGGTGCACAGCGCCTCGAAGAGCTGGGGGAAGCGGACCTTCTTCTCGCGCGCGAAGTTCTTCGCGAAGCGCTGGTTGTTCGCGGCCTCTTTGCGGAAGTCGAGCTGATCGTGCAGCGCCTCACCGAAGCGCGCAATCGCGCCCGGGATCGAGAACAGATGCGCGTCGGGCAGCCGATCGAGCAGCGCGCCTCCGAACGTGAGGATCGCCAAGTCGCGCTCGATCTGCGGGCGCGCCTCGGGGCGCTGCACCTTGATCGCGAGCGCGTTGCCGTCGGCGTCGGTGGCGCGGTGCACTTGCGCGACCGACGCGGCCGCGAGCGGCGTCGGATCGATCGTGACCCGCGCCCGTTGCTCGGCGGTCCACTCCCGATCCAGCACGCCCGCGATGTCGTCGAACGGCAGGGGCGCGACGTGATCCTGCAAGCGCGACAGCGACGCGATGATGCCCGGCGGCAAGAGATCGGGGCGACTCCCCAGGATCTGTCCGAGCTTCACGAACGTCGCGCCCAGCGTCTCGAGCACGCTCGCGATCATCCTCCCCAGGGCGCGCTCGCGCTCACTCGGGCTCGGCGGGTCGCGCTGGACCAAGAGCCACCCGAGGTACGCAAACGGGATCCAAGAGAACGCGAGCGCGATGCGCGCGCCGCGGAGAACGAGCTCGAAGCGACTCACGAACGAAAAGACCTCACGTCAGAGACGTCGAGCGAGAGAACGAGCGAGCGATGAGAGCGGGCTCCGATCGCTCGGTGCGCTCACCAGTCGTCACCGCCGCCGCCCCGGCCACCGCGACCGCCGCCGCGACCACCGCCGCCGCCGCGCCCACCGCCGCCGCCGCCGCCACCCCCGCCGCCACCGCCGAAGCCGCCACCACCGCCGCTGCGACCACCGCCGCCGCCGAAGCCGCCACCGCCGCCGCCGCCGTAGCCACCACCACCACCGCCGTAGCCGCCGCCGCCACCCGGGCGGGGCGAGCGCTCACGCGCCTCGCTGACGTTGATGGTGCGGGACTCGAACGTGGAGCCGTCCATCTCCTGCACCGCGGCGTCCGCGTGGGCGTCGTCCTGGAACTGCACGAAGCCGAAGCCACGCGAGCGACCGGTGTCGCGGTCCGTCACCACCTTGGCCTCGATCACCGCGCCGAACCGCTCGAACCCCGCGCGCAGCGTGTCATCGGTCGTGCCCCAGCTCAGACCACCTACGAAGAGCTTCTTTGCCATCGAACTCACTCACTTCCCGGCGGATTCGCTCCGCAAACCAGAGACCCAGCACCACACAGCGCGTCCACGTTAGCGACGCAACCTCTCCGTCTGGGCCCCGGCCCTCGACGCCTGCGTTGGCTGCGTTGGCTGCTCGGCTCGCCGCTGGGGCGAGGCGATGGCCCTCGATGCGCGAAGAAGCAGTGCGGCACCCAGCACGCTGGGACCTTGCACGAACCCTCGGAGAGGAGCGGAACAGAAACGACGCACGACGCCTGAGGCGCGATGCTACCAGCGGCCCTAGACGATTCCAACAGCCTCGTGCCGGGCTCGTTTCAGCCGCGTTCACGAGGCGGCTGCCAGCCGGAAGCGGGCTCGCGGCGCTCAGCCCTCCGCGTCGTCGCCTTCGTCGTCCTGCGCGGTGATCCCGTACTTCTTCATCAGCTTGCGGAAGTACTTCCGATCGATCTCGGACTCGCGCGCCGCGTGCGAGATGTTGCCGTTGTTCTTCTTGAGGAGCGAGGCGATGTACTCGCGCTCGAAGCTCGAGACCCAGCGCTCCTTGGCGTCCTTGAACGTCCCGTCCACGTCGAGGCGCATGTCCGGGAGCGGGACGGCGTCGGTGCGCCCCTCGAAGTCGGCCGGCGGGATGGTGCCGTGGGGCCACGCGATGTTCTCGGGCAGATCGCGCAGCTCGACCGTGTCCGCTTCGGAGAACGACACGGCGCGCTCCATCACGTTGTGGAGCTCGCGCACGTTGCCTGGCCAGTCGTACTCGGTGAGTCGATCGAGGACGCCGGGCGCGAAGTTCATCACCTTGCGCTCGCCCGTCGGGAGCTTGTTGAAGTTGCCGTTCTCCAAGAAGTGACGCGCGAGCACCCGCACGTCCTCGCGGCGCTCGCGGAGCGCGGGCAAGCGGACCCGCACGACGGTGAGCCGGTAGAAGAGATCCTCGCGGAAGCGCCCTGCCCTCACCTCTTCTTCGAGGTTGCGGTTGGTCGCGGCGACGATGCGCACGTCGACCCGGATGGGCTTCATGCCGCCGACGCGCTTGACCTCGCGCTGCTCGAGGACGCGAAGGAGCTTCGGCTGCAGATCGAGCTGCAGCTCGCCGAGCTCGTCGAGAAAGACGGTGCCGCCCTGCGCGAGCTCGAAGACGCCCTGACGGGTCCCGACGGCGCCCGTGAACGCGCCCTTCTCGTGCCCGAAGAGCTCGGACTCGATCAGGTTCTCGGGGACCGCGCCGCAGTCGAAGACGATGAACGGACCTTTGCCGCGCTTGGAGGCCTGGTGGATGCTCCGCGCGACGACGTCCTTGCCGGATCCAGTCTCGCCCTCGATCACGCA
>CAYZQM010000252.1:0-9823 GCA_964480175.1 uncultured Sandaracinaceae bacterium
GTCTTTCTTGAGGAAGAGGCTCATGTCGTTCCGATTCGGTCAGAGAGAGGTGCCGAAAGAGGCGGGCGCATCTTCGCCAGAAAGGGCCAGCGAGGCAACGTTGGGACCCGCCGAGGTGCGCCCGAGATTCCCCCTGACCTGCGATCGCCCTGGGTGCTTGGCCCCGCCAGCGACGGAAGCTATGCCTGCCCCGCTCATGCGCGCCCCGGCTCTCCATGCCCGCTCGGGCACCTCGACGTGGCGCGCACCGCAGCACGACGTGGGGCCGGAGGCATCATCTCCGCGCTGAGCCCGCGCGTGAGGCAGGCGCTGCTCGCCGCCGGTGCGTTCGCCGGCGGCGCCGCGCTCGCGATGCCGCTCCTGACCCCGGAGCTCGTGCGGCGACGGATCTTGTCCGTGCTCCACGAGCGCACCGGGATGAGCGCCGAGCTCACCTCCGTCGATCTCGGCTTCAGCAGCGTCACGCTCGGCGGGCTCTCGATGACGGGCGACGATCTCGACGTGCGCCTCGATGCGATCGACGTCGATCTCGATCCGATCACCGCGCTCAGCGGCGATCTCTCCGCGGTGGAGGGCGTCGTCGTGCGCGGGGGATCCGTCCGCGTGTTCGCTGCGGAGGGCGCCTCGTCGGACGACGAAGGCGCGAGCCCCGACGCCGCGTCCGTCGACGCTCCAGCGCGCGGCGGCGCACGGCGCGCGCTGTCCGCGCTCGAGCACCTCGAGGTCCACGGCGTCTCGCTCAGCGTCGCGGACGACGAAGGCGAGCTCGTGCGTGTCGCGTCGATCGACGCGACGCTGCGGCGCGAGGCGGACGCGCGCGCGCTCGAGGTGCGCGCGGAGGCGATCGAGATCGACGGCGGCCCGACGTGGTCCGCCGGATCCGCGGAGCTCGCCGTGACGTCGGGCGACGAGGGCCTCCAGGTGCGCCGCATGAGCGCCACCGACGCGAGCGTGCGCTTGGCGAGCGACGAGTCGCATCGCGAGGCCCGCTTGCGATCGCTCGTGCGCAGAGCGCGTGGCCCGCGGGGCGAGGACGAAGGCGACGACGACGCCGATCGCGGGATCATGGCGCGCCTCACGCCGGACTTCACCGGCGGCGTCGAGGGCCTCGCGATCGAGGTCGAGGACGCGTCGGCCAACGTCGAGGCGATGGATCTGTCGCTGCTCCGGGTGGGCGATCGGCTCACCAGCACCGGAAGCGGCACGCTCGCGGGGGCCGGGCGCATCGACTGGAACCTCGAGGTCGAGCCGGACGCGCTCTTGGCGACGGGCTCGATCGATCTGTCGCAGATCTCGCTCGCGGTGGTCACGCCGCTCCTGCCGCACCTTCCGTTTCACGAGCCCGAGCGCACCACGATCACCGGCACCCTCAGCCTCACGCGCGCGGATCTGTCGGGCGTGGACGCGTCGGGCAGCCTCGAGATCTCCGAGCTGGCCTTCTCCCATCCGCGCATCGCGCCCGAGCCGATCGAGCACATCGCGCTCGCCGTGCGGGGCACCGCGTCGTGGGCGCCGCTCAGCCGCGAGCTGACGCTCGACGAGGTGTTCGTGCGCGCGGGCCCGAGCAGCCCGGGCGCGGGCCTCGGCGCCGAGGCGCGCATCGCCGGCAGCGTGGTGCTCACCGACGAGCGCTACGCGATCGACGTGGTCGCGACGCTTCCGTCCACGCCCTGCAACGACGCGGTGCACGCGATCCCCGCGGGCCTGCTCGGTGAGCTCTCGAGCCTGAGCATGACGGGGCGCATCGGCGGATCGATCGAGCTCGATCTCGACTCGAGTGAGCTCGACGCGACGCGCATGCGCGTGCGGGTCGCCGACGGCTGTCGCTTCGTGTCGGTGCCCGCGTTCGCGGAGCCCGCGCGCTTCGAGCGCCCGTTCCATCACCGCGTCGAAGAGAGCGACGGCGACGTGTTCGAGATGGACACCGGACCCGGCACGCTCGCGTGGACGCCGATCGGCGACACCAGCCCGTTCTTCTTGCACGCGGTGCTGGCGCACGAGGACGCGTCGTTCTTCCGGCACCACGGCTTCGCCCCCTGGGCCATCCGCGACGCGCTCGTCGCGAACCTGCGCGCGGGCCGCTACGTGCGCGGCGGCTCGACCATCACCATGCAGCTGGTGAAGAACGCGTTCCTGCACCGCGAGAAGACCCTCGCGCGCAAGGTGCAGGAGGTGCTCCTGACGTGGTGGGTCGAGTCCTCGATGACGAAGGAGGCCATCCTCCAGCTCTACGTGAACGTCATCGAGCTGGGCGATCGCGTCTACGGCATCCGCGACGCGGCGATGTCGTGGTTCGGTCGCACGCCGGCCGAGCTCTCCGCCGCCGAGTCCGTCTTCCTCGCGATCATCCTGCCCAACCCGCCCGAGCTGGGCGCCGACGCCCGCAGAGAGGGGCGGCCCCCTGAAGCACTTCGGCGTCGCATGGCGAACTTCCTCCGCCACCTCGGCGAGACCGGCCGCTACGGGGCCGACACGGTCGAGGCAGGGCTCCGCGACATCGAGACCATGCGCTTCTTTCATCCCGACGAGGCTCCACCGGGCCCGCGCGCGCTCACCGGCAGCACGGCCGCGCTGCCCATCGGCTTCGGCGGGGGCGAGCTCTGGGAGGACGTCACAACCGACGAGGACGCGTCCACGGGCGAGCCGGCCGACGGATCCGACGCCGACGAGGCGTCGTGGGATCACTGGGAAGAGATCGTCCCTTGAGCGGTGAGCGCCGCGACGGAGCGAGCCTCCTCGTGCGCGGCCGCGCGGTCGTGCTCGCGCTGCTCGCGCTGCTGACGATCGCGGTCGGGAGCCAGGCGCCGTCGATCGGGGTGCACTTCGCCCCCGAGGAGCTGGTCGCGCCCGATGATCGCGCCCGCGCGGACGCCGACCGGGTGCGCGCCCACTTCGGCGATCCCGGCGAGGCCGTCGTGCTCTTGGTCGAGTCGGACGACGTGCTCGACGCGCCGACGCTGGCGTACCTGCACCGCACCGCGCGCGCGCTCGGCGCGCTGCCTGCGGTGACCCGGGTGATCGCGCCGAGCACCGTGCCGCTGCCGCGTCGCGTCGCGGTCGAGCGGAACGACGACGAAGATCTCGACGCGCTCGACGACGCGCTGCTGCCCGAAGAAGACGCGCTCGATCCTCGCCTGACCGCGCTCGCGGACGTGGTCGCGGCGCATCCGTCGCGCTGGCCTGCCGGCATGCTCTCGCTCGCGAACGAGACCACCCGGGTCTCGGTCGCGCCGCTCGTCGCGGGTGAGACGCCGACCGAGGCGGAGCGCGCGGCGATCATCGACGCGTTCGAGCACAGCCGTCTGCTCCACCGTCGTCTGGTCTCGCCGTCGCGGCGGGTCGCGGTGATCGCGGCGATCCTTCGCCCCGGCGCCAGCGAGGCGCAGCTCGACGCGGTGCTCGACGCGGCCAGCGACGCCATCGCCGCGGCCCCTTCGGGGGCGACCGCGCGCACCACGGGCCTGCCGGCGATCCGACGCGAGATGATCGACGCCCTGCGCGGCGACTCGCTCCTCCTGATCGCGCTGGCCACGCTCGCGAGCTTGGTGGTGCTCTCGATCGGGCTGCGCACCGCGGCGGGGGTGATGCTCCCGATGGCCACGGTCGGGATCGCGGTCACGCTCACGCTCGGCGGGATGGCGATCGCAGAAGAGCCCATCAACCTGCTCACGAACATGATCCCGCCGCTCTTGCTCACGCTGGGGCTCGCGGACGCGGTGCACGTGGTGCTGCGCTGGGAAGAAGAGATGGCGCGCGGCCTGAGCCGCACCGAGGCCGCCATCAGCGCGCTCCGGCACCTCTGGCTTCCTTGCTTCGTCACCTCGTTCACCACCGCGATCGGCTTCGGCGCGCTGCTCTTGCAGGAGACGTCGATCCTGCGGCGCTTCGGCCTCATCGCGGCGGTCGCGACGATGGCCGCATACCTCGTGACGGTGAGCTTCGTCCCCGCGATGCTCCCCTCGATGCGGCCGCGCGGCTCGGCGCGGCGGCTGCCCGGCAGCGGCCAGGAGGACGACCTGCTCGAGCAGCTCGTGGTGAAGATCGCGGGGGCGACCCTCTCGCAGTGGCGCATCACGTTGCTCGGCTCGCTCCTCTTGCTGCTCGTCGCCGCGGTCATCGCGCAGGACATCGTCGTCGACAGCCGCCTGCTCGATCAGTTCGCGGAGGGCTCCGAGGTCGCCGTCACCACGCGCATCCTCGAGCGCGAGCTCGACGGGGTTCGCTCGCTCGACATCGAGCTCGAGGGAGAAGAAGGGCACTTCCTCAGCCCCGAGGGGCTCGACGATCTCGACGCGGTCGCGGGACACCTGCGCGAGCAAGCTGGCGTGCTCCGGGTCGAGAGCGCGTCCGACTGGCTGCGCGAGATGCGCGCGCTCTTGCTCGAGACGCCGAGCACCGATGGCGCCGCGCGGGCCGCGTCTTTTCACGACACGCGCGAGGTGCGCGCGCTGCATCGGCTCTCGGCGATGGGGGAGGGCGCGCCCCTGGATCGCTTCGTCACCGCAGACGGCACGGCCGCGCGGCTCGAGGTGCGCCTCGAAGATCGGGGCGCGAGCCGGATCCTCTCGATGCTCGGCGCGGTGCAGCGGCTCGCCGAAGCGCGCGGGCTGCGGGTCGCGTTCTCGGGCGAGGCCTACGACGCCTCGCGCGGGCTCGATCGGATCGTGCGCAGCCTGGGGAGCCTGGGCGCAGCGGTCGTCCTGATCTTCTTGGTGATGGCGCTCTCCTTCCGCAGCGTGCGCCTCGGCCTCATCGCGATCCCGCCCAACGCGCTGCCGCTCGCGCTCACCCTCGCGTACATGGTGCTGCGCGGGATCCCGCTGCACGCCGCGACCGTGATCGTCTTCACCGTGACGGTGGGCCTGTCGGTCGACGGCGCCACCCACGTGATCGCGCGCTTCGGCGAGGAGCTCGTCCCCGGTCGCTCGGCGCACGACGTCGTGCTCGCGACCGTGCGCTCCAGCGGTCGCGGGGTGATCTTGAGCTCGGCGACGCTGCTGCTCGGCTACGGCGCGCTGCTCTTCTCGGCGTTCGAGCCGGTGCGCCTGTTCGGCGAGCTCTCGGCGGTGGCGATCGCGGGCGCGCTGATCGCGCAGCTCGTGCTCTTGCCTGCGCTGCTCGCCGCGTTCGGCGTGCCCGCGCCCACGAGCGCCGCGCAGCCCCTCGCACCGAAGCTCAGCGCCAGCGAACCCAGCGAGTGATCAGGCGAGCGCCCGACGCCGCCACGCATCGGTCGCGTCGAGCCCGAAGCGCTCGAGCCCCGGCACCACGCCGTGCTGCATCGTCTCGACGAAGACCTCGAGGCCGAGCTCGCTCGAGACCAAGCCGAGCCGC
The DNA here is from genome assembly GCA_964480175.1 of uncultured Sandaracinaceae bacterium. Lineage (GTDB taxonomy): Bacteria > Myxococcota_A > Polyangia > Polyangiales > Sandaracinaceae > CAYZQM01. Next base: position 5,335 of record CAYZQM010000252.1, read on the forward strand.
TCGTCGTCGGCGCCCGCGCGCGGACGATGTCCCCGCACGAACTCGCCCTCGCACACCGCGAACACGTAGCGGAGGTAGCGCGCGATCGATCGGCGCACCTCGGGCCGGGACGCGAGCCAGTCCCGGTAGATCTGCAGGTAGTAGAAGCCGAAGCGCGCGTGCAGCACCTCGTCGGAGAGCAGCTCGCGGGTGACCGAGCGCAGGTACGGATCGGTCATCCGATCGAGGGACGCGACGAAGAACGCGACGCTGTACATCTCGGAGATCGAGGTCACGAGCACGTTGCGCAGCGCGCGCTCGATCGGACAGCAGCCGACGTGCTGCGCCAGCGGGCGCACGGTGGTGTCGCGCTGCGCGGCGTTCGTCCCGCCCATCGCGACGACGGCGCGGCCGCAGATCTCGGCGTGTCGCAGCTCGTCCTGCGCCATCTTCAAGATCACCGTTCCGGTGTCGATCGGCGCGCCCGCCTCGAGCACGTTGGCGACGAGCGCGGAGAAGACCGTGGTCGATTGGTGCTCGTCGAGCATCCGCTTCTTGAGCCGCACGCGGGCTTCGGCGACGGAGCGCGGGTCGTAGGCAGCGGCCGCAAACACCCCGTGATCGGTCCGCGAGGCCGCCGCGATCGCGATCTGCCGATGGATCTCGGCGATCGGTGTCGCGCTCGGCTCGGGGATGAGCGTGGAGATCACGAAAAGTCCGCCGGGAGCTCGGGGGGCACGATCGGGCCCGAGGAGAAAGGGACCTCGGCGTCGACCTCGGTCTCCGGATCGTGCGTCGCGCCGGCGTCGGCGACGACCGCCTCGGTGCCGGCGTCGCGCTCGGTCGCGAGGGGCTCGCCCTCGGGGCTGGGATCGCTCGCGGTGCCGCAGCCGGAGGCGATGGCTGCGAGCGCGAGGGCACGGACGACGCGGAGGTAGTGGGGCTGCTGCATGGGATCGTTTCCTCTCGAAGGGTGGTGGGCCTCGATGGGCCGCGAGGAACCATCCGCGATCGGGGTGCGGCGCGCTCCTTAACGTCCCTTAAGCGTTTGCTTCGGGGGCAGGGAGTTGAGGAAGCGAGAAGCGAGAAGCGAGAGGCGAGAAGCGAGAGGCGAGAAGCGAGAAGCGAGAAGAGCCGCTCAGGAAGAGAGGAAGCGAGGAATGAGGGAGAGGGAGACGAGAGGGAGAGGGAGAGGGCGATGGGGAGGGAAGGGATGGCGAGGGACTCGCTGTCGTGGGCCGCTATGCTTCGTCGGTGTCTGGGTCCGTGCTCTTGTCCAACCCCGATCTGATCGGTCGGCTCTTCTTTCCTTCCGATCGCTCGACGCCTCCGCCGACGGGCGCGAGCGACTACTCGCTCGAGGTCCCCGACGCGCGGCTTCATCTGCGGATGTATGCCGGCGCGGGCCCGACGCTCCTGCTGCTGCACGGCAACGGCGAGAACGTGTGCGACTGGGACGCGTCCGCTCCCCGGTTCGCGGGCCGCGGGGTGCGCCTCGCGGTCTTCGACTACCGGGGCTACGGCAAGAGCACGGGCGTGCCCACGATGGCGAACGTCTTCGACGACGCGCAGCGGGTACGCGACGCGCTGCGCGTGATCGCGCCCGGGCCGCTCGTGGTGATGGGCCGATCGCTGGGCAGCGCGCCCGCGTGGCGCTTGGCCGCTAGCACGCCCGATCTGATCGGCGTGGTGATCGACAGCGGCTTCACCGACGTCGACGCGTTCAGCCGACGCCGCGGGATCGATCCGCAGGCCCTACCCGAGGACGAGCGCCAAGCGCTCGATCCGATCCCGAGGATCGCAGCGAGCCACCAGCCGCTGCTCCTGCTGCACGGCGAAGAAGATCGCGCCATCGCGATCGGCGAAGCCGAAGCCGCGCTGAGCGCGAGCCCCGCGACCGACAAGGCCTTGGTGCGCCTGCCGGGCAAAGGCCACAACGACCTGTGGTCCCACCCCGACTACGACCGCGCGCTCAGCGCGTTCCTCGCGCGCCTCACGTAGCCGTCGACGGAACCCTCTGCGTCCTCACGTCGGCGCCAGACGCTCGCGGTCATGCTCGTCACCACGACGGACCTCGACGTCGAGCGCTCCCGTCGCCACGAACGCGATCGCGTCGCCCAGGTCGAAGATCGCTCCGCTCGCGTCCACTGCGGCGTCCGCCGCGCGACCGCCGATGTGAGCTCGTGACGTGGCCTGCGGCGGGTGTCCCTCGAGCCGCACGAGCTCGTCGTCGATCGCCACGAGGAAGCCGTCACCGCTCGGCACGCAGGGGCTGGTGACGTGCCAGCCGCTGTCGAACACGGCGTGCGGTGTGCAGTCCGCGTCGGCCCACACGATGCGCCCGATTCGGTGGTTGGTCATCGTCGTGACCACGAGTCCTCCGGGATGGCAGAAGCCGCAGCTCCATCCCTGGAACGTCGGCGTGACGCGCCAGCTCTGCCAAGCGCCCCCATCTCGTCGAGCGCAGAGGAGACCACTCGGCTGCGCCACCACGATCCCCCAAGGGCTGGCGCCGATGCGCACGGGCGTGCCGCGCTTCCAGTCCGGATCGTCGTCCGTCTCGAACCGGTACCCCTCGTCGGTGAACCAATCCCGCGCCTGCGGCCGAGGCAGCTCGACGCGCACGTGCGTCGTCGGTGCTGCATCGCGGAGCTCGATCAAGGCGAGATCATCACCCTGGGCGATCACGGCGACGAGCTCGCCGGGGCCGCCGTACGCGACGTCGACGAGCTCGAAGTCGAACGTCTCCGCGTCCCCGCTGCCGAGGTCGATCCGCCGCGCGCGCCCGCTCGCGTCCGCGGTCCAGACCGTCGATCCATCCGGGCTGAGGGCGAGCGCACCCGTCGGCTGGTAGAGCGGAGCGTTCGTCGCAGCCAGCCGCCGCGTGACGTCCCCGTCGTGTAGCTCGAGGTGCTTGCCCGCGGTGAGGTACCGCGAGATCGTTCCGCCAACTCGCATGCGGCCCACTGTCACCGACGGCCGCCGAGGTCAACGAGACCTTCGAGATCCCAGCGAGCGGGGCGCCGCGCTGACTGCACGAGGACGGCCACCGCGCAGCCGTCACGAGCGCGTTCGCTCGAGCGCCTTCAAGTGGACGATCACCTCGTCGTCCTCGGCCACGCTGGCGCGCTCCAAGACGACGCGGAGCTGCGGCTGCACGGTCGCGCTCGCGGCGGTGCTGAGACGCGCGCGGTCTGTGTTGGAGAGCTCGCGTCCCAGCGCGAGCGCGGCGGCCGCCCGATCGATGGACGCGGCGCTCACGTCTTCGACGACCCGCCAGAGCTCGGCCCTGGGCATCGCGGTGCTCCGAAGGTCTGCGGCCTCCTGCCTACGCAGCTCGCTGACCCATGCGAGGTGTTCGCGCCCGGCGCGCAGTAGCGGGATCGGCGGACGGCCCTGGCTCGCCTCCCATGCCGCGCGCGCGTCGCGGATGCGGCTGCTCAGCGTCTCGGCGTCATCGGACCACTGGTCCGCGCCGGGGATCGGGATGCAGATCGGCTCACGAGTCCTGGTGCCAATCCACACGATGGTCATGGCGTACGTCTGCCTCGGCGAATGGCTGGTCACCGAGACTCCGAGGATGTCGGCGTGGCCGATGAAGCGCCGGGTTCCGAGCCACCGAATCAGCACACCGTCGGCGCCGACCTCGACGTGACTCGGTACGAGCGCGAGCGCGACGGGTGCCAAGAGCACGAACGGGAGAAGCACCAGAGGCGCAGGGTGCGGCAGCAGCATCGCGGTGAGCACGATGCCGGCGCTGCTCGCGATGGCCCCTCCCGCGGCGTAGCGCATCGTCCGTGGTCCGGCGTGGATCCGCGACATCGCACGGAACGAGGCTGCCGTTTGCCGCACGTCGAGCCCCAGTCGGGTGAGCAGGGGCGGCTCGACGGAGGGAGCGACCTCCAGCACCAGGTTGCGGCCCCAGCGCCGGGTGATGCGTATCACCGCGCGCTCCGGGCCTCCAATGCGCACCCCGCGCACCATCTGCTTCACCGCCACCATCTGTGACCGACCGCTGGCGACGTCGTCGACCACGAGCCTGTCGCGATCCGCACGTAGGCGCACCGGCACCCGTTGCGGTAGAGGGTTGCGTCGCCAGGTGAAGTACGTCGTCGCGATCCCGAGGACCGCAGTGAGCGGCGCGATGCACAAGATGAACGGGCCCGACCCGAACGCGCCACCGAGGACCATTGTCGCGGCCATCGCGAACGGTGAGGTCGCGAGCCCCAAGAGCCACGGGTTGCGCCGTACCTCGATGGCTTCGATCGCGTCCTCGTCCTCCTCCCTGTCGTCGCTCATGCGTCCGTCGCCTCGACCGTCATCGAGGGTACGACGACGGAACGAAGAGGCCCACCGCGTTCGCGAGGGGCCTCTTCGTGGGTCGGTCGGGCCATTCGACCAGCGCTTCGGAGCGGATGACGATCCGTGGCGTCAGGAAGATGAGCAGCTCGTGAGCGGACCATCACCTTCGAACGAGCCGCGCGCAGCAAGCCGAGCCCCCACGCCGGAC
>CAYZQM010000253.1:0-9801 GCA_964480175.1 uncultured Sandaracinaceae bacterium
GCGGGCCGGGTCGGTCCCGAAATCCAAGCAGGGCCCCGACGAGCACCCCCACGAGCACCAGGCCCAACCGAAGCGCCGACTTGCCGGGCGATGCCACCACAGTGCGGCCTGAGACCCAGCCCCCCGGAGCGACCTTGGGCAAGGCTCGCCGACCTAGTTGGATTTGGGATCGAGCCGCGCGCATGGCGACGAGCTCGGTCGTGCGATTCAGGCGAGCGCGCGGCGGACCTCGCTGCGATCGATCGCGGCGGGGGTCTCGGGGGCGGTCAGCCGCGCCTCGTCACGCTCGTCCCCTTCCCAACCAACCGCGGCCGGCGCGGTCGCGACCAAGAAGTCGCCCACCTTGCCGAGGAGATCGCCCGCGACCACCGCGCGCAGCTCGGCGAGCGGCGCGCGGCTGGACCGGACGCTCTCGTGCCCCAGCGCGCGATCGACGAGCTCGGTCGCGAGCGCGGCGCCGAACGCCTTGCTGAGCTCCGCGCGCACGAGCTCTGCGGCGCGCAGGTGCTCCTGGATCGACGAGACGTCCGCGGTGACCGTGGCCTGGCTGTGCAGCTGGGTGGCTTCCATGGCCGGGTGTTCAGCAACGGACAGGCCAGCCGTGCTCAACGGAAAGCAGCGCGTCTCGCTGTGCATTCGCGCCCGGATCGTGCGCCCGAGTGGCTGGGCCAGCCGCCAGGTCGCAGCTCGGGTGGCTGGGGCGCTAGCCAGTGCGGGGTCGAGGCCGCAACCGGGCGGAACTGGAGCGGCCCGCGGCCTGCAATCCAAGCAGGCGTGCTCCGGTCCAAGCCCACCTCTGCGCTCCTCGCCCTGACGCTGCTCGCCGCGCTCGTTGCGGGCTGCAGCAACGAACGCGACGCCGCCGAGGCGCGCACCTCGAGCCTCACGGCCGCGCAGCGTCGGGCGCGCGCTGGCCAGATCCGGGACGCCGCGCGCGCGAATGGGATCACCCAGGGCTGGCTCCTCGCCGGCATCGCGGACGCGGAGACCCAGATGTCGCAGTGCTGGCGCGAACTCACCTGGGCTTGCCAGGGCCCCTACTCGTCCGACTGCGGCGGGCCGGTGGTCGCGGGCGCGGGCGATGGTCCGTGCTCGATCCGCCAAGGCGGGCTCGGCATGTTCCAGTTCGACGCGGGCAACTTCGATCAGACGCTCGCGCGCGAGGGCACGCGGATCCTCTCCGTCGCGGGCAACGTCGCCGCGGCGGTCGACTTCGTGATCGCGATGGTGATCCGCTCGGTGCACATCTCGGGCGTCTCGACGCGCGCAGAGGCCATCGCGTGGATCAACGGCGTGCGCATCGGCAACAGCCGCTGGGGCCCCTGGGTCACCACGGTCACCCACTACTACAACGGCTGCGCGCCGAGCTACTCGTGCTTCTCCGGACGCTACGCGCGCTACCGCGATCACACCTCGGGCATCTACTACGAGATGGGCGCGAGCTTCTGGGGCACGAGCGCGCCGCCGCCGCCGCCCGCGCCGCCTGCGTGCGTCGCGAGCGCCGAGACCTGCGACGGTCGCGATCAAGACTGCGACGGACGCATCGACGAGGGGCTGCGCCGCGCGTGTGGCTCGAACGTCGGCGAGTGCGCCGCAGGATCGCAGGCGTGCTCGGGCGGCGCCTGGGGCGCGTGCACCGGCGCCGTCGGCCCCCGCGCCGAGGTCTGCGACGATCGCGATCAAGACTGCGACGGGCGCACCGACGAGTCGCTGGTGCGGAGCTGCGGCACCGACGTCGGCGAGTGCGTCGCAGGCACCGAGACGTGCGGACGCGGCGCGTGGGGCAGCTGCACGGGCTCGATCGATCCGGTCCCCGAGCTCTGCGACATGCTCGACAACGACTGCGATGGCGTGAGCGACGACGAGCGCATCTGCGAGCGCGAAGAGATCGCGTTCGCCTCCGCCATCGTCGCTGCCGGCAGCGAGACCGACACCGACGGCGACGGACGCGCGGACGCCTGCGCGCGGGTCGGCGATCACCTCTCGTGCCTGTCGGCGTCGGATCACGGCTTCGATCGCGAGGTCGTCGGGCCGCAGCTCACCGACGCCGCGGGGTGGAACGAGCGCCTCGTCGCCTCGTCGCTGCGCATGGTCGACCTCGACGGAGACGGTCGCTCCGACGTGTGCGCCCACGACGGCGATCACCTCGCGTGCTGGCGCTCCGACGGACGCACGTTCGGCGAGGTCATCCTCGGACCGCGCTGGGATGACGGCGTCACGGGCGTCGAGCTCGCGGACATCGACGGCGATGGCCTGCTGGACGCGTGCGCGCGCGATGAGACCGGCCTGACCTGCTCGCTCGGCACCGGACGGGGCTTCGGCGAGCTGGTTCAGCTCGCGGAGCTCGGCGACGCGGACGGCTTCGACGACGTGATCTACAGCGGCACGATCCGCTTCGGGGATCTCGACGGCGACGGCCGCGACGACGTGTGCGCGCGCAACGCCGCAGGGGTCGACTGCTGGCTCAGCGAGGGGCGCCGCTTCGGCGCGCGCCTGCTCGGTCCGCGCTGGCGCGACGAAGACGGGTGGGATCAGCTCGCGGCGTGGAGCACGATCCGCATGGCCGACGCCGACGGCGACGGGCGCGCCGATCTCTGCGCCCGCACCCCCGACGACGGCTTCGTGTGCGTGCGCTCGATGGGCACCAGCTTCGGCGAGACGTGGCTCGGGCCCGCGATGAACGGCGAGGCGTGGCAGCGCGCCGAGATCTACTCGACCATCCGCATGGGCGACGTCGACGGCGACGGACGCGACGACGTGTGCGCGCGGGAGAGCGCCGGCATCACGTGCTGGCTCTCGGGCGAGCGTGCGTTCGATCGCACGGTCCTAGGGCCGCGCTGGAGTGACGCGGCGGGCTACGCGGCCCCCGAGCGCTTCCGCTCGATCCGCATGGCCGACGTCGACGGAGACGGACGCGCCGATCTCTGTGCTCGCGCGGAGGACGGCCTCGAGTGCGTGCTCAGCGAAGGGCACGGCTTCGGCCGGGGCTGGACGGCAGGCGCGCTCGGCGCGAGCAGCGGCCTCGACGATCTCACGCGGCTGATGACCCTTCGCATCGCAGGCAGCGCCCCGCCTCGCGCGGGCCCGGGCGGCGCGCCGACGACGGGCTGCTCGGCGGGGCGAGGCGCGCGCGCCGGAGCACTCCCCATCGCGCTGCTCGTCTTGCTCGCCGTCTCACTCCGCGTGCGTCGCCGACGCTGATGACCGAGCGCGATTCTCGGACAGATGATCGCGAACGAGCGAGGGCTGTTCGAGAATCGTGATCGGTCACTTGCGCACCGATCGATTCGAACGCGTCGGCGCGGACCTCACCGCGATCGCAGGGTCTCGCGCAGCTCCGCGAGCTGTTTGGTGACGTCGCTCGCGGAGGGCGGAGGACGCTGCGGCACCTCGGCGAGGCACCACGCCACCGCGGGCGCGAGCTCGGAGAACGTCCGCTTGGTGCTCGAGGTGCGCGCCATCGCGTCGAGGCCGGCGATGATCGCGCGCACCGCCGCAGCCTGAAAGCCGCTGCCCTCGATCAGCGTCGCTTGGGCGCGGATCGATCGGTCGAAGCGCTTGGTCACGTCGCTCGCGGCTTGGCGCGCTTCGCTCTCCATGCGGTAGCCGGCTTCGGGGAGGATCCAGGTCAACGTCGCGAAGCCGCCCGGGTGCGCGTCCGCCATCTTCTGCAGCGCGCTCCGGGCCAAGAGCATGTCGGCCGTCGATGGGGTCGAGAAGAGCGCCATCACCCACACGCCGCCGGCCTCGACGTACACCACGCCCTCACCGCGCTCGAGCGGCCGGGGCGCGCGCTCATCCGCTCTCTCGGTCGGTCCGCGATCGCCCCGGGTGGTCATGGTGGGCGAGCGTCGCTCCGAAGGGCGCTGCATGTCGAGCGCCGAGAATTTCGCGCTCCGAACCGGGGCTGGTACTCGGGGGCGATGGAGCGCATCGCGATCGCCTTGGGGGCGTGGCTGCTGGCGGGGACCGTCCACGCTCAGGTCATCGATGCCGGAGCGGACGCTGCGCCGTCCGACACGGCGCCGGGCGATGCACCGGCGAATGACGCACCACCGAACGACGCGCTCGCGTCGGACGCCGAGCGAGCGACGCCCGAGGCGGCCCCCGAGCCGAGCGATCCACCGCGCGACGATGCCGCGCCCGACGAAGCGTCGAGCGAGAGCGACAGCGACGTCGAGAGCGACACCGAGTCCGACAGCGAGCCGCGTGATCCGGTGCACGACGTCGTCGAGGCGCTCACCAGCGGCGAAGGCCCGCTCACCTTGAGCGGCGCGGTCGAGGCGTACTACGGCTTCAACTTCAACGAGCCGAGCAACGGCATCACCAACTTCCGAGGCTTCGACAACCGGCACAACACGCTGCAGCTCGCGAACGTCGTGCTCGAGGCGCGCTGGGACTACGAGGACGTGATCGGCCACATCGCGCTGCAGTGGGGCACGACGCCCGCGACGTACTACCTCGCGGAGCCTGCGCGCAGCGCCGTGGGCAGCGCGGTCGGCGACTCGTCGCTCTACCTCTGGCAGTGGCTGCAGGAGGCCAACGTCGGCTATCGGATCGGCGTGGGCAACGGCCTCAGCGTCGAGGCTGGCCTCTTCCTCTCCCCCATCGGCCCCGAGAGCCTCGCCATCCGCAACAGCTTCAACGTGTCGCGCTCGAACCTCTTCTTCGGCCTGCCCTTCTACCACGCAGGGATCCGCGCCTCGTACCCCTTCGATCGCCACGTCACGCTCACGCTCTGGGCCATCAACGGGTGGAACGCGATCCTCGACGGCAACGAAGAGAAGTCGCTCGCGCTGCAGCTGACCTGGACGCCGGCCGACGCGATCATCGCGAACGTGACCTACATGAGCGGCGTCGAGCGACCGACCGGCGCGCCCGAGCGAGCGCAGGCCGAGCCCCCGTGGCGCCACATGCTCGACGCGAACCTCGTCGCGGCGCTGACCTCGTGGCTGGGCTTGGTGGCGCAGGCGAACGGTGGCCTCGAGCCCACCGCGTTCGGCCTCGCGGGATGGGCGGCGGGCGCGGTGGCCCTGCGCTTCGAGGCGACGGAGTGGCTCGACGTCGCGGCGCGCGGCGACGTGTTCTGGGAGAACGTGCCGTCCAACGCGATGGGCACGGCGAGCCCGATCTTCTGGGGCGGCGCGGAGTGGGTCTCGAGCGGGACGCTGACCGTGGACCTGCACCCCGAAGATCACCTGTCGTTCCGGATCGAGTACCGCCACGATCACGCCGCGAGCCCCATCTACTACCGAGGCGTGGTGAGCAACGGACCGGGCGGCTGGATCAGCAACGCAGAGGCGCAGGACACGCTGACCTTCGGCACCACGGCGTGGTTCTGAAGGGCGGCGCGGCGGGCGCGCGGCCGGGGCGGCCCTTCGTGCTATCCCACCGCCCGTGACCTCGCTCAGCGTCCTCGTACCTTGTTACAACGAGCAGTATCTGGTGGGCAGCTCGCTCGCGCGCCTTCGCGTGCTGGAGCAGAGCCCGCAGCTCGATCACATCGAGGTCATCGTCGTCGACGACTGCAGCCGCGACGGGACCGCCGAGGCGCTGCGCCGCTTCCGTGCCGAAGAGGACGCGCGCCCCGGGCGCAAGATCGAGTGGAAGTACTTCCGGCACGAGACGAACCAGGGCAAGGGCACCGCGGTGCGCACCGCCTTGGCGCACGCGACGTGTGAGATCAGCGTCATCCACGACGCCGACCTCGAGTACCACCCCGAAGATCTGAACCGCATCGTCGAGGTCTTCGTGAAGGAGAAGGCCGACGCGGTGTTCGGCTCGCGCTTCGCGGGAGGCAGCGCGCGCCGGGTGCTCTTCTACCAGCACCAGCTCGGCAACCAATTCCTCACGTTCCTGTCGAACGCGGTCACCAACCTGAACCTCACCGACATGGAGACTTGCTACAAGGCGGTGCGCACCCGCCTGCTCAAGTCGATCCCGCTGGTCTCGAACGACTTCCGCATCGAGCCCGAGCTCACGATCAAGCTCGCCAAGCGCAAGGTCCGCATCTTCGAGGTGCCCATCAGCTACTCGGGCCGCACCTACCAAGAGGGCAAGAAGATCAACTGGCGCGACGGCTTCAAGGCGCTCGCGGCGATCACCGGCTTCGCGCTCTCCGATCACGTCTACGTCGACGACGAGCACGGCTCGCAGATCCTCGCGCGTCTGTCGCGCGCCCACACGTTCAACCGCTGGATGGCCGACACGATCCGCCCCTACGTCGGCGAGCGGGTGCTGGAGATCGGCGCGGGCATCGGCAACCTCACCCAGGCGCTCATTCCGCGGCATCAATACGTCGCGAGCGACATCAACCCGCTCTACCTCGACACCCTCGAGGGCCTGCGCCAAGGCCGACCGTACTTGCGCGTGACGTACACGGACGTGACCGACGCCGCGACGTTCCCCACCATCAAGGACGGCTTCGACACCGTCGTGTGCCTCAACGTCGTCGAGCACGTCAAGGACGACAAGATGGCGCTCGAGAACATCCGCCGGGTGCTCTCGCCGGACGGCCGCGCGATCATCCTCGTGCCGCAAGGCGACTGGAACTACGGCACGCTCGACACCGTGCTCGGTCACGAGCGGCGCTACTCGCCCGAGTCGTTGCGCGCCGCTGGCGAGGCCGCGGGCCTCGAGCTCGAGAAGATCGTCGAGTTCAACCGCATGGGCACGCCCGCCTGGTACCTCAACGGCAAGCTGCTGGGCCGCGAGCACTTCGGCCTCGGACAAGTGCTGACGCTGAACGCGATCACCCTGATGGTCCGCAAGTTCGACGACGCCCTGCCCTTCCCGTCGCTCTCGCTCATCGCGATCTTCCGTCCCCGCGCAGGCGCGGTCACCGGCGCGCAGCGCCCCGGCGACGACGACGGCAAGGGCAACGCGAGCGCCTGATCGAGGTCCTCAGCGGCAGACGCCGGGGTCGATGATCGGGCAGAACGTCCCGGCGCCCGGGCGCATCCCTGGGGGCGTCACCACCAGCCACATCCGGCGCTGCCCGTAGATCAGCCCCTCGTCCGTGGTCTGCACTTGGTAGACGAAGGGCAAGACGCGCATGCAGTCCGCCTGCTCGACGTCGTTGAGGAACGTCAGGTTGTAGACGAGGAGCGTGCGGTTGCGGACGCCGATGAACTGCTCGCCCTCGAAGGTGATGACGTTCTCCGGCGGCTGGGCGCCGATGGCGCGCGCGCCCGCGAAGAAGTCGCGCGCGGTGATCTCGTCGAGGCGAAGGAACGTCGGCACCGACGCGAACGCCGCCGCGAACGTCTCGCCCGCGCCGCGCACCGCGAACGTGAGCGAGACGTCGATGACGCTGTCGCGGGTGCCCGAGAGGAACACGAGCGCATCGCGCGCGGGCGAGTCGAGCATCCGACCGTCCGTGCTCACGGAGTACTCGATCACGTCGGGGTAGCCGTCGCCGTCGGTGTCGGCGCGCGTGGGATCGAGGCCGAGCACCGCCTCGGTGCCGTCGCAGAGCCCGTCGTCGTCCGAGTCGATCAGGCCACTCGGGCTGTCGGGGCCCGCGTCTTCGCCCACCTCTGCGTCCGGGATCTCGATGCGTCGCGGGCAGCCGCTCAGGCAAGCGAGCACCCCCAGGAGCGCGAGCACACGAAGCAAAGGCACGGCCCCGAGCGTGCGACCGCTCACGAAGAACGGCAAGCGAACGCGGGCAGCAAACGCTACGAACGAGTGAGATGACCGACGGCAAGAAGAAGCTCGACCCCACCTCGGTAGGCAAGACGAGCGAGCCCCTCCGCTTCGACTACCGCTGGCAAGACGCGGCGCTCTACGCGCTCGGCGTCGGCGCGACCGAGCGCGAGCTGGGCCTGGTGTACGAGGGCCTCGAGCAGAAGGGCCCGGCGGTCCTTCCGACGTTCGCGGTCATCCCGGCCTACGAGGCGTGCAAGGCGCTCTTCGGCGTGGTCGGCGGCGACTTCACCGGCGTGGTGCACGGCGGGCAGACCGTTCGGTTGCACAAGCCCTTCGCGCCGAGCGGCACGCTCACCACCATCGGCAAGGTCGCGAGCGTCGGTGATCTCAAGCGCATGGCGCAGGTGATCTACAGCACCGAGACGCGCGACGAAGCGGGCGAGCTGGTCGCGGAGACCGACTGGACGATCATGCACCTGCTCGACGGAGGCTACGGCGGGGAGCCGCCGCCCAAGAGCGTTCGCCTGCGCGCGCCGGAGCGCGAACCGGACTGGACCGTCACGGAGAAGACCGCGTCCACCCAGGCGCTGCTCTATCGCCTCTCGGGCGATCACAACCCGCTGCACGCCGATCCCGTGATCGCGGAGAAGGCGGCGAAGGTCACCGGTGGTCGCCCGATCCTGCACGGCCTCTGCACGTACGGGTACGTGGGACGCGCGCTGGTCAACCAGCTCTGCGGCGGCGACGTCGCGAAGCTGAAGTCGTTCAGCGGCCGCTTCAGCAAGCCGGTGTGGCCCGGTGACACGCTGGTCATCAAGGGCTGGAACGAGGACGGCCGCACCATCGTGACCGCGGGCACCCTCGAGCACCCCGAAGAGCCCGTCTTCTCGAACGCGTGGGCAGAAGTCCACTGAGCTCGTGTTCCTCGCGCGGCGACGCCTCTCGTGGTTGTCGCCTCGCGCTCACTGACCCGGTCGCACCGAGACCGTTCCCCCGAAGGAGATGCACATGAAGAAGCTGAGCAAGGAGATCTGGATCGTCGCGGCCAAGCGCACCCCCTTCGGCACCATGAGCGGTCAGCTCAAGGACGTCTCCGCGATCGATCTCGCGGTGCACGCCAGCAAGGCGGCGCTCGCGCAGTCGGGCCTCGAGGCGACCGACATCGACCAGGTGATCTTGGGCAACGTCCAGCAGACGAGCCCCGACGCGATCTACGGCGCGCGCCACGTCGGCCTCAAGGTCGGCATCCCGATCGAGACCCCGGCGCTCACGGTGAACCGCCTCTGCGGCTCGGGCATGGATGCCGTCGGCAGCGCGGCCGAGCAGATCCTCCTCGGCGACGCGAAGGCCGTCTTGGCCTCGGGCAGCGAGAACATGAGCCAGGCGCCGCACGCGATGTGGGGCCTCCGCGAGGGCGCGAAGTTCGGCAAGCCGCCGGCGATGGTCGACACGCTGTGGGCGGGGCTGACCGACAGCTTCTGCAACCTGCCGATGGCGATGACCGCCGAGAACCTCGCCGAGAAGTACGGCATCAGCCGCCAGGACGCGGACGCGTTCGGCCTGCGCTCGCAGCAGAAGTGGGCGGCGGCCCAGGAGAGCGGCGCGTTCGCGGACGAGATCGCGCCCTACGAGATCGTGACCCGCAAGGGCACCACCGTGATGAACAAGGACGAGCACGCGCGTCCCCAGACCACGATGGAGATCCTCGCCAAGCTCGCGCCGGTCTTCAAGAAGGACGGCACCGTCACCGCGGGCAACGCGTCGGGCATCTGCGATGGCGCGGCGTCGCTCATCGTCGTGGATGGTGAGTTCGGCAAGAGCCGGGGCCTGACGCCCCTCGCCAAGCTGGTGCAGTGGGGCGTGGCCGGCGTGGATCCCAAGATCATGGGCATCGGTCCCGCACCCGCGATCCGCACCGCGCTCGATCGCGCGGGCCTCAAGCAGGATCAGATCGACTTCTTCGACGTGAACGAGGCCTTCGCGCCCCAGTTCCTCGCGGTGCAGAAGGAGCTCGGCCTGCCCGAGGACAAGACCAACGTGAACGGCGGCGCGATCGCGCTCGGTCACCCGCTCGGTGCCAGCGGCGCGCGCATCACCGCGAACCTGATCTACACGCTGCGCCGCAACGGAAAGCAGTTCGCGGTCGGCTCG
>CAYZQM010000254.1:0-9654 GCA_964480175.1 uncultured Sandaracinaceae bacterium
ATGCTGACCGAGGGAGGAACCCCCACCCCGGCCCCGCTCTCCGCGACCCTCTCCCCAACACCGCGCGACAATTACTCGCCCCGCGCAGCGGACTGGTTTTCACAATGCCAAGCGCAGCAAGAAGGCCCCGCGGCCTCGGAGCCGAACGGGTGTTCGAGTTCCGATGCTGACCGAGGGAGGAGCCCCCACCCCGGCCCCGCTCTCCGCGACCTCTCCGACCACCGCGCGAAAAATACTCGCCCCGCGCAGCGGACTGGTTTTCACAAAGCCCAGCGCAGCGAAGAAGCCAGCGCAGCGGAAGCCAGCGCAGCGGAAGCCCAGCGCAGCGAAAGCCGAGCGCAGCGAAGAAGGCCCAGCGGCCCCGAGAGCAGGTATACTGGCGGCGCCCATGGCGACCAACGAGCCCTTGGGGCCGCCGGGCACGAGCGATGACGGTGAGCCCGACCTCCCGACGAGCGTGCGTCCTGCGGAGGTTCAGCTGAAGGAGGCGCCGCGGACGACGATGCCCGGTCTCGCCGGCACCAGCACGCCGCCGCCTTCGGGCGATCCGCCGCGCAGCACGGCGCCGGGGCTCGGGGCGCCCGCGGGCTCGCGACCGCCCGTCGCGCCGCCGCCGCGCAGCTCGATCCCCGCGCCGCCGCCCAAGAGCCCGCCGCCCAAGAGCGTGCCTCCGCCGGGCGCGATGGCGCCGGCGGTCAACGTCCCCTTGGAGTTCGAGGACGTCGACGCCGAAGAGGTCGTCGAGAGCGTCGGGGGACGCCGGGTCTCGCTCGCGAGCTTGGTGCACCTCATGCCGGTGGGGCGCTACGGCAACTTCGATCTGCTCGGGCGCATCGCGTACGGCGGCATGGCGGAGATCTTCTTGGCGCGCGAGCTCCAAGAGGGGCGCCCCGGTCGCTTCGTCGTGGTCAAGCGCGTGCTGCCTCACGTCGCGGGCGACAAGCAGTTCGTCGACATGTTCACCGACGAGGCGCGCCTCGTCATGCAGCTCTCGCATCCGAACATCTGCCACGTCTACTCGTACGGCAGGGAAGAGGGCGCGCCGTTCATCTCGATGGAGTGGGTGAACGGCATGCCGCTCTCGCGGGTGCTGCGCCGCAGCCGCAACGCGGGCGGCTTTCCCATCCCGCTCACGCTCAAGATCGCGGCGCAGATCGCGGACGCGCTCGATCACGCGCACCGCGCGGTCGATCAGTCGAGCAACGAGCCGCTCGGCATCGTGCACCGCGACGTCTCGCCGCAGAACATCATGGTGAGCTTCGAGGGGACGGTGAAGCTCCTGGACTTCGGCATCGCCAAGGCCGCGAGCCACAGCACCCGCACCGAGGCGGGCACCATCAAGGGCAAGTTCGCGTACATGGCGCCCGAGCAGTGCTTGGGCGAGCCGCTCGATGCGCGCGCCGACGTGTTCGCGCTCGGGGTCGTCTTGCTCGAGATGCTCTCGGGCGGCGCCAACCCGTTCAAGCGTCAGACCGAGTTCGACACCATGCGCGCGCTCGTCTACGAGGAGCCGCGCCCCGCCTCGCAGGTCAACCGCGGGGTGAGCGCCGAGCTCGACGCGATCGTGGCCAAGGCGATCGCCAAGAAGCGCGAGGACCGCTACCAGAGCGCCGCCGAGCTCGGCCTGGCGCTCGAGCGCGAGCTCGCGCGGATGGGCGAGGTGGTGAACACCGCGCGCATCGGCGATCAGATGAACGAGCTCTTCCGCGAGGAGATCAAGGCCGGCCCGCGCCTCGACACCCGCATCCAGGTGCCGCGCAAGAAGGACGAGGGCACCTCCGATCACGACATCCCGCGCACGTCGATCCCGCCCGGGGCGACGGAGAAGATCACGACGCTCGGCGAAGAGGAGGCGATCGCGAAGCTCGCGGCGGCGCGCGCGGCCGCGCCCGCCGCGCCTCTGCCGGAACCTCCCCGACGCTCGCGCTGGCCGTTCGTGATCGCGGCGTTGCTGTTGTTCGGCGCGCTCCTCGGCGGCGCGGGCATCGTCCTCGGTCCGATGCTCTTGCAGCAGCTCACGCCGCCGCCCCCTGCACCCGTGGCCGTCGCGCCGGTGATCCCGCCGCCGCCCGTGGTGGCGCCCGCTCCGACGACCGGCACGCTCTACGTCGACAGCACGCCGCCGGGCGCGCGGGTGCACCTGGGCCCGCGCGGCGAGGTCGGCACCGCGCCGATGGAGATCGCGCTGCTCGACGCGGGCGAGTGGGCCGTGCGCCTCGAGCTCGACGGCTACGAGGACTGGGAGGACACCATCGTGCTGCGCGCCGGCGAGCGCCTCCGCATCTCCGGCGAGCTCGACGCGGTCGCGAGCACCGGACGCCCGCGGCCGCGCGGCGGGCGCCCGAGCGGCGGGGGTGGCGGCGGCGCGACCGAGCCCGAGGCGGCGCCAGGTAGGCTCTCGCTCAACACCCGCCCTTGGTCGCGGGTCTACGTCGGCTCACGCCTGCTCGGCACCACGCCGCTCGGCGACGTCGAGGTGAGCTCGGGCACCGTGCGCCTGCGGCTCGTCGATCGCGACGGCGTCGAGCACACCCGCAGCGTCACCGTGCCTTCGGGCGGCCATGCGCGGGAGTTCTTCGACCTGTCTTCGGAGTGACCCCCGACGCGCTCGGCGTGAGCCTACCTTCGGCGATCCCCTCGGTCGCGAAGCGCACGACGAACGCGATGTACTGCTCCATCCCGGGGTGCTTCTCCTCGCGCGGGAAGAGCAGCCGCTCCTCGATGTACGAGAGGCCGATCGCGTTCACCACCATGCGGCAGAGATGCACGCAGTCGTCCTCGGTGATCGCGCCCTGCGATACGTAGGGCCAGGCCGCAGCGCGCAGGATCTGCTCCGTGGTGTCGGTGAACATGCTGCGCAGCTTCGGGGCGTACTCCGGCGCCTCGAGCGAGAGGTTGAAGAGGAAGCGGACGAAGATGGGCCAGTCGGTGTGGTCGTACATGAAGCCGACCAGCGCCGCAATGGTCTCGGGGATCTCGGCGAGCTGGTCCGGCGCAGGCAGCACCTCGGGGAGGTTCTCGGCGCCGCCCACCCCGAAGGTCTCGAGGATCTGATCGACCATCTCGCTCTTGCTCTTGAAGTAGTGGTAGAGCGAGGGCTGCTGCATCCCGACCCGTCGCGCGAGCTCGCGCAGCGACGCACCTCGGTAGCCTCGCTCCGCGATCAACTTCATCGCCTCGCGCAGCACCTCTCGGTGACGCTCGGTGCGATCC
This sequence comes from uncultured Sandaracinaceae bacterium, assembly GCA_964480175.1. Taxonomy (GTDB): domain Bacteria; phylum Myxococcota_A; class Polyangia; order Polyangiales; family Sandaracinaceae; genus CAYZQM01. The sequence goes on from CAYZQM010000254.1 coordinate 3,214, forward strand.
CGCCCGCCCTGGGTCAGCGCGCGCAGATCGAGCGGCGTCGCCGACGAGGGCTTGGGCAGAGAGACCATGAACGGGCGATGCTACTTCAGGCGCCCCCCTTCCGGTGCGACTCGATGCGCTCGAGGCCTCGCCGAGTGAGCAGGTCCGCCGCCGGACCTCAAGCGCCCAGGAGCGTCTTGACCTTGGCGAAGCGCGCCGCGGTCGCGATGTAGTCGTCGCGCGAGGAGAGGTGCGCGAGCACGCGATCGACCTGGTCCTGGGTGAGCCAGTCCACGTCGAGGCCGAGCGACAGGCACGCGGAGTGGACGACGTGCTGCGCCTGCCCCTTGCCCAGCGCAGGCGTGAGCAGATCGACCAGCCGCTGCGCGCCGCCCCGCATGTCGTGCGCCCCGCTGCCGAGCTCCGCCGGCGCCACGGGATGCCCGCGGCTCGTCGTGCGCGCGGGATCGGCCCTCCGGAGGGCCAGGCGGATGGACGCGCCCACGGCGCCGGGTCGGACCTTGAGCGCGTCGATCACCCGCGAGAGATCGGGGCCCATCGGGGGGAAGCGCACGCCCAGGCTCGCGCACGCCTCCTCCACGAGGCTGCGCGCGCGCTCGTCGCCCGAGGACTGGGCGAGCACGTCGATCAGCTGCTCGAGGTTGAGGCTCATCCAGCCTCGCCGGGGAACGCGAGCACCACGCTCGTGGTGTTGTGGAAGCCGCTCATGTTGCCCGCGCGGAGCGCGACCTCTCCGTAGGTCTCGAAGCCCACCAGCGGCGCGCCGTCGAGGGCTTCGGCCATCTGCGACACCGCCGTCGCGAAGCGATCGCCGAGGATGAGGTTGCGGCAGATGCAGTCGAACACGAGCGCGCCCGCGACGGGCTTCCCTCCGAGCGCCGCGCGCGCCTCCGTCGCCGCGAGCCGCGCGCTCTCGATCTGCGAGCCCTCGCTGCTCTCCGTGATCCGGATCACCGCGCCCTCGGGGATGCCCGTCGCGAAGAGGATGCTGCCGTCCGGGTTGCGGCGCAGCGGCGCGCGCACGTTGATGTGATCCCGCACCTTCAGGCCCGCCTCGAAGCGGAGCAGGAACGCGCCCTCGTCGCTCTCGGCGAGCGCGTCGACGTCGATGCCGCTCGCGGCCGCCGCCGCGCGGGTCTCGCGCTTCCACACGTCCCACGCCGGCTCTCCGTCCAGCGTCATCACCGTGGCGCCCTCGGCGCGGGTGACCGTGAGCGGGCCCGAGAGCGCGCGGTGGCCGTGTCGAACCCCGACGCCGAGCGGCTCGGCGGTGAAGATCTGCGCGACCACGATCGCGTCCGTCTGCGCCCGAGCGCCGAGCGCGACGTGGGTGGCCTTCATCGCGAGATCGTCGCCCGCCGCGCCGCCCGCGAGCGGCACGTCGCCCAGCCGCTCGGACACCAAGAGCGCGGCCTCTTCGCCGACGCCGGAGAGGGGATCGAGCAGCACGAGGCCGGTGCGGTGCGGCAGACCCTCGACCATCTCCGGCTGCCCCGCCATCGCGGCCTCGATCGCGGCGCCAGGGTCCGCGCGCAAGCCCGTGCCGATCCCGGCCGACACCCGCAGCGCTCCCGCGACGGCGAACACCGCGATGCCGCGCTTGGTGTCGCCTGCGCCCACGAACTCGCCGGCGCTGCTGCAGCCGATCACGACGTCGTGATCGCTCGCGAGCGCACCGGTGATGGCGCCGAGGTCGTGTGCGGGGGACGCGAACACGACCACCAGCGAAGCGCGCGCTCCGCCGACGCCCGCCTTCACCCGCTCCCCTATCGACCCGCTCTCTCCTTCATCGAACAGACCAGAGAAGATCGAAGTCATGCCTCCGAATCTCGGAGGCGAGGGGGGTCCATGTCAACACCCAGATGACGCACCCCATACGATTCAGTCGCTCGTCGCGTGTGGCTGCAACGGGAAGGTGCGAACCACGAGCAGATGACGCGCGGCGGCGAGCGGACGCGTCGGCATGCGCGCGCAGTAGCGTAGCGCTGCAGGCAAGGTCCCGAACGTCGCCTCGATCGCAGCCCACTTCGGTGACTGGATGTTGTCGCGGAGCGGCGGGATCGCGAATCGGTCGCGGGAGAAGTCGCCCACGTAGCCCACCAAGCGTGTGTAGTAGTCCGGGTCCTCGATGATCGCCTCGAGCTGCGCTTGCTTCGGGTGCTTGCCATCGCGCGCGGCCTCGGCCTGCTGCATGAGCTCGTCGATGCCCCGCTCGTGCGACTCGAGCAGCTGCAGATCGTACGCGGGGTTGGCGTGCGTGACCTGCAAGAGGTGATCGATGATCACGTCGCGCTCGGTGAAGAGCCCCGTGGGATCGACCATCGACGCGGGCTCCTCGAGGATCCTGAGGATCTGATGGAAGCCGAAGTGGATGTCCTGCGACGCGTAGTACTCGGCGGCGGCCGGCGTGATCCAGAAGCGCAGCATGTCGATCGAGCCGACCACCAGCTGCAGGCGCGTCGGGATCGTCTCGACGTAGCCGAGCGCGCGCAGCCGCTCGAGCCGATCGTCGAGCGCGGGGCGATCGGCGATCGCGCGCAGCGCCCGCGAGAGGCGTGCGAGCTTCTTCGCGACGTCGCGGCGATCACCCGCGGCGCGCCGGAGCAAGGTGAGCGGGCGCTCGCGCTTGCGCGCCGTCGTCGAGGTCATCATCGCGAGCGCGATCAGAGCATCGAGACGGGGTCGACGTCCACCGACGCGCGCGCCGCCCCGAGCCCTTGCTCGATGCGCTCGAGCAGCGTGAGCGCGACCGCGCGCAGCGGCTTGCGTGCGCTGCCCATCAAGAAGAGGCGCTGCCGGTAGCGGTTGCGGATCCGCTCGATGGGCGCCGGCGCCGGCCCCCGCACCTCGACCGCCCCGCGCTGCACCTCGGGATGACGCTGCGCCAGCTCGGCGAGCATCGCCGTCGTACGCTCTGCGACGCTGCGATCCTCGGCGTCGACCCGCACGGCGATGAGGCGACCGCTCGGCGGATAGCCCAGCTCCTCGCGCGCCGCGCGCTCGAGCTCGTAGAAGCGTCGGTAGTCGTGATCCCGCGCGGCGAGCACCGCGACGTGCTGGGTCTGGTAGGTCTGGATCAGCACCCTGCCCGGCAGCTCCCCGCGGCCCGCGCGCCCGGCGACCTGCGAGAGCAGCTGGTAGGTGCGCTCGCCCGCACGGAAGTCGGGGAAGTAGAGCGACTGATCGGCCAGGAGCACGCCGACCAGGGTGACGCCCGGCAGATCGTGGCCCTTCGTCACCATCTGGGTGCCGATGAGGATGTCGATCTCACCGCTCCGCACCCGATCGAGGATCTCGGTGAGCTTGCCGCCCTGGGCGACGTCGCGATCGAGCCGCGCGATGCGCGCGCTGGGGAACGCGGCCTCGAGCGTGTTCTCGAGGCGCTCGGTGCCCGCGCCGATCGCCTCGAGCTTCGGCTCGCCGCACTTGGAGCACGCTTCGCTCAAGGGCGCCGCGTAGTCGCACGAGTGGCAGCGCAAGACGCGCGCGCGCAGGTGCGCCACGAGCGCGACGCTGCACGAAGGACAGCCCTCGACCTCGCCGCACGCCTCGCAGCGCATCGACGGCGCGAACCCCCGCCGGTTGAGGAACAAGATCGCCTGGCCGCCTTGCTCGAGCGTCGCCTCGATCGCGCGGTGCAGGGTGAAGCTCAGGAGGCGCTCGCCGCTCGGGCCGGCGCCGATGCGACCGAGATCCACCAGCTCGATGCTCGGCATCGGTCGCTCGAGCGGCCGCTCGCTCATGGTGAGCAGCGTGTGCGTGCCCTTGCCCGCGTGATCGAACGACTCGAGCGAGGGCGTCGCGCTGCCCAGCACCACGACCGCGCCCTCGCGATGCGCCCGAAGGAGCGCGAGATCCCGCGCGTGGTAGCGGAAGCCGTCCTCCTGCTTGTAGGAGCCGTCGTGCTCTTCGTCGACGACGATGAGCCCCAGATCGTGGATGGGCGCGAAGATCGCGGAGCGCGCGCCGATCGCGATCTTCACCGTGCCGCGACGCAGCGCGCGCCAGAACGCGGCGCGCTCGGGCTCGCTGAGGCCGCTGTGCAGCACCGCGATCGCGTCGCCGAAGCGCGCCCGGAAGCGACCGACCAGCTGGGGGGTGAGCGCGATCTCGGGCACCAGCACCAGCGCGCCGCGGCCGGACGCGAGCGCCGCGGCGATCGACTGCAAGTACACCTCGGTCTTTCCCGAGCCGGTCACCCCGAAGAGCAGGAACGACGCCCGCTCGCGCTGCGCGAGCTTGCCTTTGATCGCGTCGATCGCCGTCCGCTGCTCCGCGGTGGGCGTCCGCTCCGTGTCGCGCTCGACGTCCCCGGTGAAGTAGCGGTCGAGCGAGACCTCGCGCTCGACGAGGCGCACGAGATCCGCGAGCGTCTTGGACTTGATCGCGCTGCGCTGTTCGGGGGGGAGCGTCTCGATCGAGAGCTCGCCGCCCTCGGCCGCGAGCAGCGCGGTCATCAGGGTGCGCTGGTGCGGGCCCAGGCGGCGCGAGGCGATCGCCTCCTCGGTTGCGTCGCTCGTGCGCTGCACGAAGCGGGCGCGCCGCGTCTTGGCCTTGGCGCCCTTGATGGTGCGATCACCGAGCAGGCCTCCGTGCTTCAGCTTGCGGAGCGCGTCGCTGGGCAAGGGCGGGGCGGCCGCGCGCAGGACCTCCCCGATCGGATGAAGGTAGTAGTCGGCGGCCTGGCGCAAGAACGCGAGCAGCGCTGCATCGAAGATCGGCAGCTCGTCGAGCGCCGCGATCACCGCGCTGAGCTTCTTGCCCTCGGGCGCCGCGCCGGGCCCGAGCACCACGCCGGCCATCGGTCGTCCGCGAAACGGCACCGCCACGCGCGCCCCCGGCACGACCGCCTCGCGCAGCGGCTCGGGGACGCGGTAGCTCCAGCCGTGCCGCACCGGCAATGGGAGCGCGACCTCGACGATCACGCCCGGCTCGCGCGGCAAGAGCTCGCGCTGGGCTGCGTCGCTCATGGAGGAGAGGGTGCCGCGCGGCTCAGCGGCGGCGGCGGGGCACGTCGGCCGGCGCGTCGATCGGCACCACGTAGAGCTCGAGGCGGTGATCGACGATGCGGTAGCCGAGGTCGGCGGCGACCTTGCGCTGCAGCGCCTCGATCTCCGCGTTGGTGAACTCGACGACCTTGCCGGACTGCACGTCGATCAGGTGATCGTGGTGCTCGCCCGCGGCCTCTTCGTAGCGCGAGCGGCCATCGCCGAAGTCGTGGCGCTCGAGGATCCCCGACTCCTCGAAGAGACGCAGCGTGCGGTACACGGTCGCGAGGCCGATGCGCTTGTCGACGGCCGACGCGCGCTCGTAGACGGTCTCGACGTCCGGGTGATCGTTCGCCTCGGAGAGCACCTTCGCGATGATGCGACGCTGCTCCGTCATGCGGAGCCCCTTGTCGGCGCACGCCTGTTCGATCCGGTTCATATCGCGGGCGACCCTAGCACGAGGCTCCGCCCGCGATCACGGCCCGCGGGGCTTACGAACGATTCTCCTAGCGAGCGCGAGAGGATGGACCTGCTCGACCTCTCCCGCGGGGAGATCGCCCGCTCAGGGATCGGCGCAGTAGCGCACGCCCCAGCCGGTGGTCACGCCGGTGCACGTCTGCGGCGCGGTGCACTCGGGGCCTCCGTCGTCGCACACCGATCGGCACGTGGAGACGCCGCTGACCCGGATGCAGACGAGGCCGCGCTCGCAGGTGCCGACGCCGGATCCGCAGACCTCGCCTTCCGTCAGCTCGCCCGGCGGACGGCAGCCGGTGTAGCGCTCGCCGGTGTCCGCGTGGGTGACGAGCACACACGCGAGCTCGGGGTCGGCGCAGTCCTGCGCGTAGATGTCGCAGGGGACGGGCGTGGGACGACAGACCCGCACGCAGCTGTCGCCGAGGCTCCCGCCGCAGGCCTGCCCAGCGCCGCAGAAGCCGATCGATCCGTCGGGGCACATGCGGTGGCACACGAAGCCCTCGCCGAAGTCGAGGCAGAGCGTGCCGGGCTCACATCCATCGCTGCGGGTGCATGCCTCGCCCTCCAGCGCGGCGGGCGACGAGATCGCCATGCACGCGGTCCCGGTCGCGCCGAGCCGGCAGCTCTCTGCCGCCCCGCACGATGCGGGATCGAAGGGATCGCATGCGCCGGTCGCGGTGCACGGCATCGAGACGAGGCCGCTGTCGGTCGGCGCGTCGATCACGAGCACGTCGCCGCCCATCGCTGCGTCGGGCGCGTCGAGGCCGGGGGCGTCGCTCGGCGGGGCGTCGAGGCCCGGCGCGTCCAGGTCGCCCGCGTCGCTGCCCGCCGCGTCGAAGCGGCCGACGTCCGTCGGAGGGTTCTCCGATCCGCAGCCCGGAGTGCACAGACAGAGCGCGATCACGACGAGGGCCAAGCGCATCACGCCACGATACCGGATGCGCCTCGCGCGCCCAAGAGGAGGGCTTTGGGGGCGTCA
>CAYZQM010000255.1:0-2348 GCA_964480175.1 uncultured Sandaracinaceae bacterium
AGTGGAGCGCGGTCGTGCTCGATCCGCGCAGGCCCATCTTGTCCTCGTGATGCCCGACGCTCAGGCCGGGCGTCGTTCGCTCGACGAGGAACGTGCTGATGCCCTTGGTGCCGGCGCCGCCGGTGCGCGCCCACACGATGAAGACGCCGGCGAAGTCGCCGCTGGTGATCCACTGCTTGGCGCCATCGATCACGTAGTGGTCCCCGTCGAGCGTCGCGGTCGTCCGCATCGCCCCGGGATCGCTGCCGGCCTCGGGCTCCGAGAGGGCGAAGCTGCCGGCGACGAGCGCGCCGTCGCAGAGCGCCGGGCAGTACTTCTTCTTCTGCGCGTCGGTCCCGAACTTCGCGATCACCTCGTTCACCATGTTGGTGACCGCCATCGTCACGCCGGTGGAGGCGCAGCCCCGCGCGATCTCGCTCATCGCCAGGCTGTAGCTGACGACGCCCGCCGCCGAGCCGCCGAGCGCGTCGTCGACGTTCACACCGAGCAGCCCCGCGTCGGCCAGGCCCTTCAAGATCGAAGGCGGGATCTTCCCGTCGCGATCGATGCTGCCCGCGCGGGGCACGAGCTCCTTGTCGGCGAAGTCGCGCGCGGTCTTGAGGATCAGCTGCTGGGTCTCGTCGAGATCGAAGTTCACGCGTCGCTCACAGGGTGAAGCTCACCTTCGCGGCGTAGCTCCCGGGGTTGGGCATGGTCCAGGTGCGCACCGCGCTCACCACGCAGTCGAGCGCCGCGATCGAGTCGGCGTCGGCGCAGGTGCCGCCGACCGCCATCACCGCGCCGCCGGGCGCGACGTACGCGGTGAGCTGAAAGCCGCCGCCGCCGCAGCTCGCGACGCTCGAGCGGTTGGCCTCGATCACGTCGAGCACGTGGTCGGCGCTCCAAGAGACCGGCAGGCGCACGTCGCTCGCCGCCTCGAGGCCGAAGCCCCAGCGGAACTCGGCTTCGCCGCCGCTCGGCCGAGGGAAGTGGGTGCTCGCGGCGACCCCGAGGATGCACGACTCGGTCTCGCGGTCGCCGATGGTGCTGGCCGACGGATAGACCCACGCGACCGTTCCGTCGGTGTGCACTCGGAACGACATCGTGATGTCGCCCTCGAGGAACTCGACGTCGTCGCTGCGATCTTGGAAGCAGCGCTCGAAGCGGCCCATGCGGTTGTTGAGGGTGTCGGCGACCGCGCGCGAGGAGATCGAGCCCATGAGACCGGTGATGCTCGCGCCCTCCGGCAGGTCTTCGTCGCCGCGGGTCGTGCGATCGCTCGACCGGGCGCTGGTGGTGGTCGAGGTCTCTTCGCTCGCCGCACCTCCACCGCAGCCCACGAGCGCCAACATCGAGAGCACAAGAACGTACTTCATCGTCGTCTCCATCGCGCCGCAGAAGGCGCAGTCACTCAGACCATCAGCCCTTGAGGAGGTTTGCGGCGATCACGATCCGCTGGATCTCGCTCGTGCCCTCGTAGATCTCGGTGATCCGCGCGTCGCGGTAGTGGCGCTCGACGTCGTACTCGGTCGAGTAGCCGTAGCCCCCGTGGATCTGGATCGCCTTGTGGGTGATCCGGTGCGCCGCCTCGGACGCGAAGAGCTTCGCCATCGCCGACTGCGACGTGTGGCGCACCCCCTGGTCCTTCATCGCGGCGGCGCGCAGCGTCAAGAGGCGCGCAGCGTCGAGCTCGGTCGCCATGTCGGCGAGCATGAACTGGATCGCCTGCTTGTTCGCGATCGGCTCGCCGAAGGCCTTGCGCTCCTTGCTGTAGGCGGCGGCCTTCTCGAGCGCGGCGCGCGCGATGCCGAGGGCCTGCGCGGCGATGCCGATGCGGCCTCCATCGAGCGTCGACATCGCGATCTTGAAGCCCATGCCCTTCTCGCCGAGCACGTTCTCCTTGGGGACCTTCACGTTCTCGAAGAAGACGGTGCACGAGTGCGCCGCGTGGATGCCGAGCTTGTGATCGCGGGGGTTCAGCGTGAAGCCGGGCGTGCCCTTCTCGATGATGAACGCCGTCGTGCCCTTGGCGCCGGCCGCGCGATCGTGCGCCGCGAAGAGAACGATGACGTCGGCGTGCGGCCCGTTGGTGATCCAGTTCTTGGCGCCGTTGATCACGAAGTGATCGCCCTGATCCTCGGCGACCGTCTCCATGTGCGAGGCGTCCGAGCCGCTCGCGGGCTCGGTGAGGCCGAAGCACCCGAGCTTCTTTCCGCTGGCGAGCGGGGTCAGGTACTCCTTCTTCTGGCGCGCGTCGCCGAACTTGAGGAGGGGATCGCAGACGAGCGAGTTGTTCACTCCACGCGCCTCGAATGAGCCGAGGAGTACGTGATGAGAACGCTACGCGACACGATGGGCCGGACACGACG
>CAYZQM010000255.1:2358-2987 GCA_964480175.1 uncultured Sandaracinaceae bacterium
GGATCGCAGACGAGCGAGTTGTTCACCGACATGATCACGCCGGTCGACGCGCACGCACGGCACATCTCCTCCATCGCGACCGCGTACGAGATCGCGTCAGAGCCTGCGCCCCCGTGCTCCTCGGGGACGGCGACGCCCATCAGCCCCAGCTCGCCCATGCGCTTGACCAGCTCGGTGGGCCAGCGGCCTTCCTTGTCCAGCTCGCGAGCCTTGGGCTCGACCTCGCGCACCGCGAAATCGCGGGCCATCTGCTGGATCATCTTCTGTTCTTCGGTGAGCTCGAATCGCATGGGGGCGCGACTCTACCAAAGCGCAACCGAGGCACAACGACTCACCGCACACCGCGAGCCGCCAATTCAACCGCATGAAAAAGGCCGCGATGGGTGCTTCCATCGCGGCCTCTTCTCACCGGGCGGCCCCGGTCACCGGGCCGCCTCTTCGCTGGTGCAGAGCTTCAGAGCGCATCGCGCGCCCGGGCGGGCTCAGAGCTCTTCGCCCTCGTCCTCGACGTATCCGCTGACGTCGCCGTCTTCGCCGTCGTCGTCATCATCGTCGTCGTCATCGTCATCATCGTCGTCGTCATCGTCGTCGTCGTCGTCGTGATCCGACGTCGCGTACTTCACGTCGAT
>CAYZQM010000255.1:2997-6478 GCA_964480175.1 uncultured Sandaracinaceae bacterium
TCGGCGAGGTGACCCTCGAGGAGCTCGAAGAGCTCGTCGGTCTCGTCCCCCGACCACTCGTCGAGGACCTCGCTCACGAAGTCGTTGAAGTCGACGCTGTCGACTCGGCGTTCGATCTCTTCGATCTGCTCGTCGCTGAACGCCTCGATGATGTCCTCGCGGAGCGACTCGGTGTCGCCCTCGTCGATGGCATCCTGCGCGGACACGCGGATCTGCTTGAGGGCTTTCTTATCGAGGAAGATTTCCATGCGTCTCCGGGCCTCAGCGGGCGGCTACTATAGAAAAAGGCCCCTACCTGTCAACAACCGTTCTTCGGTGCGCGAGCGGGGCATCGACGTCGCGCACGGGCAGGGTCTCTCGGGCTACGCTCGCGTCGTGCTCGAGCGTGTTGGCTGTCGTGTGTCGGGGTGCGCGTCGCCTACGTCGCGGCGATCGTGGGTGACGATCGCAGCGTCGATCGTGCTCGCGATCGGCGCGCTCGGGGCGTCCGGCGCGCGGGCCGATGGTCTCGAGGTGTACGGCCCGCTCGAACAAGAGCCAGTCTGGACGCTCGACGTGCACGGCGCTGCGGTCTTCCCGATCGAGCGAGGCACGATCTGTCCGTCGGGCTCGAGCTGTGTGCTGGGCGGCGGCTTCGGCGCGGGCGCGTTCCTGCTGCGTCGCAGCCCCGATGGCATCGGGCTCTTGGTGGGCTACGAGGTCTGGCTGCTGGACGGGGGCGGTGTCTACGAGGTCGGCGCGCTGCACTCGCTGCGCCTCGGCGTGCGCTGGACGCTCGACAACAGCTCGATCGTGCAGCCGCTGATCCAGGCCACCGCAGGCGCCTTGCTGCTGACCGATCCGGCGCAGGCCAGCACCGCCGGCGGTCTCCTCACCGCAGGCGCGGGGATGGAGATCGAGCTCACGCGCGACGTCGCGCTCAACCTCAGCGCGGAGCTCGCGTTCTTCTCCGTCGCGGCGTTCCGCACCCGCGACGGTGCGGATCGGGCCTCGGACTTCGGGGTCAACGTCGCGCTGGAGACGACGGCTGGTTTGGTGGTCGTCCTCGGATCCACCGGGGTCCGCTGAAGCGTGCTCGCCGAGCTTGACGCACGTGCCCCGCGCAGGTTCCACTCCCGTCCGCAATGAACTGCAACAACTGTGGGGCGCTCAACCCCGCAGCGAGTCTCTACTGTCAAGACTGCGGCCACCGCCTGGGTGACTGGGCGTCGCCCGAGCGTCCTGGCGCGCTGCCGACCCCTCCGACGGGATTGTCCCGCGGCGAGGTCGGTCGCGGAGGTGAGCTGCCTCGACAGGCAAGCCCAGGGGGTGCCGTGCAGCAGCTCGCGTGTCCGCGATGTGGAACTCCGAACGCGCCCCACATGCGCTTCTGCAACAACTGCGGCTACCAGATGGGGCCGCCGCCCGCGGCCGCGCCTGCGCCCGTCGCGCCGCTCGCTGCCGCGCCGCTTCCTCGCTCGCCGAACCCCTACGCGGCTGCTGGTGCGCCGGTGTGCTGGCGCTGCCAGGCGACCGGAGACGGCGGCGCCGACTTCTGCAAGTTCTGCGGCGCTCGCTACGCGGACGCGCCGCCGGCGCAGCCCGCGGCGATGCCCAAGGCGGCCTCGTCGATCGGCAGCGCCGTCGCGTCGCACGCCTACCAGCAGTCCGCGCCCGCCGCAGACACCCGCGCTGCGATCGCCATGCTGGTCGCGATCTTGAAGGACGGAACCGACGGCCGCGCGTACCCGGTGCGCGACGAGGTCACGGACATCGGACAGAAAGAAGGCGCGATCCAGCTCGCCGACGATCCTTACCTCTCGCCGAGGCACGCGCGGATCATCAGCCGCCCCGACGGGATCTTGGTGCGGGATCTCGACAGCGTGAACGGCGTGTACGTTCGCATCCGTGAGCCTGCGGAGATCCACGACGGAGACTTCTTGCTCCTGGGTCAGCAGGTGATGCGCTTCGAGCTCTTGCCGGAGATGGAGCTGCCGCTGGGCCCCGCGACCCAGCGCGGCGCGATGGTCTTCGGCACCCCCGAGGTGCCTCGGCTCGCGCGGCTCGTGCAGTACACGACCGAAGGCGTCGGCCGCGACGTGCACTATCTCTACCGCGACGAGACCGTGGTGGGCCGCGAGCAGGGCGACATCGTCTGCACCGACGATCCGTTCATGTCGCGACGGCACGCCGCGCTGACGATCGATCGGGCGGCCAAGCGCTTCACCCTCCGCGATCTGGGCTCGTCGAACGGGACCGCCGTGCGCATCCGAGGTGAACGGGCGTTGCGGCCCGGTGATCAATTTCGGGTAGGACGCCATCTCTTCCGGTACGATCGCGCGGACGGAGCCCGCTCGGGGGCATGACCATCAAGAACGACAAACCCAAGAGCGCCAAGAGCTCCCGCAGCTCCGCCTCGTCGCTGACCGACGCGGTCGTCGCGGCGTTGGCGCAGGTCGAGGCGCAGAGCGACAAGCCGACGAGCGTACCGCCCAAGGAGCCCGCGGCGACCGCAGAGCCGCCGGCGGAAGCTGCGCCCGCCACGGAGGCTGCGCCTGCTGCCGAAGCTGCGCCTGCTGCCGAAGCCGCGCCTGCTGCCGAAGCTGCGCCTGCTGCCGACGCTGCGCCTGCTGCCGAAGCTGCGCCTGCTGCCGAAGCCGCGCCTGCTGCCGACGCTGCGCCTGCAGCCGAAGCTGCGCCTGCTCCCGACGCTGCGCCTGCCTCCGACGCCGCGCCGGAAGCTGCGCCCGCGGCGTCGTCCCCGCGCGAAGTGGCGACGCTCCCCGAGACGCCAGCGGCGAGCGCACCTGCGGACGACGGTCCCGTCATCGAGACCTCCGAGTCGCCCGAAGGGGAGGGCGTACCGACGCGGCCGCACGACGTCGCCAAGGTCGAGGCGCTCGTCGCGCGCGAGGGCGCTGCCCCGCCCAAGGGCATCGGCGCGCGCTACTACGGCCGCACCGACGTCGGCCTGGTGCGCGAGCACAACGAAGACAACTTCCTCGTCGCCGACTTCACCGCCGAGCGGCGCGGCGTGGAGACCTCGATCCTCGAGACGACGCTCGGCGCGCGTGGGTGCATCTTCGCGGTGTGCGACGGCATGGGCGGCGCGGCGGCCGGTGAGGTCGCCTCGCAGATGGCGGTCGACACCGTGTTCGAGGTGATGGAAGGCGCGGGCGCACCCGACGATCGCGACGACTTCGCACGCGCCCTGGTCCACAGCATCGAGGAGGCGGGCTCGCGGATCTTCGCGGCGGCCAAGATGGATCGCAGCCGCCGCGGCATGGGCACGACCTCGACGGTGGCGGGCTTGGTCGACGGCACGCTCTTCGTGGGCCAGGTCGGCGACAGCCGCGCGTACGTGCTTCGCGGGGATCAGTTCGCGCTGATCACCAAGGACCAGTCACTGGTCAACCAGCTCATCGAGGCGGGACAGCTGACCGAGGAAGAAGCCGAGGCCTTCGAGCACTCGAACATCATCCTCCAAGCGCTCGGCACGACC
>CAYZQM010000255.1:6497-9622 GCA_964480175.1 uncultured Sandaracinaceae bacterium
GCCGCGGCGATCGCCTGCTGCTCTGCTCCGACGGCCTCTCGGGCCTGGTGCACGCCGACATGATGAAGGAAGTGCTGCAGGGCTCGCGCGATCTCGTCGACGCGGCGACGCAGCTCATCGGCATGGCGAACGCGGGCGGCGGTCACGACAACATCACGGTCGTGCTCGTGGACTTCGACGGGACGGATCTGAAGGAGCCCGACCCCTCGGCGCGCGTCGCTTACCAGCAGTACCCGCTTCCGCCTCCCCCCGAGCCGGAGCAGAGCGCACGTCCCACGAGCCGCATGCCCTCGATCAAGGCGGGCGGCGCGAAGCCGGGCGCCGACGTGAAGAAGAGCATCCCGTCTCCCGCGCCCCGCTCGATGCGGCCGCGCCCCAAGCAAGACGACGGCGGCAGCCCGCTGATCTGGCTGGGCCTCACCGCGATCATCATCCTGATCTTCGGCGCGGTGGCGTGGGCGATCTCGCAGTCGGGGAGCTCCGAGCCGGAGCATCCGGTCGGTGCGCTCGACGCTCCGGCTGCGCTCGACGCTCCGACGATCGACGGTCCAAGGACCTACGCGCTGCAGGACCTCGACGCTTCGCTGCTTCGCGACGCGATCGACGGTGTCAGCGCGGATCCCGAGCGTCTGGACCTCCGCGGGTAGCCCATGATCCGGATCCGGCAGACTTTCGGCGCGCACTCGGGGCGGACGCGCGAGTTCAGTCAGGACGTGGTGCGCTTCGGGCGGCAGCCGTCCAACGACGTCGCGTTCGATCCACACGCGGATCTCGACGCCTCGGGCAATCACGCCGAGCTGCGCCGTGAAGCGGGGCAGTGGATCTTGGTCGACCTCGGGAGCCGCAACGGCACGCTGGTGCAGGGGCGCGCGATCCAGCGCCACGTGGTGCGCAGCGGCGACGAGATCGAGTTCGGTACCGGCGGTCCGCGGATCAAGATCGAGATCGAAGAGCCGCCCAAGCGAGGCGCGCTCACCGCGCCGCCGACGCCCCTCGATCTCGGTGGCGCGCCGCCAGCGGACGGAGCGAGCGGCGGCTACGCGCCGTCGAGCACGCCCGCGCCACAGTGGTCGCGCTCGCCATCCTCGCGTCCGCTCGCGCCCGCGGGCGCGCCGCTGGCGCCCGGGCCCGTGCTCACGCCCCCAGCCGGCGGGAGCGGCGAGAAGATCTACGGCCAGCGAACGATGGACGTCGCGGTGTCGGCGGCGCGCGGCTCGAGCGCGGGCACGGCGCTGGCGCCCACGGATAGAGCAGCGATCGAGGAGGCCGCGGTCCGAGCGGTCGAGAGCCGCACCCGGCCGCTCACCTACGCGCTCATCGGGATGTCGCTGGTGCTCCTCGGGGTGATCTGCATCCTCGGCGCGCTGGTGCTCTACCTGATGACGCGCTGAGCGCGCCGCGCTCAGCCCTTGAGGGCCTCTCGCAGGCGCGCGCCCGCGCCGCTCACGTCCGCAGGCTGCTTGCCCTCGCCGAACGCGCCGGGGCTCTCGCGGATGCGGAACGTGTACGTGCGAGGTCCTGCGACGCCGATCGTCTCGCCCGTGACGTCGCCAGCTTCCGGCGAGATCAAGTACGCGAGCGTGACCGCGACGTGCTCGGGCGACATCGAGTCCGCGTCGATCGATCGGTAGAGCGGCAGCGCTTCGGTCAGGCGCGTGCGCGCGCTGGGGACGACGACGTTCACCCGCACGTCGTGCTTGCGCAGCTCGAGCGCCGCCGCGCGCATCGCGCCGATCACCCCCGCCTGGGCCGCGCCCTCGGCCGCGTGCCCCCGCAGACCGAAGAACGCTGCTGGACCCGCGCAGAAGGCGAACGCGCCCGCCTTGCGCTCGATCATGGACGGCGCCGCGGCCCGCAGCAGCGCGAGGACGTGACGTACGTGGATCCCCAGCGACCGCTCGAGCGCCTCGTCGTCCGTACGGTACGCGGGGCGATCGAGGAGTACGCCGGCCGAGGCGATCACCCCGTCGAGCGCGCCGAGCGCTCCCAGCGCCTGCTGCACGCAGTCTTCGGTGGCGAGCGCGGCGCTCAGGTCGCTGCATGCGGTGTGCACTTCGGCCCCGTGCTGCTTGCGCAGCGCGCCCGCGAGCTGCTCGAGCGGACCGGGATCGAGCCCGACGCCGCTCGCGTCGCCACCGCTGTCGACGAGGAAGAGCCGCGCACCCTCGCGTGCGAGCACCTCGCTACACGCTCGACCGATGCCGCGCGCGGCGCCGGTGACGAGCACGCCCTTACCCGTGAGCCCAGCCATGCCGCCTCCGCTCAGTGGGTCAGCGGGCTGCGCAGGAACACGAAGCCCTGGCCGACGCTGAGGTCGATGTTCGTGCCGCCGCCTTGGATGGACCAGTGCATCAGGTTCGTGCGGTCGCCGCGCGTGGTGTCCGCGATCACGTCGGTGGAGCCGAAGGGCAGGCACGTGCCGCCCGCGGGCGACTCACCGGGCCCGCACGCGCGCACCCGCTCGGTGACGTGGAAGAGGCCCAAGAAGTGCGAGCACTCGTGCGCGGCGATGTGCCCTGCGGCGGTGCCGCTGCCCACGACGCCACTGTCGAACGCGACCACGACGCCGCTGTTCTCCGTGCCGTAGATCGCGGACGTGCCGGGGATGCCGCCCGCGACGCCGAGCGTGTTGAACCCGTCGCCGCCCGCGTCGATCCCGCGCACGAGAAAGAGCGGCAGCACGCGCCCGCTCAGGCCTGCAGAAAGGCGGAAGAGCTGCGCGAGCTCGCTGTCGGGCCCGTCCGTGCTGTCGATCACCGCGAGCGCCGCCGCGTCGCTCGCGGACACGTCGTGGTACGTGACGGTCCCGAGCGTGACGCCGCTCTGCGCGAGGATGTCGCCCATCCGACCGAGCATCGCGACGACGCGCGAGTTGCTCGGCGCGCTGCTCGCCGTGAGCCCGACGCCGACGAGGTGGATCGCGAGGTCCAACGTGCCGTTGCCGACCGTGCGGCCCGCGGCGCGCTTGACGAGCACCGAGAGCCGGACCGTGGTGCTGCCGCTCCCGAACGCGACGACGCCGTACGGGTAGCGCCCGATCTCGAACGCGAAGCGATCGGGCGTGGTGTTGGGGATCAGCATGTTGATCGCCTCGCCGCCATCGACCAAATACCAGCGGATGGGCT
>CAYZQM010000256.1:0-9604 GCA_964480175.1 uncultured Sandaracinaceae bacterium
AAGAGGACCGCGCAGCCCCCGCCCTCACGCACGCCCTCGCCCTCACGCTCGCCCGCGCCCTCACCCTCACGCACGCCCGAACCCGCACGTCCGAGCCCGAACGTCGCCCTCACCGCCGAAATGGCCGCCGGGAAGCCCAGGTGGTACCAACGGCGTCCTCTCCCCTCCGTGCCCGACGTCGCCACATCGCCTTCGCGCAGCAGCGCCATCGACGCCGCGCGGCGCGCTCGGCCTTGGCTGATTGCCGCGGGCGCGGGGTTCGTCGTGGCGGTCCTCGCAGGCGTCGTCGATCGGCTCCACTTCGCGAACGGGATCGCGATCGACTGGCGCATCGAAGCGACCGAGGGAGAGGCCCCGATCGTGCTCGGCACGACGGTGGAGCACGACGTCACGCTCTACACCGATCACCGCCCGCTCACCCGCTACGTGGAGCTCTGGCGGGTCGCGGAGCACGGGCTGCCGCGTGCTCGGCCTCGGCTCGATGCGGTGGTGCACGCGCGGGTGCTCATCCCCTCGGGCCCGCCGCGCGTCGTGCGCGTCCGCTCGACCGACGACACGCGGATCCTCATCGATGGACGGGATCGCGACGACGATCGTGTCGAGCCGGGGTGGCACGACGTCGACGTGCACTGGTCGGGCACGCTGGACGACGACACGTCGTTCGCGCTGACGTTCGAGGACGGCGCGCCGATCCCCCGCCACCTCGTGCACGTACCGGGGGGCGACTGGCCCGCGAGCCGGGCGCGCTTCTGGGGGCTCGCGCTCTTGCTCGCGTTCGCCGTCGCCGCGATGGCGTTCCGGGCCCAGCTCGCAGAGACCCCGCTCCTGCGCCGCAGCCGCACGCTCGCGATCGCGACCCTCGCCATCGTCGTCCTCGGCACGGGCCTGCGCGCCTACCAGTACGACTCCGAGCCCCACGCCCTCGAGAACTACGACGAGTATTTCAACCTGTGGAACGGCTGGTCGCTCATCGAAGACGGCACCAGCCGCGGGTGGTCGGCCTGGCCCTCGGCCTACCGATCCGCCACGCCCGAGCGCGAGTCGATCCGATTCTGGGGCACCAACCTCGTGGTGGTCTCGCCCTACTTCGAGAACCCACCGCTCATGCACCTGCTCGTGGGCGCGACCTGTCACGCGATGGGCGTGACCGACTACCGCGACGCCCACAGCGATCAGGGTCGACTCGTCTCGCTCGCGCTGTCCGCGCTCACCATCTGGCTCCTCATCCTGGTGACCGGGCGCCTCGTCCGCGCGGGCCCAGGTCCATGGTTCGCCGGGTTGCTCTACGCGGTGATCCCGACGCTCGTCCTGCAGACGCGGATGATCAAGGAAGAGCTCGTCATCATCCCGCTCGCGCTGGGCACGCTCTACTTTTTCTTGCGGTGGCAGGACGAAGGACGGCGGGACCGCGACCTCTACCTCGCAGCGACCTGCGCGGGCGTCGCGATCCTCGCGAAGGTGCCCGGCGCCATCTTGGTCCCCGGCCTCGTGATGCTGCTGGTCGCGCGGGGCGACGCGCACGCGGGGCTGCGCGCCGTCGGTGTCGCGCTGCTCGTCGGCGCGGTGCCGCTCGCGAGCATCGCGGTCTGGCAAGGCCTCGACGTGTTCCTCGCGGCGTCCGCGGCGCAGACCAGCGGCCGCGGGCTGAGCTTCAACCTGTACTCGCGCTTCGTGGACGTGTTCCAGGTGAACGGCAGGTTGATGGGCCGAGGTTGGCTGATCTTCTTGTGGCTCGCCGCGCTCCCGACGCTCTACACGTGGACTCCGTCGCGCCGCGCGATCGTCGCCGTCCCTCTGGCGCTCTACCTCACGACGATCGGTGTGGGCGCGGGCAACAACACCCTCGGCTGGTACGTGCTGCCGATCGCCGCGTACCTGTGCATCGCCGCGGGCGCGTTCCTCGGCGATCTCTACGAACGCCCCGATCTGCTGCGCGGCGCCGTCTTCGGTCTCTTCTTGGTGATGTACACCGGCAACCTCCTGACCCCGAGCGATCTGCTCGGGGACCGCACGATGATGGCGCGCGTCATCAAGCCCGCGGTGCTGCTCACGGTGATCGCGCTGATCGCGCCGTACTGCGCGGTCCAAGTCTGGCCGCGGGTGCGCCCGCTCGCGCGCACCACCTTCGCCCTGTCGCTCGCCGCGTTCGTCGGCATCTCGGGCTACGTCGTCGTCGCGTGGGAAGACCTCTGGCCCGCGTTCCACAACATGGACCACACGAACACGTTCTTCCCCTGACGTCGCTGCGCGGTCGGCTCAGCTCAGGCGTCGCGCAGCAGGTAGCGCGTGACCATGTCGGTCACGTCTTCGATCAGCGTCTCGGGATCGTAGTCCTCTTCGATGACGCCCTGGTGGGTGGCGGCCTCGACCGCGTGCACCACGACGAAGGCGGCGCTCCGGATGTCGCGGACGCGGAGCGCGTGCTCGTTCGCCGTCAGAAAGGCCGTGGTGGCCTCGACGATGCGCGCGAGGTTCTCCTCGTAGCGGTTCATCCGGCCCACGCGCGGGATCTGCTCGCGCAGCACCCGCGCCAGCTTCGGGTTGGTGCGCTTGAGCTCCACCATCGCGCGCACGATCGTCTTGGCGACGGCGCGCGGCGATCGATCCTCGTCGTTCGCGAGCATCCCGATCACCAGCGTCTGGAAGTGGACCGAGTACTTCTCGAGCAGCTCGGCCACCAGCGCTTCCTTGCTGGGGAAGTACTGGTAGAGCGAGCCGATGCTCACGCCCGCTTGCTCGGCGACGCGGTTGGTGGAGAGGCCGTCGTAGCCGTGCTTGACGAGAACGCGAGCGGTGGCCTCCAGCAGCGCCTCCACGGTCTCCTTGGATCGCGCTTGGATGGGGCGTTTTCGCGGCGTCGTGCGGGTGCGGCGGGAGGTGGCCATGGATGCGAGTGGTGAATGCGAGCCCGGGCTCACATTCTATCGAAGTGGCTGCTCGATGGCCACGGACCTTCATCGGAGACGCGAAACATGGGCCTGATTCGAACCATCCGCGGCAGGGCAAAGGCAGTGATGGGCTTGGTGAAGCTCACCAAGGATCCCACCAAGCTCGAGGAGGTGTTCCACATCGCCGAGGGCTTCGAGAACCCCGAGCGCCTCGAGAAGCTGATGGAGAACTTCCGCCACGTGCCGCAGCACGCTGCGGCGCTGCGGGAGAGGCCGCGGTTGGGTCACGTCGATCTCGAGAAGATGGCGCGTCACGCGCCCGGCACGCTGGGGCGCGCGGTGTACGAAGAGCTCACCCGGCTGGGCATCGATCCCAAGGACATGATCCTCCCCGACGGCACCACCGAGTTCGACTTCGTGCGCGCGCACATGCGCGAGACCCACGACATCTGGCACGTGGTCACCGGCTTCGACACCGACGTCGCCGGCGAGCTCGGGCTGCAGGCGTTCTACTTCGCGCAGTACCGCGCCCCGCTGCCGCCGCTCCTGCTCTCGGTCGGCATGATGAACACGATCCTCTACGCGATGGACGACGGCGATCGGCGCATGCGCGCCATCGTGCGCGGCTGGCTGATGGGCCGCGCCGCCAAGACGTTCTTCGGCGTGCGTTGGGCCGACATGTTCGACCTGCCGCTCGAGGAGGTCCGCCGCCGCCTCGGGGTCGACATCGCGGCCATCGAGCGCGCGATCGACGGCTTCGATCGGAACGCGGGCCGCGCAGGCTGGGAAGTGCTGCAGAAGGCCGCTTGAAACGACGCCGCGCTCACGCGGGGGTGGGCGGATCGTGCAGCGCGGGTGGCGTGACGACGGCGGGGACGGGCGCGGCGCCTTGGGCTTCGCCCGCTCGAACCAGCGCGAGACGGAAGAGCGCGGGCGCGACGATCTCGTTGATCGCCACGATGCCGAGCATCAGCGCGCTCGCGTCCTCGCCGAAGCTGGGGAACGTCCGCGAGAAGAGCAGCGAGAGCGCGATCGCGAGCCCTGCCTGCGGCAAGAGACCGAAGCCGCCGTAGCGCGCGACCGCCTCCGGCGCCTCCGCGACGCGCGCGGCGAGCTTGGTCCCGAAGTAGAGACCGCCCGCGCGGGTGAGCACGAGCGCGACGGTGGGGACGATCAAGAGCGGGATCGATCCGAGGTGGATGCTGGCGCCCGCGACGGTGAAGAAGAGGATGTAGACCGGCAACGACGCGTCCTCGTACGCGTGGCGAAGCGCGTGACCCTGCCGGCTCACGTTCTCCACGAACATGCCGGCCGCGAGCATCATGAGCAGCGGATCGAGGTGCACCCGGCCGCCGATCTCGGCGGTGACGAAGCACACCGCGAGGACGAAGAGGTCGAGCCCGCGCTCGCCCACGATGCGGAAGTACCCAGAGAGCAGGGCCCCGATCCCCACGCCGACCGCCAGGCTGCCGAAGAGCTCCCAAGCGATCGCGCCCGCCGCGGTCCCGAAGTCGCCCTCCCCCGACAGCACCGCGCTCGCGATGGCGGAGAGCAGCGCGAACAGGACGATGACCGCGAGGTCCGCCAGCACCACGACCCCGGGCGCGGTGCGCGCGACGCGGCCGTCGGCGCCGGTCTCCGCGCGGATGGCCACGACGACCGCGGGCGACTGCGCGACGACGACCACACCGATCACGGCCGAGACGGCGGCGCGCGACCCGATCGGCAGCTCGCTCAGGAAGCCGATCCAGCCCGAGAGCACGAAGGTCACCGCCGCGAGCAAGAGCGAGGTGCCGACCACCGCGATGAGGGTGATCCACCCGATCGAGCGAAAGAGCGGCCGCATGGTGCGGAAGTCCATCTCACTGCCGCCGGTGAGCGCGATCAGCGCGATCGCCATCCCGTTGATCAAGCCCATGCCGTGCACGGTTCCCTCACCGAGCATCCCGAGCGCGGCGGGCCCTGCGAGCAGACCCATCGCGAGGTAACCAGTGAGCTTCGGGAGCCGCAGCGAGGAGAAGAGCTTGCCCATCACCCACGCGGCGACGAGCACGAAGCCCATCCCCACCACGAGGATCGAAGCACCGAGTCGAGGATCGGTCTCTGGATCCCCGAGCGAGCGCACCGCGCTCATGAGGCCGAGGACGACGAAGAGGAGGACCACGCGACGAACGGTGCTCATGAAGCCCTCGCTGTTGGGGCACGGAGCGTAGCGAGGCGCGGGCGCTTGGCGATGCGGCTCGGTGCGAATTGCGCGGGCGGGGTCAGCCGATGCGCGCGAGCAGGCGCTCACGTACCGTTGCGGGCATCGGCCAGAGCGGCGCGGGGGACGTCGCGGCCACGGGAGCCGGCGTCTCGGGCGCGCCGCCGAAGAGCGCGCGCAGGCGTTCGCCAAACGATGCCCGGGCGCGCTTGGCGGGCGCCGCGCTCGGCTCGCCCTCCGGGTCGGGTGCAGCGGCGCGCGCCGCGCCTGCTGCGGTGTCGGGGAGGACGGCCGCGCGCGCGGGAGCGGGAGCGCGCGCAGCGGGAGGCGCCGCAGGCATCGGCGCGGCGGACGGCGCGTGCGGCACCGGCGCGGCCATCGGTGCTCCGAGCGATGGCATGGGCGCGCTCAGCGCCTCGCGCATCTTGCTCAGGGCGCGCGACATCCGCATGCGCAGCGCGCCTTCGGCGATCCCGAACGAGCTCGCGAGCTCGGGATAGCCCACGCCATGCACGTGGTGCAGCACCACGATGGCGCGCTCGATCTCGGTGAGCGGGGTGAGCGCGCGCTCGACGTCACCCCGGCGCGCGAGCAGCTCGAACGCCGGCGGCGCGTCGCTCACCTCGACCTCGACGTCCAAGGGAACGCGCTCGTCGATCGGCCCTTTGGTGCGGCGCAGGTGATCGATGCAGACGTTCCGGGTGATGGACAACAGCCACGTGCGGCTCTGCGACTCCCCCCGGAAGCGTGGGAGCGCGGCGAGCGCCTTGGTGAACGCTTCTTGGCTGAGGTCCTCGCTGAGATGCGCGTCGCGCACCATCGCGCGGCAGGTCGCGTACACGGCGTCCGCGTGGTGCAGCACCAAGAGGCGCGCCGCCCCTCGCACGTCGCTCTGCGCGAGGGCCTGCTGAATCGCGAGATCGACGGAGAGGGCGTCCACGTGCGCGGCACCGTACAGCGCACACCGAGGGGGATCGAGGGACCTCAGCGGAACCCCTTCCCGCTCGGGGACTCAGCGGGGTGATGTAGCCGCCGCGCCGCCGCTGTATCGTCTCGCCGTGCCGACCGACTTGGACATCATTCAGCGGGCCGCCGACGAGCTGCCCGACGGCGTGTGGATCGCGCGCGCTCCAGGCGGGGAGTTCGTGTACGCCAACCATGCCTTCCGCGAGATCATGGGGATGACGGCGCGCGACGACGTCGTGTCGGGGGAGTACGCCGAGCCCTATGGCATTCGGACGCTGACCGGCGAGCCCTACCCCGAGGATCGGATGCCCTTCGCGCAGGCGCTGGCGCAGCAAGCGAAGGTGGTGGTGGACGACATCGTGATCCACCGCACCGACGGAGTCCGGGTGAACATCCGGGCGCACGCCAAACCGGTCTTCCTCGCGCCAGGCGGCCCCATCTCCCACGTGGTGATCTCGTTCTACGACATCAGCCGGGAGGTCGAGTCCGAGCGGCAGCGCGTCGAGGCCGAGGCGCGCCTCGCGAAGGCGCAGCGCATGGAGTCGATCGGCAACATGGCCGGTGGGGTCGCGCACGACTTCAACAACCTGCTCGCCGTCATTCGCCTGCTCGCGGGATCCCTACGGCGCACCGAGCGGGATCCCCGAAGGGTCGAGGACCTCCGGAGCATCGACGACGTCGTCGACAGCGCGGCCGCGCTGACCCGATCCCTCTTGTCGTTCGCGGGCCGCGGCCCGGCGCGCGCGGACCGGGTCTCGGTGTCGATGCTGGCGGGCTCCATCGTCGAGATCGTGTCGAGGGCGGTCGACCGCCGCATCGAGGTCATCGGGGATCTTCGCGCGGGCAGCGACGTGATCGGAGATCCATCGCGCTTGCAGCAGGTCGTGATGAACCTCGTGGTGAACGCGCGCGATGCGTTGCCCGAAGGGGGGACGATCGCGGTGCGGGTGTACCCCGTCACGCTCTCGGGCGACGAAGCGGCTCCGCTCCGGCTCGAGCCTGGCGCGTACGTGGTGATCGAGGTGGGCGACGACGGCACGGGGATCGATCCCGCGATCCGAGATCGGGTGTTCGAGCCCTACTTCAGCACCAAGACCGAAGGCCCCATCCGCGGCACGGGGCTCGGGCTGGCGACCGTGTTCGGCATCGTCGAAGCGCACGGCGGAGTCATTCACCTGCTCGACAACGTCCCTCGCGGCACGTTGGCCCGGGTCCATCTGCCGGCGGCTGCCCGCGCTGCGGAGCTCGAGGACGACACACCGAAGGCGGCGCCTCCGCTCAGCGATCGTCGGATGAGCGTGCTGGTGATCGAGGACGAGCCGCTGCTGCGCGCGACGGTCGCTCGGGGCCTCACCACGCTGGGCCACGCGGTGCTCTCGGCGGAGGACGGCGTCGAAGGGGTCGAGCTGTTCCGCGCGCACCACGGGAGCCTCGATGCGGTCGTGCTCGACATGATCATGCCGCGCATGGGTGGACGCTCGACGTACCGAGCGCTGGCCGCGATCGACCCCGATGTTCCCGTCGTCTTGACCACGGGCTATGCGCGCAACGACGAGTCGCAGGCGATCCTGGATCTCGGCGCTCGCGCGCTGCTCGACAAGCCCTACAGCGTGGCCGACCTGACGGCGCTGCTCAGCCCGTTGGTCGACGCCCACCGTCGCCTGAAGGCGAGCCGCTAGCCGACGGGTCGAGCGTCCGCTTCCGCTGCTGCGACCACCGTTTCGCTACCCGCGCGCGCGGCGCGGGACGATTCGACGAGCGAGCGCTCGTTTCGTCACGCGCTTTTTTGCAGGTCGCAGGGATCGCCCTGAATTGCCGGCCTCGACCGTATCTCGTTCTCGTGTGCCGTGACGCTGCTCGGACCCCTTCGTCCAAGTCGGCAGGAGGTCACGAGAACCATGAGCTACCGCGTCGGTCACCCAGTCCCTGCCCCCACGGTCCCCCTGCCCCAGGCCCGCATCGTCGGCGGTGAGCGCCTCGAGTTGGGCGGCGTCACCCTCACCTTCCAGCGCACGCTGCGCATCCCCGACGACGGGAAGAACTACCCGCTGCCGCCCGGCCTCGGCGCGTTCCCGATCCGGAACATCGACGCGTACGCCGATCGGATCCCGGAGGCGTGGCGCGCCAAGGGCGGCGTGATGATCCCGATGTACCAGCGCGAGGCGATGTGGATCTCGATCGCGGGTCCGCCGCGCGCGCTCAAGATCGGCGTCGGGAAGGTCTGCGCGATCACCGGCGAGCGCTGGGCGCCCCATCTGCGCAGCAAGGGCTACGTCGTCAGCGGGACGCAGCCTTGGCTCGACGGGATCGCCACCGGCGCCGGGACGATCCGGCAGTTCGTCGCGATGCCGCTGGGCATGGGCTACACGGTCGAGGGGCAGCTGACCGGAGAAGAGACGCACGGCGGAGTACAGCTCGAGGTCTTCGGTCCCAAGCCCGGGCGCTTGCCCTCGTGGAACGACGCGGCCGCGGGATGTGCGCCTGCCCCGTGCAAGGCGTTCGGCGCGCCGATGGCCGCGCCGATGCCGTGCGCGCCGCGGGCGTCGTTGGGGGCATCCGCGCCGAGGGCGCGTGCGATGGGCTTGGCCGCGGGTGGTCGCATGACCCAGAAGGTGCTCGCCGATCCGCACGGCCTCGATGTGTGGGACACGAGCGAGAGCGCGCGGGTGTACGTGCACATCGTCTCGAGCGAGCAGTGGCGCGAGATCACCGGCGAGGAGGCGCCGCCCACACCGGTCACCGCGAAGACCTACGCGCAGCACGGCTATCCCTGGTTCCAACTGTATGACGAGCACCTGCCTGGGCTCGCCGGGAGCGAGGTGCTCGCAGGCGTGAAGTCGGTCGCCGAAAAGGACGTCGCCCACTTCGGCGCACCGCTGAACGACGAGGACGCGGTGGCTGCGTGGCCGGTGCGCCTCTTGAAGAAGCTCGGCATGGTGCGCGACGGCGACTGGTGACGGGCGCCGCGTGAGCCGGCATGCTCCCGAACGCGAGGAGCGCATGGCCTACGACGAACGCTTGGAGTCCCGCATCCGCGAGGTGATGGAGCACGACGGCACCGAGTACGTGTGCAAGCACATGTTCGGTGGCGTCGCGTTCATGGTGGGCGGGCGGATGACCGTCGGGATCGTGAAGGACGACCTGATGGTGAAGGTCGGGCCGGACGGTCACGATGCGGCGATGCGCGAGCGGCACGTGCGACCGATGGACTTCACCGGCAAGCCGATGCGAGGGATGGTCTACGTCGCGGCGGCCGGGATCACGACGAGCGCCGCACTGAGCAAGTGGATCCACGCCGCCGTCGCCCACGCCGCGAGCCTACCGGCGCGGCCGCCCGTAGACGCAGCGCCCAAGAAGACAGCCGCCAAGAAGACCGCCACCAAAAAGACAGCCACCAAGAAGACGGCGCGCCGCTGATCGACGTCAGCGCATCGCGCGCAGCGTGGCGATCATCGGGCCCGCAGCCGAGAGTGTCTCGACGATGGGCACGGCGCCGTCGCCGACGTTGACCGCGACGACGAACGCGGTCTCCGTCTCGGGCCAGAAG
>CAYZQM010000257.1:0-363 GCA_964480175.1 uncultured Sandaracinaceae bacterium
CGAGCGGGAGCGCGAGCTCGACGAGCTGCGGCGCGAGCTGGCCGAGGCGCTCGGCGAGCGCGAGCCCGAGCGGGGCGAGGACGGCAGCGACGAGGGCGGCGAGTCGGGGATGGAGCGCGCGGCCGAGGCGATGCAGCGCTTCGCCGACGAGTCGTCTGCCGAGGACGAGCGGAGCGCGCTCGAGCGCGAGGTCGAGGCGATGCGCGAGCTGGTGCGCCGCATGCGCGAGGGCAACAGCGAAGAGGGCGGCACGGGCGGCAGCGGCGGCGAGAGCGAGAGCCCCGGCTCGAGCGAGGGCGGCGGCGAGGGCAGCTCGCGCATGGACCGCTTCGTCCTGCGCGCACGCGGCGAGGCGGGCGAAGG
>CAYZQM010000257.1:373-9551 GCA_964480175.1 uncultured Sandaracinaceae bacterium
CCGATCGGCGTGCCCGGCGGCGGCGAGGGCGGCGAGGGTGAGAGCGAAGGCAGCGAGGGAGAAGGCGGCGAAGGCGAGCGCTCGGCGAGCGCCCCGGGCGCGGGCGGCGAAGGTGGAGAAGGCGAAGGCGAAGGGGCCGGCGGCGAGCGCGAGATGTTGATGCTCGGCGCAGGCGGCGACGCGAGGCTGGAGCTGCCCGGCATGGGCAGCCGCGGCTCGGGCGAGCGCGGACCGGGCTCGGGCGACGGACCGCCCGAGAGCGCGGGCGACGGCCACGGCAGCGGGAGCAGCGGCGAGACCACCGATCCCACCGGCCGCAGCGGGGAGCACACGACGGTGCGCGTCGCCGGCGAAGAAGGCCGAGGCCCGAGCCGCAGCGAGGTGATCCGCACCTCGGCCGCGCGCGGCTTCGCGAGCAGCGCCTACCGCGACGTGTACGGCGACTACCGGAGCCACGCCGAAGAGGCGCTCGAAGACGAAGAGATCCCCCCGGGCTACCGCTTCTACGTGGAGCGCTACTTCCAGCTGATTCGACCGCGCGAGGAGTAGGTCAGTCGGCGCAAACGACGGCTTGACCGTCGGGACGGCTCCGAGTTTGATGCCGCCGTGATGCGAAGCGCGCTCCCGGTCCTCGTACTCGTCGGGTGCGGCGTGCTCGTCGCCGGCTGTTACCCGAAGCACCTCGTCACGACCGCTCCCGCACATCCTCCACCGTTCGAGGTCGAGGCACCCGCCACGCTCATCTTCCCGGCGCTGACATCCCCGGCGACGGGGAAGGCCACATCGACGCAGTACGCCAGGCTCACGCAGCATCTGACCGCGCTCTTCGGCGACGCTGGTGTCCGTGCGATGGAGGAGCGAGACGTGACGGGCGCGCCGTCCGAGCGCTCGTGGGTGGTCCGCATTCAGCTCCTCACCGTTCGAGATGCTGGCTCCAGCCTCGTCCCCGAGTTCGAGGTGAGCGTGTTCGACGCGTCGTTGGCCCCGGTCGAGCGCGTCGCCACCGAGAGCGCAGGTATCGTGCTGATGGTCGACACATCGGGTCGTCCGCCGATCATGCGTCGCACCTACGAGATCGAGATGGAGGTCGACTACGGCACGAGGGCGTCGGAGCCCGACGAGCAGTCCGCGTTCGACACGCAGTACTGCGAGGTGCTCGCGGCGCTCCTCTATGCAGAGATCGCCGGAGACATCGCGAGCGCGATCCGCACCGCACCGCCGTACGTGCAGGACGTCACCTCGACCACGTCGGGCTCCGACGCGGTGATGCCGGCGCACTGAGCGCCTCGGGATCAATCCGCGCACTGGATTCGGGCGAGCCAGGGGAAGGTCTCGCCGCCGCTCGAGAGGCCGGCCGCGATGACGATGCCGTCGGAGGCTTGGGTCACGCTGGTGCCGACGCCGACCGTGCCGGGCATGGGTGCTTCCAGGGTCTCGATGAGGGCGAACGTCTCGTCGTCGTAGACGTCGGCTGCGAGGCGGCCGTCTGCCAGGCGCGCGATCACCAAGTAGTTCGGGCGCGCCAACGACGCGACGAAGGGGCCTTCGATCGGCGGCGCGATGATCGCGTCGAGCACCTCGAGTCGCTCCCACTCGCGGCGCTCGATGTGGAGGGCGTCGCCATTCGCGACGACGAACAGGCTCGCTCGTTCGCTGCGTACGGAGAGGGGCCAGACCTGGGTGATGTCGCCGTCGCCGACGCGCTGCTCGATGCCGAGGGCCCCCGCTTCGTCGATCCTGCGCACGAAGCCGTGACGGACGCCGCGACCGTCCTCGCGCGGATAGCCGAGGATGCGACCGAAGGCGTTGGTGGTGCCGTGGTGGCCCGAGCCGTAGCGCCCGAGCTCGATGCGGCTCGGCATGCTCAGCAGCGTTCCGTCGCGCGACACCATGGCCGAGACCAGCGCGTTGCCGTCGCGCATCTCGAACGTCGTCCAGAGAAAGCCGCCGGGTACGTCCAAGAGGATCGACGGGTGCTCGAGCATCACCGCGCTGCGCGCACCGTCGAGCGTGTGCAGCGCCGAGGTGCCTCCGCTGCGCGAGTACGCGACCCAGATCCCCTCCCCGTCGTGCACGACCTCGGCCCAGGAGAAGCTGTCGCGCGCCACCAGGGTCGGGGCCCCGGTCGGGCGCAGGGCCGCGTCGCGAATCTCGACGTAGACGGCCGTGGGATCGCCGTCCGTGTGGACGTACGCCACCGCGACGCGCCCATCACCGAGCGACGCCACCCGCGGCGTCACCGATCCGATCGCGGGCCCATCGAGCGAGGCGGTGTGGGCGATCACCAAGCGCTCGCAGCGCGCGCTCGGCGGGATGTCCGGCAGCAAGATCGGCGTGTCGCGCGGGACGCTCGCGTCCGCGCCCGCATCGAAGCGCCCCGGCCGCTCGTGCGAGAGGTAGCAGCCACCGAGCGAGACCCCGAGCAGCGCGAGCGCTGGGACAAGGAGAAGGAAGGCGCGCACGGAACGCAGTGTACGAAGCGCGCGCCGCGATGGCCCGCGCTGCTACGCTGCGCGACCCCATGACCGATCTCCAAGCCCAGGCCGACCGCTTCCGCGCTGATCTTCAGGGGCTTCGTGATGCCATCGGGGCGCGCATCGTCGGGCAGAAGGATGTGCTCGACGGAGTGCTCACGTGCGTCGTCGGCGGCGGCAACGTGCTGCTCGAGGGGGTGCCCGGCCTCGGCAAGACGCTCTTGGTGCGCACCCTCGCCGAGGCGCTCGATCTCTCGTTCGCGCGCATCCAGTTCACCCCCGACCTGATGCCCGCCGACATCCTCGGCACGACGGTGATCGCCGAGGACCAGAGCGGCGGCAAGCGCTTCGAGTTTCGTCCCGGCCCGGTCTTCTCGCACGTGGTGCTCGCCGACGAGATCAACCGCGCGACGCCGAAGACGCAGAGCGCGCTGCTCGAGGCGATGCAGGAGCACGCCGTCACCGTGGGCGGCACCACGCGCACCATCGCCGAGCCCTACTTCGTGCTCGCGACGCAGAACCCGCTGGAGATGGAGGGCACGTATCCGCTGCCCGAGGCGCAGCTCGATCGGTTCTTGATGAAGCTCGAGGTGCCCTTCCCTTCGCGCAGCGAGCTGCACGACATCCTCGATCGCACCACCAAGGCCTCGCTGCCCAAGGTGAAGCCGGTGATCAGCGGCGAGCGGATCCTGGAGCTGCGCCGCTTGGCACAAGACGTCGCCGTGCCGCGCGCGGTGCAGGACTACGTGGTGCGGATCATCGAGGCGACCCACCCCGAGTCGAGCGATGCCCCGGAGAAGGTGAAGCGCTTCGCCCGCTTCGGCGCGAGCCCCCGCGGCGCGCAGGCGATCCTCATCGCGAGCAAGGTGCGCGCGCTGATGGACGGACGCTTCGCCGCGACCGCCGAGGACGTGCGCGCGAGCGTGCATCCCACGCTGCGACACCGGGTCATCTTGGGCTTCGAGGGCGAGGCCGAGCGGGTGCGGGTGGACGCGCTGCTCGACGAGATCCTGAAAGCCATCCCCGAGACCGAGAAGAAGTAGTGTTCGACTGGCTTCGCCGCGCCCAAGGCAGCACGCCGGCCGAGCCCGAGCTCTTCGACGAGGCGTTCCAGAAGCGGCTCGAGGCGCTCGCTCTGCTCTCGCGTCGCGCGGTGATCGGCAAGCACCGCGGCGAGCGACGCAGCAAGAAGACGGGCGCGGGCGTCGAGTTCGCGGATCACCGGGAGTACACCGCGGGCGACGACTTCCGCTTCATCGACTGGAACCTCTACGGCCGCAGCGATCGATTGCTGGTGAAGCTCTTCCAAGAAGAAGAGGACCTGTCGGTGCACGTGCTGCTCGACACCTCGCGCTCGATGAGCAGCGGCGCCGATCCGGGGCGCACCAAGCTCGCCTACGGCAAGCGCCTGGCGGCGGCGCTCGCGTACGTCGCGCTCTCGGGGCTCGATCGGGTCTCGGTGAGCGCGTTCACCGGGCAGGTCGTCGAGCGCCTACCGCCCGAGCGAGGCAAGGGCCGGATGCTGCGGGTGCTCTCGTTCCTCAGGCCTCTGAAGGGCGAGGGCACCACCGACTTCGCCGCGGCGATGCGCGCGTTCGTCGCGCGGGGCGAGCGACGCGGGCTCGTGCTGGTGATCAGCGACTTCTACGATCCCGACGGGGTGCAAGCCGGGCTCGACGTCCTTCGGCACGCGCGCTTCGATCCCACGCTCTTGCACCTCTGGACGCCCGAGGAAGCCCGCCCCTCGCTGCACCCCGAGCTCTTCGGCGACGTCGCGCTGATCGACAGCGAGCGCGGCGAGGCGCGCGACGTGACCATCACGGCCAACACGCTGCGCAAGGTCGAGGCGGCGCACGCGCTCTTTCGCGAGCGCATCGCCAAGCTCTGCGCGGAGAAGCACGCACTGCACGCGGGCATCGAGACCAGCGAGGCATGGGACGACGCGGTGCTGCGGGTGCTGCGCTCGGGCAGGATCGCGGGCTGACGAGCGAAGCTCGATCGCGAGATCACGGATGGGGCGTGATGGTGCTGCTCGCGACGCCCGAGAGCGCGCGGAGCAAGCCGCCACACCCCGCGAGCGCCGCGCGTGCCTCCTCGAGCTCGGTGCGCGCGCGCTCGCTTCGGCCCGCGCGCTCGAGCCGACGGGCGGCGCGCTCCAGCCGGCGTGCGCCAGCCACCAAGCACCTCGCGTTGCTGCGCGCGGCGTCGACCTCCGCGCGCGCGGCAGCGAGCGCAGCGTCGGAGCCCACGCGTGCGCGCTCGCGCTCCGCGAACGCGAAGCGCACGACGAACGCGATGCGCGTCGGCGCACCGACGACGGCGAACCTCAGGCGCAGCAGAAACCTCTCCAGCGCGCAGGCGCGCGCGGGCTCCGGAAGCGCAGCCGCCTCTCTGGCGCGACCCGCGCGCGGGCTCGCGACCTCGCTGACCTCGGGCTCGCGCGCCCTGCCCTCGGCATCGATGAGCGCGCGCACTTCGATCGCACCGTGGCCTGGCAGCGCATCCTCCGCGCGCACCAAGCAAGCGCGCAGCATCGCCCGTCGCGAGCGGAGCACCCGCACGAACGGCGTAGGATCCTCGTGGCCGGAGAGCACACGGACGTCGTCGATCCTCACCTCGACGTCGACGGCGGGCTCGACCACCGCACCGCCCGCCGGATCCGGCAGCTGCGCCGAAGCACGCGATGCAAGGCAGAGAAGCGACAGCACCAGGAGCGCGCGGCGGGCGTCGATCATGGAAGCGAGGGACCGCACGCAGCAGCCGGGGTTCTGACAAAGACGACCCGGCAGCAGATCACCACCCCGAGCCCGCGCCCGCGCCCGCGCCCGAGCCCGAGCCCGAGCCCGAGCCCGAGCCCGAGCCCGAGCCCGAGCCCGAGCCCGCGCTCGCAACCCGCATGCTTGCCGAGCTCGCCCTACCGCGGTAGCCGCCGTCGGTGGCGACCGAGGTCACCCTGCGCGAAGTGCGGCCCGAGGACCTCCCGATCCTGTTCGGCTACCAGTGCGATCCCGAGGCGAACGTCATGGCTGCGGTGATCGCGCGCGACGAGGCGGCGTTCGCCGCGCTCTGGCACGACGCGCAGACCAATCCGGAGGTGACCGCGCGCGTGATCGTCGCGGACGGAGCCTTGGTGGGCCACATCGCCACCTTCATCGCGGATGGAGAGCGCTCGGTCGGCTACTGGATCGGCCGCGCGCACTGGGGCCGAGGCTTCGCTACCCGCGCGCTCGCGCGCTTCGTCGAGCTCATCCCCACCCGACCGCTGCACGCGACCATCGCGGCCACGAACGTGGCCTCGCAGAAGGTGCTCGAGCGCTGCGGCTTCGTGCGAACGGGCACCCGCGAGGCCCCGGCGACGGACCGCTACCTGGCCTGCGTGGAAGCGACCTACGTGCTGCGCTGAACATCGCTCGCGCGATGTGCAACGGTCGCGCGCATGCGCGCTCGTCTGCTCGTCGCCCTCCTCGCTTCCCTCCTCGTGATGGGCTGCACGGTCGATCCCGCCGCGTGCCCCGAGGGCACGTTCCGCTGCATCGACGCGTGCCTTCCCTTCGGCTCGGTGTGCGGCGACGCGGGCGTGCGCGACTCGGGGTCCATCGACGCGAACGCGATCGACACCAGCCCGATCGACGCGGGCGCGAGCGACACGCCCGTGGATGACCCCTGCGTGGCCGACGACGGCACGCCCATCGATCGCGTCTGTCTGTCGGACGACGTCGTGCGCGACTGTCGCGACGGCACCGAGGCGAGCTGCAGGAGCGATCAGCACTGCGAGCCCTTCCGCCTCGGAGGGCGCATGCAGGCGAGCTGCTACCTCGATGGCAGCGCGCCTTGTGATCTTTCGAGCGAGCCGCCCGCGCAGTGCAGCGGCTCGGTGATCACCACGTGCGACGATCGCGGGGGCCCCGTCCCCGAGCGCAACACGCTCGACTGCCGCGCGCTGCTCGGCTGGCCGGACGCGACGTGCGCGGCCGCGGGCGATGGCTTCCGCTGCGTCGCGCCGCAGAGCACCGCGTGCGACCCCGAGCCCGACGCGCCGACCTGCGACGACGACCTGCGTGTGTGGTGCCGCGGCGGCCTGAGCTTCGTCGACGGCGCGGTCTGGGTGCGCGAGGACTGCGGCCCCGCGCTCGCGTGCTTCGCGAGCCGCATCGATGGCCGCGGCGTGTGCCTCGGCGCCGACGCGACGCCGAGCACCATCGCGCCCGGCGAGATCGCGCAGCGCTGCACCGACGAGACGACCGTGCGCGTGCGCTCCGAGGGCTACACCTACGATCTCCCCTGCCCGCTCGTGAGCCACTTCACGCCCGACGGCGAGGTCACCGAGCAAGGCATCTGCGTGGTCGACGGCGTGGACGGCTACCGCTGCGAGCGCCCCGGCGACGTCGAGTCGTGCGCGCCGGGCAGCGCCCCCGTGTGCGCCGCGCCCGGCGCGGGCCCGGTCGACGCAGCGCGCCCCTGCGTGGCGCAGGGCGACGGACGCGACGTGCGCGCGACGCGGCCGTGCCTGATCCCGTTCGAAGACGGCTTCGCCGCGAGCACCTGCGAAGCCGGCGTGTGCGATCACGTCGGCGCTTGCGAGACGAGCGATCCGCCCGCGTGCGTCTCGGGCCTCTTGGTGCGCTGTGATCCGACTCGGCTCGTGTGGACGGCGTCGTTCTGCGCCGAGGGCTGCATGGACGGCGCCTGCAATTGACGCGCTCGGGCCTCTTGCGCGCGGCGCGCGACGCTGGGCAGCATCCGCACTTCAACCCCGGAGGATGCGATGCCCGACGAGCGACTGAGGCCGATCATCTACGTGCGCGGCTACGCGATGACGCGGAGCGAGATCGACGACACCACCGCCGATCCCTTCTGCGGCTTCAACCTCGGCTCCACGGTGCTGCGCGCGACGACCAACAAGGAGGCGCGCGCCAAGAAGTTCGTCTTCGAGTCGCCGCTGGTGCGCCTGGGCAGCGACTTCGGCTACCGCGACGTCTACCAGGACGGCGTCGACATCGACGATCCCGACTGGGAAGGATCGATCGACGCGCGGTCCGTCGTCATCTACCGCTACTACGAGGAGGCCTCGTCGCTCCTCGGCGAGGGCAAGACGCCGAACATCGAGACGTTCGCCAAGGGCCTCGGCGACCTGATCCTGAAGGTGCGCGAGCTGGTGTGCGCCGATCCCAAGAACGGGATGACCAAGGCGAGCTTCCGCTGCTACTTGGTCGCGCACTCGATGGGCGGCCTGGTGTGCCGCGCGTTCTTGCAGAACCCCGAGCTGGGCGACGCCGCGGCGCGCAAGTGCGTCGACAAGCTCTTCACCTACGCGACGCCGCACAACGGCGTGGAGATGGCGGGCATCAACGTGCCCTCGTGGTTCGGCGCGAACGACCTGAACAACTTCAACCGCAAGCGGATGGCGCAGTACCTCGACGTGGAGAAGCTCTACGAGAAGACGGGGCGCGTCGACTGGATCCCCGAGAGCCGGTTTCCCTCGAGCAAGGTCTTCTGCATGATCGGCAGCAACCGCGCCGACTACGGCGTGGCCGCAGGCGCGTCGCGGACGTTCGCGGGCCACGGGAGCGACGGCCTGGTGCAGATCGACAGCGCGTCGGTGTGGGGCGTGGACGATCAGGGCAAGTTCACCGCGCCGGCCGCGACCGCGCACACGTACCGCTCCCACTCGGGGCACTTCGGGATCGTGAACAGCGAGGAGGCGTACCAGAACCTCGCGCGCTTCTTGTTCGGCGACGTGCGCGTCGATCTCTACCTCGACATCGACGACGTGCGCGTGCCCCAAGAGCTGGAGAGCGCGGACAAGAAGGGGACGCTGAACGCCAACTACCAGATCGAAGTGCTGGGCTCGCCCCGGGGCAGCCGCTGGTATCTGACGCGGCGGGTGTCGGAGGAGGACTCGGTGGCGGTGCGCTCGCACCGGGATCTGCGCGACGCGAGCAAGCCGTGGTCGCGGCACATCTACCTGGCGACGATGTTCCTCGCGAAGCGCTACCGCGTGGATCCCAAGCGCCCCGAGCTCAACTACTCGCTCACGCTCGGCGTGGTCGCGCCCGAGTACGAGGTCGACAAGAAGTTCTGGCCCAACCGCCACTACGAGGGCCAGTACCTGTTCCGCGACGCGGTGGTGATCTCGCTGAAGCCGCCGAGCGGCGCGAGCAAGAACTGGAAGGTCACGTACGACTGGCAGAGCGACAACGTCGGCCAAGCCGAGACGCCGATCGAGACCGCGAAGGAAGGCAACAAGGCCATCGTTCGGATCCCCTTCGCGACCGGCGACGCGACGCCGCCTCGCTCGCCTGGCATCGGCGGCACGCTGCGCTTCGTGATCTCGTCCTGGAACGCATGAAGCGGGACGCTGAGGAAGGCAGGAACGAGAATTCTGAAACTCTCCTTCCTGCATTCCTGAATTCCTTAGCGGCACTTCTCGATCGACTCGCGCGTCGAACGGAACGCCAGCGACCCGTCGACGACCCCGCCGAGCCGCAGCCCTCCTTGACGAGGTTTGACCTCGTTTGATGGGAGCGTGACGAGGGTGGCCCGTAGAACCAGCCACATCGGGAGCGACGAACACTTCGCTCCTTCCCCCCTGGTTCAGCAGACAAAGGACACATTCGTCATGGGCATGTACTTCAGCGATCTCTACGTCGACACCCTGGGCAAGGCCGTCTTTCAGCCGGGCGAGCAGCTCGTCGCGCGCACCA
>CAYZQM010000258.1:0-3102 GCA_964480175.1 uncultured Sandaracinaceae bacterium
CCCCACCGGGTGAAGCTTGCCGTCGAGCCACACCGTGCACTCGGGCTCGCCCACGAAGCCCTGCACCAGGTTGATCGCGAAGGGCAGCCCCGTCGTCGTGCGCCCCTGCGCGAACGCCCAGCGCCAGCGCGTGGCCCGCGCGAGCAGACCCTCCGTCACGTCCCAGCCGAAGTGCGCTCCGTCGAGCTCGATGCGCCGGCCGCCCACCAAGGCCGAGCCGAAGAAGGGCGCGAGCACTCTCTTCTCGGTGACGTTCACGATGCCGCCGGGGAGCGGCGCGATCGCGGTCATCGGAGACGGCGCGCCCTCGAGCTCGGCGAAGCCCTCGAGCGTGATGCCGGGAAGCACCACGCTCGTCTCGATGCGACGCGACGCGACCGGCTCGCGCACCGTGATGCGCGCGCGAGGCAGCAGCGGAGGACTGCGAAAGACCGCGCGCACCCGATCCACTCCGTCGCGCCGCACGCTCGCCAAGCCAGGCACCCCGATCTGCGCGGTGTCCGAGAGCATCCCTTCGCGCGCCGACCACGCGTAGCCGAACGTGCTGGTCGCGTAGCCGAGATCGACGACCGCGAACGCGATCACCAGCTCGCTCGTGCTCACGGTCGCCCAGATCCAGCGCTTGTGTCGGCTCAGACGCTCGATCGCGTCGGGCATCAGCGCCCGCAGATCGACGGCGCGGAGCGAGCCGCGGTAGCTGCCGACGCGCGCGAACCCCGTCGTGCGATCGACTGCGTCCCAAGGGACGTCGCAAAGGGACGCGCGCATCTCAGAACACCCGTCCGCAGTACACGTCGGTGAAGACCGTGACGTTGTTGGCCTCGCGGCACTCGCCCGCGACGCGATCGTCGTCCGCGCGCACCCAGACGTCTGGTCCGGGCGGGCTCATCGGCGCCTCGGGCCAGGGACACTCGACCGTCTCGCACATGCCGGGCATCAGGTTGCCCACGCTCGCGCCGACGCAGATTCGGGTGCCGCCTGCGTCGGGATCGCCGATGTAGAAGCCCACGTTCACGCCCGAGCCGACGGGCTCGGTGCCGCGGTTGCAGACGCGCGCGGTGAGGCGCGCGCCGTCGTCGTCGCAGATCAGCGGGTTGCCCGAGGTGGTGAGATCGGGGCTCGCGCCGGGGATCGCGTCGCCCTGCACGTTCTGCCGGAAGTTGTTGAGATCCGGATCGAGCCAGTTGTCCGCCATGCTCGAGGTGCGCGGCACCACGCCGTCTTCGCTGATGTTGGTGACGAAGTACGCGTGCTGGTTCCACACGCGCCGCGAGTTGACCCAGTTGTCGGCCGCGTCGCGGTAGACCCGGATGCCGAGCGTCCCGATGGGCCGCGAGGCGCGGCACGTGTTGCCCGTGCCCGGCGTGCCCGCGGGCGGCACCTCGCAGACGAACGCCGCGCGATCACACCCGGCGCCCGCGCAGCAGTCGGTGTCCACGGTGCAGCGGCAGAAGCCGGTGTCGCAGACGCCGGACACGCAGTCGGCGCCGTCGCTGCAGCGCAGACCCGCAAAGAGCGGATCGGTGTTCCGCGGCCCGAGGCCCGGGCCGATCGCGGGGTTGCCGCACGCGACGCCGCTCGCCGCGTCGCCGCAGTTGTAGTTGTCTCCGATCACGATCTCGGCGTTGAAGTCGCCGTCGAGATCCGCGATGACCGGGTTCTCGTACCAAGTGCAGCTGCTGCGCGCTTGGCTGAAGAGCACCGCGCCGCTCGCTCCGTCGTAGACCCGCAAGAAGCACTCGTCGCCGTAGACGGCTTCGGCGCGACCGTCGCCCTCGAAGTCGAAGATCGAGCTGCCGGTCACGTTGCTCGAGCCGTCCTGCGAGTCCACCGACCACAGCACGCCGGTGGTGCTGCCGGAGGCGCACACGCCGATCGCGACGCCTGCGCAGTCCAGATCGAACACCGAGTACGCGCGCGCGCCGGCGGCAGCGAATTCGGCGCGGCCGTCGCCGTCGAAGTCACCGATCGTCGGAGGCCCGCCGGTGCCGCCGCCCGGGAGGGTGACGGGCCCGAACACGATGGTGCCATCGAGGGTCTGCACGCGCGCCTGACCGCTGGCGATCACCGCGACCTCCGGCGTGCTCGCGGGCCACGCCATCGCGCCGGGGAAGTCGCCGAAGTCCGCGAGCGCGACGTGGCCGTTGGTGGTGCTGCCCGTCGAGTACGTCTCGCGCACCCAGGTGCGGCCGGTGCTGTCCCAGCCCCACACTCCGTCGCCCGACACGAACTCCATCGCGCCATCGGAATCCACGTCGGCCACCACCGGGAAGATGCCGACCGAGTAGTCTTGCAGACCGAGCGAGCTCGCGTCGATCAAGCGGCCCATCGCGTCGAACACGATGCCGCCGCGCAGCACCTCGGGCACTCCGTCGTCGTCGAGATCGACGAGGCTCGGTCCCGCCCAGCCGCCGCCGGCGACGAGGTAGCGCGTGACGCCGTCGGCCTGGGTCGAGTACCAGAGGATCGTCCACGCCGACGTCGCGGCGTCGTAGGTGAACGCCACGAGACCGCCGTCGTCTCCGAGCGCCGCGACGATCTCGGGCCGTCCGTCGCCGGTCAGATCGCCGATGGCGGGCGGCGCGCTGTGCGCGACGAGCTGGAGCGAGCCGAGCTCGGCGGACTGGGCGCAGCTCGCGCCGTCCAAGATCCGGATGACGCCGGTGGGCTGCGCGGAGCCTCCGTCCACGCCGTCGTCGAAGACCGCGACGATCGAGGGGCGCGCGGGATCGTCGGGCCCGCGCCCGATCGCGAAGTCGGCGACCATCGGCGTGCCCAGCACGTGCAGGTACGCGGGGAACGCGTCGCCCGCGGGCGCCTCGCGGAACTCGCACTGCACGGTGGGCGAGAACGTGCCGGCGACCAAGAGCCGACGGCAGGTGGGATCGGTGCTCATCCCGCCGGGCAGCCCGTACGGGACGCAGAAGCCGAGCGACGTGTCGCAGTAGGTGTCGCCAGGGCAGCTCTCGGTGTCGGTGCACGCGCCGAAGTCGTCGATGCACGTCTCGAGCGCGCAGCGATCGCCGACGTCGCAGCAGTCCGCTGCGCAGACCTGCGCCGCCGGACACGATCCGCCCGTGTCTTCGTCGCGGCGGCCCCCAT
>CAYZQM010000258.1:3112-9373 GCA_964480175.1 uncultured Sandaracinaceae bacterium
CCGCACTCGCGATCGATGCAGAGCGCGCCTGCGGCGCAGTCGTCCTGGCTGGTGCACGGCGAAGGACGCGTGGGCCCTCCGCAGTCGCACGCGGGGGTGGTGATCGAGGCGAGGAAAGCGACGAGCGCGAGCCGACGGAACATGCGCGCGATGATAGCCGAGCGGCCTCCGCGGTGGCGCCCGCGCGTGCTCGGACTAGGCTCCGCACTTGGCGCGGACCCATCTCGGGCCGCGACCGGAGGTCCCATGACGAATCTCTCGCGGGCACGCATCACGGTGCCCTCCCTCGCGCAGAAGAAGGCGCGTGGCGAGCGCATCAGCGTGCTCACCACCTACAACACCACCTTCGCTCGCGTCTTCGACGACGCCGGCATCGACGTGCTCCTGGTCGGCGACTCGCTCGGCATGGTGGTGCAAGGGCTCGACTCGACGCTCCCCGTGACCCTCGAGGAGATGCTCTACCACACGCGCGCGGTCGCCCGCGGCGCCCCGCACGCGCTGATCGTGGGCGACATGCCCTTCATGACCTACCAGGCGAGCGAAGAAGAGGCGCTGCGCAACGCCGGCCGCTTTCTCCAGAACGGCGCGCACGCGGTGAAGCTCGAGGGCGGCATCCCGATGGCGAGCACCATCGCGCGCTTGGTCGCGGTGGGGATCCCGGTGATGGCGCACGTCGGGCTCACGCCCCAGAGCGTGCACGCGATGGGCGGCTTCAAGGTGCAGGGCAAGACCGAGAGCGACGCGGAGCGGGTGCTCGCCGACGCGCGCGCGGTGCAGGACGCGGGTGCGTTCTCGGTGGTGCTCGAGGGACTGCCGCAGGACCTCGGCGCGCGGATCACGGAGGCGCTCACCATCCCCACCATCGGGATCGGCGCGGGCAAGGACTGCGACGGTCAGGTGCTCGTCTCCTACGACATGCTCGGCCTCACCCCGAACCTCCGCCCCAAGTTCGTGAAGCGCTACGCCGAGCTCTTCGAGGCCGCGCGCGTTGCATCCGTCGCGTACGCCGACGAGATCCAGCGCGGCGTCTTCCCCGGGCCCGAGCACAGCTTCGGGGCGAGCAAGCCGGCCGAGCCCAAGGCCGCGGACGCCAAGGCCGCAGAGGCCAAGTCCGCGGAGCCCAAGGCCGCGGAGCCCAAGGCGGCGGGGTACGGTCCGAACGAGTAGCGCGCGCTACCCGACGAGCTTGTAGCCCATCCCGTACACGGTGAGGATGTGCACCGGCTCGTCGGGGTTGGGCTCGAGCTTCTTGCGGACCTTCACGACGAAGTTGTCGATGGTGCGCGAGCTGCTCGCGCCGTTCGCCGCGCCCCAGACCTTCTCGAGGAGCTCGTCGCGCGAGACCACGATCCCGGTGCGCTCGTGCAGGTACTTGAGGAGCGCGACCTCGTAGAACGAGAGCTTCACCGGCTTGCCCGCGCGGGTCAGCACCTGCGCCACCGGATCGATCGTCGCGGTGCCGATGGTGAAGGGCACGTCGGGGCTCGCGCCCTTGGAGGCGCGTCGGAACATCGCGCGGATGCGCGCGACGAGCTCGCCGATCGAGAACGGCTTGGTGACGTAGTCGTCCGCGCCCGCGTCGAGGCCGCGGATCTTGTCGGCCTCTTGGCTCCGCGCCGTGAGCATGAGGATCGGCACCACCGCGTCGCTCTGTCGAATCTGCTCGCAGATGCGGTAGCCGTTGGTGTCCGGCAGCATGATGTCGAGGATGATGCAGTCGATCTTCGCGACGCCCTTCTTGTGCTGCGACGCGCGCTGAAGGGCGTCGTGCCCGGTGCGCGCGTGGGTCACGGCGAAGCCCTCGAACTCGAGCGCGTCGAGGAGCCCCATCGCCAGCGCGGGATCGTCCTCGACGAGGAGGATGTGGCGCGCCGCATCGAGACGGGGTTCGGACGACATCAGCTGGGCGCGCTCAGTGGTGATGGACGGGCTCGCCCGAGCGGGGATCGAGCCCGAGCGCGCCGCGACGCCGCATCTCTTCGGGGGTCGGCGTGTCCTCGGGCGCCATCCCCGCCGCCTCGCGCATACGCGCGCGCAGCGTCGACGGATCGGGCGAGGCGCCGCGACCGACCTCGGGCTCACCCGGCGGCAAGCGCGGCATCGTCGCGGTCGCGTTGGCGGCGCCACCGGCCACGCGACGGATCAGCACGCGGCTGATCACGACCGGCGTGAGCGGCCGATTCTCGGGCTCGCCGCTCTGCACGACGCGGGCGATGCGCGCGACGCTGTCCTCGGGGATGCAGTGACCGAAGATGGTCGCCGTGCCGTCGAGGCTGGGGACCGGACCATCGGTCACGTAGAACTGCGCGGCGCCCGACTCGGGATCGCCGTCGCGCGTCGCCATCGCGAGGATGCCGGCGCGGTCGTGGCTGAGCGAAGGATCGCGCTCGGGCGGCAGGGAGAAGCCGACGGTGCCGGAGCCATCCTCGAGGTAGTCGCCCGCCTGGACGATGTAGTCGGGAAGCACGCGGAAGAACGTGAGGCCGCGGTAGTAGGGCGCGGTGACCCAGGTGCCGGCTTGCGCGTTCCACCACGGTCGAATGCCGCGGGCCAGACCGATGAAGCTCGCGACCGCGCGCGGCGAGCGATCCGCGTAGAGGTCACAGAGGAGAAAGCCCAGGTCGGTGCCGATCTCGGCGACGAGCGAGCCGTCGATCGGCATCCCCACCACCGCCTCCTCGAGGGTGAAGTCACCGGCCTCGGGGTCGGGGCTCGTGGGCGTCATGATCAAGTGATCGCGATCGATGATGGGCCGCGACCCGCGCGCCGGGCGGCTGCTGCCGAACACGATGCCGGTCCCGTCCTCGGTCACCGGGATGTCGCGCGCCGGTCCGTCATCGACCTCCGCCTCGGCCGAGGTCGATGGGGTCTCGGTGGGCTCCGCGGGGGCTTCTTCGCCGCATCCAGCGAGACCACCGAAGGCCAGGAGCGCGCAGAGGGCGAGTCGTCGTTCGGGAGCAGGGCGCATGGGGACCTCGAAGTAACACGGTCCACCGAGGGCGGCACGTGGAGCGGAGGGGGCCAAGACCGACTCCGCGGGCGGCAGACGGCTTGGGCGGCGCTGAACCCCGAAGGCGCCGCGTCCCTTCCCGAGACCGCGATACGTCTTCCCTCGGCGCCCGCTCCTACCTCTCTCTGTGTGGCGCTTCCGTGCGCCTATTCGTCCGGGTCGTGCTCTTCGGAGGCGAGCGCGGTCGGCCTCCGGCCCGGCGGGCGCTTGTCGCGGCGGGGCGCCACGGCGGCCTTCACCTCGGGCTTGATGCCCCCCGCCTCGTTGGGGATGAAGCGGATCTCGGTGCGGATCTCGAACGACAGCTTGGTCAGCGCCTTCTGGAGCTCCGTGGCGAGATCCGCCGCCTCGAGGAACTCGCGCACCTCGCGCGCGACCACGCGCACGGTCGCGTTCTTGGTGTCGTCGATCTGGGAAAAGACGTAGCCCGCGATCTCCTTGGGCACGCTCGCGAGCTCGCGCTGCGCCTCGCGCATGCTCTCGCGCGCGGCGGACGTGGTACCCGCCGACGTGCTCTGCGGCGCTGGCGGCGGGATGGTGCCCTCGCTGCGATCCCGCGACTTGCCTGCGTTGCCCAAGCTGTTGAGGCCGGCCTCGATGCCGCGCTCGATCGCGCGCTTCAACAGATCGGGCACCAGCTTCTCGAGCCGCCTTCGGCGGGTGTCTCGGGCGCGGTGCGGCGCGTCGTCGAGATCGTCGTCGTCGTCCTCGGGTGGCTCGAGCTCGTCCTCGTCCTCGGGCCCCTCGTCGAGCTCGTGCGCCTCGAGCCCCTGCGGGTCTCGCTCGGCCTCGGGCTCGTCCTGCTCGTCCTGCTCCGAAGGGTCCGGAGGATGCTCGCTCTGTCGATGGTCGCCCACGGGATGGTCGGCGACGTATACCACGCGCGTCGGTACTCGATGTCGCGCGTCCTCGTCGTCAGCAAGCCCATCACGCCGCCCTTCTCCGACGGCACCAAGAACCTCGTGCGCGACCTCGCCGGGGCGCTCGGGCCGGGTCAGATCGAGCTGCTCTCGAGCCGCGGCGAAGCGCCCGCGCCGCTCGCGTCGATTCCGCGCCGCACGATCTACAGAGGCCGAGGCCTGCACGCGCTGGGGCGAGGCGATGCGCTCAGGTTGATCGCGCACCTCGGGCTCGCGCCGCTCCCGCCGATCCTGCACTGGTTCTTCACTCCGTCCGCCAGCAGCGCGCACCTGCCCTCTTCGATCGCGCGCCTCCGCCGTCGGGCCACGGTCTGGACCCTGCCGAGCGCGCCGCGGATCGCGCTGACGCGGGCGCACCTGCGCGGGATCGATCGCCTCGTCGTGCTCTCGGAAGAGACGCGCGCGAAGGTGATCGCGGGCGGCGCGCCTCAGGACGTCGTCGTCGCGATGCGCCCTTGGCTCGCGCCGCCCGCC
The DNA here is from genome assembly GCA_964480175.1 of uncultured Sandaracinaceae bacterium. Classification (GTDB taxonomy): domain Bacteria; phylum Myxococcota_A; class Polyangia; order Polyangiales; family Sandaracinaceae; genus CAYZQM01. Next base: position 7,517 of record CAYZQM010000258.1, read on the forward strand.
GCGCCGAGCGCCGAGGCGATCGAGCGGGTGCGCACGGCGCTCGGGCTGCGCGCGCGGACGACGGTGTTCTGCGGCGACCTCGGCCCCGGGCGAGGCCACGACGTGTCGCTCGAGGCGTTCGCGCGCGCGGCCGGCGACGACGACGTGCTGGTGATCGCAGCGCGCCCCAAGGGGGAGCACGCGCGCGCGGCGCGGGCGGCGCTCGTCGAGCGCACCCGGGCGCTCGGTCTGGGAGCGCGCGTTCGGATGGCGGACACGGTGAGCGACATGCCCGCGCTGCTCGCCGCAGCGGACGTCGTGCTCTTGCCGGCCACCAACCTCGACGCGAAGGTCGACGTGCCGCTCGTCCTGCTCGAGGCGCTCTCGCTCGGGCGCGCGGTGATCGTCGCCGAAGGCGCGCCGCCCGCCGATCTCGCGCGGCGCGGCGCGGCGATCGCGACGCCTGCCGATCCGACGTCGGTCGGCGAAGCGTTGCGCGCGCTGCTCTCGGATCGTGAGCGACGCGAGACGCTCGGCGCCGCGGGACGCGCGGTGATCGAGCGCGATCACGCGGCGCGCGTCGCGGCCGAGCAGCACCGCGCGCTCTACGAAGCGGTCGCCTGGAGCGCGTCGCGACGTGCGTGAGGTGTTGCCCGCAGCGCGCGCGCGGTCTATCAAGATGGCCGCATGTCCGTGGGTAGCGAGACCGCGATCGATCGAATGCGCCAGCAGGCGGAGCGCGCGATCGCGTCCAGCAAGTCCCGCAACACGATCCTCCCACTGCTGGAGCGCTTGGTGCGCGCCGCGCCCGCGGGCAGCGAGGCGCACCAGTTCGCGCACCGGCAGCTCGGCGAGTACCTCGTCGAGCAGCACCCGTGGCGCGCGCTCGTGCACCTGCGAGCGTTCCTCCGCGGGGGCGACGAGAGCGACGACGGCGCGTACGCGCTCTTCGGCTTGGCGCACGCGCTGCTCGGAAACTACCGCTCGGCGATCGACGCCTACGGACGCGCCGTCGCGATCGCGCCGCGCAACCCCTGGTACCAGCACAACCTCGGGCACCTGCTCGACGTCGGCATCGATCGTCCGCAGCTCGCGCTGCCGCACCTCGAGATGGCCCACCGCACCGCGGGTCCGGACGACGGGGAGATCAGCGCGTCGCTGGCGCACTGCCTCGCGCGCGTCGGCAAGCTGGACGCCGCGCTGGAGCACGCCGACGTCGCGGTCGCGACCTGCCCGGACAACCCGGACCACGTTCGCCTGAGGAGCTGGATCCTCGCGGGCGCGAAGGTGCCGATCGGAGAGCACGAGCTCGCGACGTCGGAGCCTGCCTCCAGCGACTCGGCCCCCAAGAAGGGCAAGCGCAAGCGGGCCAAGGCCGAGCCGGTCGCTGTCGAGCCCACGGAGGAAGAGGTGCTCAGCGCCTCGAGCTTCGGGCTGCTGAAGACGCCCGCGCGAGGTCCGCGCTCGATGGTGCTGATCGCGGTGGAGCGCCGGGTGCAGGAGCACCTCGCGGCATGCGGTCACGACCCGAGCGAGATCGCGTTCGCGGTGAAGCTCTGGGACGACTTCGGCGCCCGGGTGGGCGCGCTCCGGGTGCGGCGCGTGGGCTGGGTGTTCTGGGTCGCGCTGATGGAGTACGCGGTGCTCCACCGCCGCGATCCCCGCACCTCGATGCGCGACGTCGCCGAGCGCCACGAGACCGATCTGCCGATGCTCGAGAGCCGGTGGCGCGAGCTGCAGCCCCGCATCGAGGCGCTGGTGCTCGCCACCAGCGCGCGCTGATCGACGCGGCTCGCTCCGACGCGCTTGTCGTAGCGGATCGCTGCCGGGTGTATCGTCCGCGCCATGCAGGAGTCCCCGCCCTGGTTCCTCGTGCCG
>CAYZQM010000259.1:0-3415 GCA_964480175.1 uncultured Sandaracinaceae bacterium
GGCGGGGAGCGCGAGGGGCGCGACCGTAGGTCCTGCCCCTCGCACTGCAGAGAAATGACCGGCCTGTTCGGCAGAACGCGCGCAGCGAAGATCAGTCGAAGAAGAAGGCCCGCGCAGCGAAGATCAGCCGAAGACGAAGGCCCGCGCAGCGAAGATCGAAGACGAACGCCCGCGCAGCGAAGATCGTGGAAGAAGGCCCGCGCAGCGAAGATCGTCGAAGAAGAGGGCCCAGCGGCCCCGAGCAAGATCAGCGGGTGCCGACGGTCATCACCCGCGACGCGGTGTAGGTCAGCGCCGCGGAGTAGCCGTCCTCGAAGCCGGGCTCGAGGTAGCAGTTGCGGCCCTCGACCCGGGTGCCGTCGCCGTCGATGCACGCTGTGACGACCGGCTGGCAGCCCGAGCCACCGGTCACCTCGTAGCTCTCGAGACCGTCGCCATCGAGGTCCACGTCCGGCTGGGTCGCGCGCAAGCTGATGATCGCGATGGTCGCGCCGCCCACGATCCAGTCGGCCATGCTCGACTCTTCTTCGCCCGCGCACGGCGGATCGATCTCGATCTCGAAGCCGCCGCCGCCCCCGAAGCCCTCGATGAGGCTCTCGTTCAGGAACGTGAGGGGCTCGAGCGGCACCACGCCGCAGATCATCCCGTCGCTGATCCCGCTCACCCGCGCGGGCATCCCGGTGGTGGTGCCGAGGATGTACGCGTCGCGCAGGGTCAGCGGGAGGAACGCGATCGGGAAGTCGATGTCCTCGGGGCCGCCGACCAAGCTGCGCGCGCTGATGCTCGACTCGAGCGACGTCGCAGGCGTGCCGTCGGGGTTCAGCGCGTCAGCCGAGACGCTGTAGCCCGCGGGGCCCATCTCCCCGGTGAGCCACGCCGTGCGGAGCGAGGGGTCGTTCACCGCGCCCGGATCGTCGAGGCCGAGCATCGAGATGAGCAGGCCCGGGCCCCCGTCGCCCAAGAACCCGTTGATCAGGTTGAGCGCCGAGCCGGCCGCGCGCGAGAAGCGGTTGTCCGGCATCCCGTCGCCGCTGTAGTCGCAGCCCATGCTGGTGCCCGCGAACTCCGTGTCCGCGAGCGCGAACGTCACCGTCTCGCGGCAGTCGTTGCCGCACGCGTCCCAGCGATCCTCGTTGTCGTCGTCGCACTCCTCGGGCGCCATCACGGTCCCGTCGGGGCACCCTTCGATCGCGGCGCACGTGTCCGAGCATCCCGCGGTTCCGTCGCAGATCTCGCCCGCCGCGAAGTCGACGATGCCGTTGCCGCAGGTCTCGTTCGACTGGCAGTCCGAGCGGCAGCCGTCGCCCGAGCGGTGGTTGCCGTCGTCGCAGACCTCGCCGGCGTCGAGGTTCCCGTCGCCGCAGTACGCCTCGCGGTCGCACGCGCCGTCGCAGCCGTCGCCCGCGGTGAGGTTGCCGTCGTCGCACTCCTCACCCGCTTCGAGGATCGAGTTGCCGCACGCGGGCACGTAGGCGTCGCGGCCGGTGTCGCGACCGCCGTCGAGCCCCGCCGCGTCGAAGGTGATCCCACCCGCGTCGTCGTCGACGCCGTGGGACTCGCTGCAGCCGAACGCGCTCACGCTGGTGAGGGCGAGGACCAAAGACAACATCGAGCGCGACATGGGACCTCCGGGAGCAAGCAATCGATCGAGGGCCACGATGCTACAGGCTTCGGCAGGCTTTTCGGACCCCCTCAGGCGCGGAAGCTCACGCAGCTCCCCCATCCACGTACACCCGGGGCACGCGCGTGTTGATGCACGCGAGGATCTCGTGCGGGATGGTGCCTGCCCAGCGCGCGAGGTCCTCGACGCGCACGGTCTCGCCGCCGTCTTGGCCGATGAGCGTCACCACGTCGCCGTTGTACGCGGTGCCGCGGGGGCCGATGCTCACCATCACCTGGTCCATGCACACCCGACCCGCGACCGGGTAGCGAGCGCCCCGCACCAGCACCTCGGCGCGCGAGGAGAGCGCGCGCGGATAGCCGTCGCCATAGCCCACGGGCAGCGTGATGACCCGAGTGGCCACGGGGCTCGACCACGTCGAGCCGTAGCTCACCGGATCGCCCGCCCGCACCACCTTGAAGAACACCACCTGCGAGGTCCACGTGAGCGCAGGCAGCAGGTTCAGATCCAACGCCATGCTGGGATCGAGCGTGGGCGAGATCCCGTAGAACATCACTCCGGGGCGCACCCGATCGAGGTGGCTCGCGGCGCAGCGCGCGATCGCGCCCGAGCTCGCCGCGTGGCGCAGCGGTGTCGGTAGCGAGCGTCGCTCGTAGAAGCGCAGCACCGTCAGGAAGCGCTCGAGCTGCAGCAGCGTGGGCGCCTCCTCTTCGGCGTTCGCGAAGTGGGTGAAGATGCCGACGACGTCGGTGCTCGCGAGCCGGAGCGACGCCTCGAGCAGCGCATCGGCCGAGTAGTGGTGGACGCCGATGCGCTCCATCCCCGTGTCGATCTTCAGGTGCACCCGGGCGCGCACCTTCATCTCCGAAGCGCACGCGTCGATCGCGCGGAGCTTGTCGACGGAGCTCGCAGTGAGCTCGAGATCGTGCGTGAGGAAGTGGGGGATCTGCGCGGCCGCGATGCCGCCGAGGATCAGGATGGGCATGCGCACCCCCGCGCGCCGCAAGTGCATCCCCTCTTCGAGGTACGCGACGCCCACGGCCGGCGCGCCGAGCGACTCGCACACGCGGGCGACCTCGACGAGACCATGTCCGTACGCGTTCGCCTTGAGGATCGGCATCACCTCGGCGCCGGAGGCGTGCCGCGCGATGGCCGCGTAGTTGTGGCGCAGCGCGCCCCGGTCGATCGTCAGGTGCGTGGGCCGCAGCGCCTCGTCGCTGATGGGCTGCTCGTAGATCGGGCTGGCCACACCTTCACCCGCGCATCAGGCGGGGCGGGTGCGATCGGTGGCGACCGAGCGCTTCTCGCCGATCACGTTGTAGATGCGGAGCATCTCGCTCTTGTTCTTCACCTTGGCGTCGGGCAGCGGGATGACCTCGAACTCGCCGTTCAGCTTCTCGTAGGTGGCGTGCGAGATGATGATCTCGCCGGCCTTGGCGTACGAGCAGAGGCGCGCGCCCGTGTTCACGGTGTCGCCGATCACGGTGTACTCGAGCGCCTTGCTGGAGCCGATGTAGCCCGCGACGACCTCGCCGGTGTTGACGCCGATGCCGATGAGGATCTCGGGCTCGCCGCGGCTCACCCGGAGCTGGTTGAGCTGCCGCAGCACCTCGAGCATCTCGATCGCGGTGCGCACCGCGCGGATGGGATCGTCGGCGTGGCCCACCGGCGCGCCGAAGAGCGCCATGATCTCGTCGCCGACGAACTTGTCGAGGGTGCCTTCGTACTTGAAGATCACCTCGACCATCAGCTCGAAGTACTCGTTGACCATGTCGACGATGATCTGCGGGTTCT
>CAYZQM010000259.1:3425-9357 GCA_964480175.1 uncultured Sandaracinaceae bacterium
CGCTCATCGCGGTGAAGCCGCGGATGTCGGAGAAGAGCACGGTCGTCTGACGGGCCTCGCCGCCCTTGGTGATCTCGACCTTGCCGTCGATGACCTGCTGCGCGATGGCCGGCGAGAGCAGGCGCTGGAAGCGCTCGCGGGTGACGGCCTCTTGCTCGAGCTTCCGCGCGAACAGCGAGTTCTGCACCGCCATCGCCGCCTGGTTGGCGATGTTCTGGAACATCTGCAGATCCTTCTCGGTGAACGCGTTCGTCGCGATCTGCGAGTCGAGGATCATGATGCCGAGCAAGTCGCCCGAGTGCAGCAGCGGCACCGCCATGCTCGAGCGGATGCCCTGCATGATCATCGAGTGCGCGCCCTTGAACCGGTTGTCGACCATCGCGTCGGAGCTGAGCACCGCCTCCTTGGTGGTCTTGACCTGATCGACGAGGGTCTTGGAGATCTGTACCGGCTCGCTCGCGTCGCTCTTGCCCGTGCGAGTGAGCAGCGCCTGCGGCTGGTGCTCGCCGTGCTCATCTGCGAGCAGGATGATCCCGCGGTCGGCGGCGAGCAGCTGGAAGGCCGCCGCGAGGATCCGATCGAGGACCTTCTGGATGTCGAGCTCGTTGCCGATCTGGCGCGCGAGCTCGTAGCTCACGCGGAGCTTCTCGTAGTCGCGGCGCAGGGCGTCGTTGTCGTTGACCAGCTTCTCGGGCAGGAAGTTCTGCTCCATCCCGAGGCGGGTGCGGATGTGGCTCTCCACCATCCCGGGCGCGATCGTGACGTTCGCGACCGGCTTCTGGGCACGCGCCACCATGCTCTGCGAGAGCGTGCCGCTCGGAAGGCCCGTGCCGGGCAGCCCGGTGCCCACGCCCGCGAGCGCTTGGGCCGAGAGCGGCGACGTGTGAAACGACGGCGCCGGCGGGGGCGCGCCGCCGATCGGCGCCGTGGGGAACGACGGCTGCTGTTGCTGCCACGCCTGCTGCGGCATCGACGGGTTGTAGTGCCCGTGCATCGGCGCCATCTGACGCGCAGGCTCGGCCGCGCGCGACGCGCCCTCCGCGTCGAAGATGATCTTGGTCGAGCCCATCGTGAGCTCGTCGCCAGGGTTCAGGAAGCGCTCGCCGACACGCTCGCCGTTGACGTACGTGCCGTTGAGCGATCCGAGATCGCGGAGCATGTAGCGACCGTCGACGAGATCGATGTGCGCGTGCTCTTTGGAGACGATTCGGTCCAACACCTGACAGGTGTTGTTGGGGTGTCGGCCGAGCGTGTTGTGGGGCAGGAGGTCGAACTCCTGACGCCCTTCGGGACCGATGATCGTCAAGCGCGGCATGGGACTTGCGACGCGGGATGCTATCGAGGTGCTCTCAGGGAGTAAAGACCTCATTGTCGTCCTCGCACCAACCTCGCGGCGTTGCAGGTCCATTCCAGCCGCGAAGGTCGGGCGGCGTGGGGCGAGGCGTAGCGCGGACGCCTTGCGCTCGGCGTCCCTGCCGGGCAGGTCCCGCAGATGATCCCGCCCCCCTCGGTCCTCGATCGGCTCCGCTGTGAGGCGACCTTGATCGCGGCGGGGATCGACGAGCCGCTCGCCGTGCGGCTCGCGGCTTGGCTCGGGCCGCTCCGCCTCGACGCGCCGGCGCGCGCGGCCGTGCACGGGGAGATCGCCGCGCGCCTCGGCGAGCTCGCGGCCTCGTACGACGCGCTCGACGGTCCGCAGCTGCACGCGCTCGCGATCGCGACGGCGGAGCTCGCGGCGCGCGCGCCGCACCTGTGGCCGCACGCGATCGCGGCGCAGCGGGCGCTGCTCTCGAAGGCCGGCGAGGCGCACCTCGAAGCGCTGATGGATCGGGCGATGGTTCCGGCGTCGCGGCGCGCGGAGCTCCGGCCCCGCTTGGCCTCGCGCGCGATCGCGCAGCTCGCGACCGACGACGGACCGCACGCGCTGCCCGTGCTGCGATCGATCGCCAGAGGCGACGACGTGTTCGCCGCGGCGGCGGGCGAGGCCATCGCGGCGCAGATCGCGGACGCGCACGGTTTGCTCGAGCGACGGCTGGCCGAGATTGGAGCGGAAGGTCCCGAGGTCGCGCCTGCGTGCTTCGCTGCGGTGGCCGCGCGCGACGCGCGGCTCGGAGGCGATCGCGAGCTGCGCCGTCGCGTGGTGACCGCGTGGCTCTCCGTCGCGTGGCCGGTGTACACGGAGCGTCGCTGGGATCTGTTGCGCGCGCTCTTGGCCTCGATCGACGAGATCGTCGAGGCGCTCGCGCTCGAGCTCGAGGGCGACCCCGCCGAGCTCGCGTACCGCGCCGCGGTCGCGCAGGTGCTGGTGTTCCGATCCGAGATGGCGAGCACGCTGAGCGCGCAGATCGCCATGGGTGAGCGCGCCCACGCCCTCTGTCCGACCCTGCGCAACGCTCGCGTGGTGCTCGCCGCGCACCTCGCCCACCGCGCCGCGAACGAGCGCGATCCCGACCGTCGCGAGCGCGACGCGCACCGCGCGCTGACGCTCGATCCCTACCAGCGGCGTGCCCGCGAGATCTTGGGACGGCGCTGAACGAGCGGCGTCGCGTGGGTTCGGATCAGTGCGGCAGGCCCTGCGCGCCGGTGTGGATCCAGTTGGCCACCGTGTTCGCGCACGCGGTGACGGCCTCGCGCTGAAACTGCATCCAGTCTTGCTTGCCGGTGGAGCCGACCAGGTTGGTCACGCCGAGCACGGCTGCGAAGGGGATCCGCGCGGCGCTGCAAGCGGCGGCCACGCCGAAGACCTCGGGGTTCTCTCCGTCGCAGCCGCTCGGACGCGCGATGCTGGCGGCGAGCGCGTCGTCGAGGATGCGACCGAGCGTGCTCGCGACCGGCGCGCCGTGGGCGCGGGGGGCCGAGGCGCGCAGGCCCGCGACCATCATCCCGTGGCAGTCCGCCGTCGTCTGCATCGGCGTCACGAACTCCGCGCGACCGTCCAGCACCAGCGGGTCCACCGCGTGGATGCGCGGAGGGATCACCAAGTCGAGGGGCTGGTAGGCGGGCAAGCCCGGGAAGATCCCGCAGCTGCCGACCAAGAGCACGGCGCGCGGCTCGACCGCGAGGATGCCGCGCGCGACCGATGCGCCGGCGACGGCCATGCCCAAGCCGAGCACCTTCGTGCGCACGGCGACGTTGCGGATCGCGCCATCGAGGCGCTCCCCCAAGTGCGCACGGAAACCAGCGAAGTCGGGGGCGCTCGCGGCGACGATCAGCAGCTCACCAGCCATGGACGGGGGAGGGTACTTCAAGCGCCCCGCGCGCGTCTCTCCCTCTCAGGCCCGCTCGCGGACGATCCGCTCGGCGTCGCGGACTTGGCTCGCGAGCATGCGCGCTCGGATCGTGTCCCGCGCCTCCTCGTCGAGGTCTCCCTGTCGTCCTCGCGCTGCGACGTAGAGCGTGATCGCGCTCGCGACCGACACGTTCAGGCTCTCGACGAACCCGGCCATCGGGATCGCGTAGGTGCCGTCGGCGTACGCTCGCATCACCGAGGATGCACCGAAGTGCTCGTTGCCGAACACGACCGCGGCCTTCGGCAGCTCGGCCAGCTGCTCGGGCGTGATGGAGCCCTCCATCGCCGCGACGTAGATCGCGTAGCCGCGCGCCTTCAGCGCGGTCGCGCACGCCTCGGCCGTCGTGTGCCGCACCAGCTCCAGCCAGCGCTCGGTCCCTCGGCTCACGTGGTGCGAGATGGCGAAGGGGTGACGTGTCTCCACCGTGTGCACCTCGTGGCAGCCGAACGCGTCCGCGGAGCGCAGGATCGCGGCGCCGTTGTGGGGATCGGCGAGGTCCTCGAGCACCGGGATGAGTGAGCGGGTGCGGCTCCGCGCGACCGCGTCGATCCGCGCCAGACGAGCAGGCGTCACCAGAGGCGCGAGGATCTCGACGACCCGCGCCGCGGGCGCGGGCAGCGGCGCCAGCGGCTTCAGGAGCGAGACGTCGGGATGATCACGGCGCACGGCGCGCTTCTAGCCGATCTGCGCCGAGAGGCCCGAGCCAATCGGGGGTCGCCTCACTCCATCTCGAAGCCGCCGCGTCGCCCTTCCTTCTTGCGCGCCTGGTGCGCCTTGCTCGCGAGGCGTCGCTTCTGCGATCCCTTCGTCGGCTTGGTCTTCTTGCGCGGTGGCGGAGGCGGCAAGAGCGCGCGACGGATCATGTCGGCCAAGCGCTCGCGTGCGTCCTCGAGGTTGCGCTGTTGATCCCGCGTCACCTGGCTGATGACGCGGATGATCCCGTCCTCGTCGATCCGACCTTTGGCGATCTGCATCAAGCGCCCCTTGGTGTAGGGCGAGAGCACGCTGCACGCGGGTACGTCGAAGCGGAGATCGACCTTGCTGGCGACCTTGTTCACGTTCTGCCCGCCGGGGCCGGACGCGCGCGACGCGCTCCAGCTCAGCTCGCTGGCCGGGATGATGAGCCCGTCCTGAACGAAGAGCGCCTCCATGCGCGAGGCGTAACCCCAGAGCTCAGTTCGGTCGATCCCGACCGAGCGAGCGGTGGGGGTAGAGCACCGATCCGCTTCGTTCCACGCGGAATCGACGACGACTCGGGGCGCAGGCGCGCGGGGCTCAGCCGTCGCCGTGGCTGCCGAGGTGCTCGTCGATGCGCGCGATCACGCGCTGCACGGTGTCGTGCGCGCTGCGCTCGACCGAACGCCTCCGCTCCTCGGACTGCACCAGCTCGTCGGCCAAGCCCAGCGACACGACGGCGAGCAGCTGCGCGGGGGTCGCGCTCTTGGCGACCTTCGGGCCGAGCTGATCGATGCGATCGTTGATGAGCGTCGCCAGGCGGGTGAGGTGCGCCTCGTCGGCGTCGGAGGCCATGCGGTAGCGGGCGCCAGCGATCTCGAGGGTGACGGTGCGCTTCACGGGACGGAACGTACGGGGCCCGGCGCGCGCTCGTCAACGTCACTCGCCGCGAGGGAACGCGCGCGCCATACCGGCGAACGTGCCTCCGCAGTTGAGCCCCGAGTACGCGACGTCGAAGCCCTCGTCGGTCGGCGACAGATCGAGGATCGCGCTGCAAGGACAGTCGCCGGTGCACGCGGTGCTGGCGCGGATCGCGTCGCTCCCCTCGACCGGGCGCCACTGCAGGATCCGCCCGGTACACGAGAGCAGCCCGCCGCACGCACCGTCTTCCGCCCAGTAGCAGCCGCTACCGCCACCTCGGTCGGGCGCGCCGACGAGTCGGATCACGGTGCGCCGTGTCGGGTTCGCGTCGTCGACCAGCGTGAGCGACTCGATCGGGGTCGCCGCGCTCGCGTACGTCGCGGGGCGCGCCGCCTCGCGCTCGAGCAAGAGGATGGTGTCGATTCCGAAGCTCAGCGTCCCGTCGAAGCTCGGCGCGTCGCCGTCGCACGTGGTGTCCCAGTCGATGTGGAGCTGGTCGCGCCCCGTCACCGTCCAGCGACCGGTCGCGACGCACGCGCGCGCGATCTCCTCGCGACGCGTGGTCCCGTCGGGTGCGAAGGTCCAGCGGGTGTCGCAATCGTTCCAAGTACCGGTCGGACTCAGCGCGGCCTCGGGGCCGGCGTCGGTGTCGGGCGCGCGACTGGTGCTGCACGCGACCATCGCGATGGCGAGGAACGGCAGCAGCCACGGGCGCATGTGGGGAGCATACCTGTGTGAGGCGATGGGGGGCGAGTGAGGGCGTGCGGGAGGGCGAGGCCTGCGTGAGGGTGAGGGCGTGCGTGAGGGCGAGGGCGAGGGCAAGGGCGTGCGTGAGGGCGTGCGCGAGCGTGGGGGCGTGCGCGAGCGTGGGGGCGTGCGCGAGCGTGGGGGCGAGCGCGAGCGTGAGGGCGAGGGCGAGAGCTGCGCGGTCTTCTTCGATCGCTCGCCTGCTCGCTTGCAGCGCTCGTCGATCGTGAGCGTGCACAGGACCTCGAGCGTTCGGCGCTGCGTTGGCGCCCGTGCGTCTCCACCTGCGCTCGGAGGGC
>CAYZQM010000260.1:0-9270 GCA_964480175.1 uncultured Sandaracinaceae bacterium
GCGCAGCGCACCGCAGGCCGAAGGCCGGTACGCGGTGCGGCCGGGGTCTGGGGGCGGGTGGTCTCGCGGCGAGCGTGCAGCCGCCAGGCAAGTGGGGCTGGGGCCCCACGCGCAGCGCACGCAGGGGCGAAGCCCCGCTCGCGTGCGGCCGGGGTCTGGGGGCGGAGCCCCCAGGACAACCAGCGGAGCCCCCAGGCGAATCAGCTGAAGGAAGCGGCCGTGCCGGTGCTCGCGAAGCCGCCGTCGTCGTGCTCGAAGAGGGCCACGAGGCCGTCGTTCTGCAGCTCGGCGATCGACTCGATGCGGCGCACTCCGTCGGCGCTCCGGCCCATGCGGACCACCACGTGGCTCGCGGCTGCGACCAGCGCCGCGACGCCGTCCTTGCCGCCCGCCATCGAGGCGAGGGCGCCGAGGTGCTCCAGTACTGCGCCCGACGACTGCGTGCGGATGCCGACGATCCCGCCGCCGGAGCGACCGACCAGCGCGGTCAGCGCCGAGCGCACGTGGCCGCCGGTCACGCCGTCGATGATCAAGCGGTCGCTGCGGAAGGTCGCGACGCGATCGATCAGCGCGCTGAGATCACCGTCGCCCGACTGGAAGCGGATCGCGCGACCCGAGGGGATCGCGAGCTCCGGGCTCGCTTCGACGCAGGCGACGCGCTCGTCCTCGTGGATCATCGCGGTGAGCGCGGCGATCAGCGGCGCGACGCCGGCGTCGGAGGGACCGATGACGACGACGTTCCGGCGCACGGCGACCGCCGAGCGGAGCGTGCTGAGCATGTCGTTCGAGAGCAGGCCCTGGGCGACCAGCGTCTCCCCCGGGATGGTCGGCCGACCGAGGCGGCGGATCTCCACGAAGGGACCGCCGACCGAGAACGGCGGGAGCACGGCGAGCACGTGGGTTCCGTCGGACAGGGCGGCCTCTTGCACCGCGACGCCGTGGATCAGCCGTGCGCCCGCGTTCGCGAAGAGCCGCGCGGCAGCCGCGGCCAGCGCGCCCTCGTTGCCGAACGTCTTGCCGGCCGGCACCAGGCCGGTGCCGCGATCGACCATCAGCTTGCCCGGACCCTCGGCGACGATCTCCAGCACGCCGACCTCTTCGAGCAACGCCTCGAAGGGCCCGAGCGCACCCGGCTCCACCGCGCGCGCTTCGACGACGGCCGCGCGGGGCATCTCGACGGACTCGGCACGCATCTCTTGGCTGCGGCGCTCGGGGGCGCGCGCGGGCGGCAGATCGGTGCGCGGTCCCTCGGCGATGCGTGGCTCCGAGATCCGCTCACGCGGGGGCTCGGCGCGAGGCGGCTCTGCGCGCGGGGGCTCGGCGCGAGGCGGCTCTGCGCGCGGGGGCTCAGCGCGGGGCGGCTCTGCGCGCTGCGCGGGCGGCGGCTCCACCCGAGGACGCGCGGCGGCCATCATCCGCGGCGAAGGCGCCATCGTCTCGTCGGCGTCCGCCGGATCCTCGTCGAGCTTGAAGCGGTCCGCGCCCGGCGGCATCGCGGGCGGCTCGGCGGCCTCCGGACGGGGCGGCGCGGGCAAGGGAGGCGGCGCGCTCGCGACGGGCGAAGGACGCGGCGAAAGACTCGGGGGCCGCATCGACGGCGGGCGCTGCGGCATCGGCGGCGCATCGTTCCCCATCGCGGGGCTGCCCATCGCGGGGCTGCCCATCATCGGGGGCGGTCCGCCCATCGGGGGCGGTCCGCCCATCGGGGGCGGTCCACCCATCGGGCCCGGGCCCATCGGCGGGGGCCCGCCCATCGGGCCCGGTCCACCCAGCGTCTGGTTGACGGGTCCACCCATCGGAGGCGGTCCGCCCATCGGAGGCGGTCCACCGAGCGGAGGCGGTCCGCCCATCGGCGCGGCGGCCACGGGCGCGGGCGCGCTGGCTGCGGCGCCGCCCTGCTCCTCGAGCGTGAGGATGAAGTCGCCGATGTAGATCTTGTCGCCCGACTTCACCACGAGCGGCGAGGTGATCTTGCGGCCGTTCACGTACGTGCCGTTCGTGCTCTTGAGGTCCACCACGATGAAGCGGTTGTGCTTGAGCACGATGCGCGAGTGCCGCTTCGAGACGTTGCCCTTGGGCAGGATGATGTCGTTGCCCTGCACCCGCCCGATGGTCACCTCGGTCTTGTCGAATTCCGTGCGCCGCTGCGCGCCGCCTTTTTCCGTGATGACGACGGAGAACATCGTGGTGTGCCTCGTGGGAACGAAGGAGCTGAGAAACGAGTGAGCCGGCGCGGATCCCGCGCGCGGCCCGCGATGGTCGCGAAGATCCACCCCGAGGGTCAAGCGTCACGTGCGCAAACCGACGCCCCGACGGATCACTCGCCGCGCGGCTTGTCGCGGGTCCTGCCGCCGGGGTGGGAGTCGCCTCGACCGTCCAGATCCAAGAGCGCAGCGCGGGTCAGCTTCCCGCGACCGAAGCGCCCCTCGAGCGCTTGGGTCGCGGCCTCGAGCTTCTTGCCGCGCGCCAGCTTGGGATCGGGAAAGAGCCGCGGCGCACCATCGACCTCCGAGAGGTGCGTCGCGGACACGCCAGTGAGGCGGACCCGCTTCTTGCTCAGGTCGAAGCGGTCGAGCAGCGACTTGGCCGCGGCGAAGAGCCCGTCGGTGTCCGCGATCGGCTCGTCGAGCTTCATCGCGCGCGTCTTCAGGGTGAAGTCCGCGTACTTCACCTTCACCGTCAGCCCGCCCGCCGCGAGCCCATCGGCATGCAGCCGCGCCGCGACCCGCCGTGCTTGCGCGAGCAAGTGGTGCTCGAGCACCGTGCGATCCCCGACGTCGCGCTCGAACGTCTCCTCGGCGCCGATCGACTGCGCCTCGCGCGAGGGGATCACCTCGCGCTCGTCCTGCCCACGCGCGAGCGCCTGCATGTGGGGCCCGTGCTTGCCGAACGCGCGCTCGAGCTGGCGCGCGCTGGCGCGGGCCAGATCTCCGATCGTCTCGAGGCCCTGCGCGCGCACCGTCATCGCGGTCTTGGGACCGACGCCCCACATGCGCTCGATGGGCAGCGGCGCGAGGAACGACGCGACGTCTGTGGCCTTCACCACCACGAGCCCATCGGGCTTCCTCAGGTCGCTGGCGATCTTCGCGACGAACTTGTTCGGCGCGACGCCGGCCGAGGCGGCGAGCTCGGTCTCGGCGAGGATCTGCGCCTTGATCTTCTTCGCGATCACCTCGCCATCACCGAAGAGCGTGCTCGAGGCGCTCACGTCGAGGAACGCCTCGTCCAAGGACAGGCCCTCCACCAGCGGGGTGTAGCGGTGAAAGATCGCAAAGACCTGCTCGCTCACCGCGGCGTAGTGGCGGTGCCGACCGGGCACCACGATCGCGTGCGGACAGCGCCGCAGCGCCTCGCCCATCGGCATCGCCGAGCGCGCGCCGTACTTGCGGGCCTCGTAGCTCGCGGCCGCGACCACGCCGCGCGCGCTCGGACCGCCGACGAGCACCGGCTTGCCGCGCAGCGCGGGATCGTCGCGCTGCTCCACCGACGCGTAGAACGCGTCCATGTCGACGTGCACGATCTGTCGCTCCGTCACGCGCGCTCCGAGGGCAGCGGGTAGAGAAAGCGCAGCGCGGCGGGTAGGCGCCGGCGCCACGAGCGCTCTTGGTGCGCTCCTTTGGGATCGATCACCACCTTCAGCGCGCGCCGCGGGTAGCCATGCGCCAAGAGGTGCCGCTGGATGCGGCGCAAGCGCGGCGCGAGCTCGCCCTTGGACTCGTGCAGGCCTCCGTCGAGGTAGAGGCGGCTGATGCGTGGCGCGCGCGAGAGCAGCGTGAGCACGGCGCGATCGTCGATCCAGAACGACGGCGACATCGCGAGCGCGCTGCCCACCACGCTGGGCCAGGTGAAGTGGGCGTAGCTCGCGGCGAGCCCGCCGAGCGACGCGCCACCGAGGAGCACGCCGCGCGGTCCCTCGAGCACCGAGAAGCGCGCGCGCAGCTGAGGGACGAGCACCTCGCATACCCACGCGAGGAACGCGTGGCCCCGCCCGCGCTTGCCGAGCACGCGGTAGGGCGACAGCTCGATCAGCCGATCCACGCCGCCGTGATCGATGCCCACCACGATCGGCCGCTGACGCGCCCTGGCCAGCCGCGCGACGGCCGCATCGGCGTGCCAGCCGCCGGCGAACGAGCCCTCGTCGCCGAAGAGGTTCTGTCCGTCGAAGAAGATCGCCAGCGGGCGCGCGATCGCGGGGTCGTGATCGGGCGGCAGCGCGATGCGGAGCTTGCGCGTCGCGAAGCCCTCGACCGCGATCGACTCGACCGCGATCGATCCGATCGGTGATCGCGTCGCGCGTCGCTCGCTGGCGCGTCGCTCGCTGGCGCGTCGCTCGTCTGCACGACGCCCGTCGACGCGACTCACCTTCGCACGGCTCACGTTCGCGCGACTCACGTTCGCGCGACGCGGCGGCGCGCTCGCCGACCGAGCAGCGCGAGCGCGATCCAGGCCGATGCGGCGATGGCGCTCGTCGGCGCCGCGTGGCGGGTGGGGACCGCGCACCCGCAGTAGCGGCTGTGCAGCGGATCGTCGTCCGTCCCCGCGTCGCGGGCGCCGCCGTCGATGCCGCCTGCGTCGGGCCGGCCTGCGTCGATCGCGTCGCCCACGCAGACGAACTGGCTCTCGCAGCGTCCGGTGCAGCCAGCGCAGGAGTCGCTTCGCACCTCGGTCACGGTGACGCCGCCGCCGCGACCGAAGCACATGCGAGGACCGACGCAGAGCTCGCGCACGGCGCAGCGCTCGCCGGGCGCGCAGTCGCGCGAGCCGATGCAGCCTGCGAGCCCGCAGTACTCGGCCCCGTGACAGACCTCGCCGCGCGAGCCGTCCGGGCAGTCGGTCGGCGGCGGTCCGACCGCGTCCGCGCGCGCGACGCCGACGCTCAGGGTGATGCCGACGATCGAGATCAGAGCGAGCGGCGCGCGGGTCATGGCGCAGGATGGGCCGGCGAGCGGCCGAGGTTCAAGCGCGACGCTCGGAGGCTCGAGAGCGGCGGCCTCGGCAGCACACCAGCCCGAAATGGAGCCTCAGGCGGGCGGGACGCTGTCGCCGCGCTTGCGGTGATCGTGCGCGAAGCGCAGGGCGAGGTCCTTGAGGTCTTCCATCGGGAAGGGCTTGCCCAGGCTCGCGGGCAGGCCCAGGCGCTTCTGCACTTCGGGCCGCGAGAACGCCGCGCTCACCAGCGCGATCGGAGGGACGGCCTCGAAGAGCACCTTGCGGATCGCCTTCACGAACTCTTCGCCGTCCACGCCGGGCATCATCAAGTCCACGAGCAGGAGGCACGGCTTGGCCTCGAGACACGTCTCGATCGCCGCCATCGGCTCGTTCACCACGAGCACGTTCCACCCCTCGTGCTCGAGGTAGCGCTTCATCATCTTCGCCAGGTCCCGATCGTCGTCGAGGATCAGGATCGGCCGCACAGTCCGTCCGTTCGTCGCAGAAGAATCCGTGCTCGTCACGTCGAGGGCTCCTTGCCGTCGTCACTCGCGTTCTTCTTCGGAGGCTTGGGCCCGACGAGGAACGCGAACAAAATGCCCAGGTAGTAGAGCACGACGAGCGGGATCAACACGAGCATCATCGTGCCCGCGTCTCCGCTCGGGGTCAGGATGGCCGCGGCGACGGCCGAGATGACCACCCACCACCGGGAGAACTCGAGGAGCTGCCGCCAGTTCACCATCCCCATCCACGCCAGCGCGCCGATGATGATCGGGACCTCGAACGTGATCCCCAGCGCCAGCAGCATGCGCAGGGAGAAGTCGAGGTAGTCGATCATCATGATCGTCGGCTCGACCCGCAGCTCTTCGTTCGGGAGCATGCCGGCGAACGAGAGCAGGGCGTTGAACGCGGGTGGCAGCACGAACTCGAAGCCGAAGAACGATCCCCCGATGAAGAACGCCGCGCTGATGAGCACGAACGGGATCGCCATCTTCTTTTCTTCGCGGTACAGGCCCGGCGCGATGAACGCCCACGCTTGGTAGAAGACCCAGGGGCTCGCGAAGATGAGCCCGCAGACCAGCGCGATCATCATGTACGCGACGAAGCCGTCGGCGGGGTTGGCGAAGTGCAGGAGCGGCTCGCCGAGGTTCTGCTCGCGGTAGGCGTTGATCAGCGGCTCGGTGAGGAACTGGAGGATCTCTTCGCTGTAGATCGCCGCGATCGCGATGCCGGGGATGAGGCCGAAGAGCGCCCGGATGAAGCGCATCCGCAGCTCGCCGAGGTGCTCGAAGAACGTCATCTCGACGTCGTCTTCGGGCTCCTTGCCGTCGAGCTTCTTCGCTTCGTCGGGGTCCGGCGGGGTGCCGAGCCGCTTCTCGAGGGGCGCGCCCATCCGTCAGCCACCCTTCTTGGCGAAGAGCGCGGCCTTGCTCGGATGCACGTGCTCGGGCGGCACGTGCTCGGGCGCATCGCGCGTGGCGGGCGGCTCGGCGAGGCGCGCCTCGGCCAGATCGACCCCGATCTCCGGATACTCCCGCTCGCGGTCCTCTTGCGACAGACCCCGCAGCGTCCCGGCGCGCGCCGGGCCCATCGCGCTCTTGGCGGCGGGCACGCCCATCGGGATCGCCTCCGCCGTGTCGGCCGACGCGGTCGCGGGGATCGCCGGCTTGGGCGCGGGCTTGACTACCGAGGCGGGCGGCCCGACCAGCGCGGGCTTCGGGGCGCTCTTGCCCATCAGCTCGATGCGCTGCTTGCGCAGCTCGGCCAGCTCCTTGAGCTCCTCGTCGCGCAGGAGCTGATCGATCCCGGTCGAGCTCCGGATGTCCTCGGCCGTGCGGCGGAACTGCCGGTAGTACTTCGCGAGCTGCTTGAGCATCTCGGGCAGGCGCTCGGGCCCGACGGCCACCAGCACCAGACCGGCGATCACGAGCATTTCCCAGAAGCCAATCCCGAACATGGGAGACGTGAGGTAGCACGAAGCCGCCGCGCCACGACAGGGCTCTGCGCGGAGACGCCTCCTCCTCACACATCACGGGGGGCAATGGGTTCCGTCTTGCGTAGAATCGCCCTCGGTGAGCGCCCCGCTCCAGGAAGGATCCCGCCTCGGGCCCTACGAGGTGGTCGCGCCGCTCTCGAGCAGCGGCGGCATGGCCACGCTCTATCTCGGGCGCCGCGTGGACCAACCGCAGAGCTACCGCGCCATCAAGGTGGTGCGGCCGCACCTGGCCAAGGACGCGGGCTACGTCGCGATGTTCCAGGAGGAGGCGCGGCTCGGGATGCTGATGCAGCACCCGAACCTGATCCGCACCGAGATGGTCGGGCAGGACGCGGGGGTGCACTTCCTCGCGATGGACTTCGTGAGCGGCGCGTCGCTCGCGGAGCTCTTGGGCTTCCTGGTCCAGCACCGCCGGGTGATGCGCCCCGAGCTCGCGGTCTACATCGCGATCGGCGTCGCGCGGGCGCTGCACGTCGCGCACGAGCTCCGCGACGAGAGCGGCCGACCGCTCTCGGTCGTGCACCGCGACGTCTCCCCGCAGAACGTGCTGCTCTCGCACCAGGGCGAGGTGAAGCTGATCGACTTCGGCGTCGCCAAGGCCGCGCATCGGATGTGGGCGACGATGGAGGGATCGCTCAAGGGCAAGCTCGGCTACATGTCGCCGGAGCAAGCGCGGGCCGCGCCGATCGATCGGCGCACCGACGTCTACGCGCTCGGGGTGGTGCTCTGGGAGAACCTCACCCATCGGCGCCTCTTCACCGGCGAGGCCGACGCGCTCCTTCAGCGGGTGCAGAACCCCGACGTGGTGCCGCCGAGCACCCACGCGCCCGGCCTCTCGCCCGCGCTCGATGCCGCGGTGATGCGCGCCCTCGCGCCGAACCCCGATCACCGCTACGCGACCGCGCGCGATCTCGAGGTCGCCCTGATCGCGTGCCCCGAGGCGGCGAGCGTCGACGTCGAGGCGCTGAGCGCGCTGGTGCTCAGCGCGATGCACGAGCGCCCCGACGACGGACCGGACAAGAGCGTGCGCGACACCCTCGAGATCCAGCGGCCCAGCATCGATCGCCGCACGGGCGCGCTCGCCGCCGTGACCATGGAGGTCGCGATGCTGAGCCAGCTCGAGCGCGGCTCGCTCGCGCCCGCGTCGTCGGTTCCGTCGCTGCCACCGAGCGCGTTCTCGCCCGCCGTGTTCTCGCCGGCGCCGCCCACCCGGGTGACCCAGCGCCCCGTGGCCGCCGAGGGCTCGCCGTGGCCGCGTCGCCTCGCCGTCGGCGCCATCGCGCTGCTCGCGATCGTGGGCTCGGCCGCGCTCGTCTGGTTCGCGCTCTCGATGCTCCATCCGCCCACCGTCGCCTCGCCCGCCGCGGCGGCACCTGTGCCGGCACCTCCGCCGCCCGGGCTCGCGCCGATGGCGCCCTCGCTCGCGCCGCCCGTGTCGCCCGAGCCACCCGTGGTCCTCGAGGAGATCGCGCCGGAGCCCGAGCCCGAGATCCACCACCGCGATCGGCACCGAAGCCACCGAGGTCGGCGGGACGACGGCTATGCGAGCGCGGATGAAGCGCCGTATGGCGCGCTGCCTCCGCCGTACACCGAGGACTCGACGACCTCTCACTCGTCTTCGTCGCGCTCGACCGCGAACGGCGCGCGCACTGCGCCGCCCCCACTGCCGTCCTCGAGCCCGCCGATGAACGGCAGCCGCCGCGCACCCGTTCGCGTCGAGCCCCAAGACGTCCCGCCTCCCGTCTGGCCCTGAGCGTGTGGTCCCGAGCGAGGTCTCCGTCGCGGTCGGCTCAGGGGGCGACGTGCAGCGTGACGCTCGACTCGAGCGAGGTCTTGCCGATCGTGAGGTAGAGCGCGCCGCCCGAGACGGTCAGCTCCCACCGGTTCACCTTGTCGGTCTGCTCCGCGATCCGATCGAGGAACGCTGGATCGAGCTCGATCACCTTCCACTCGCCGACCTTGTGCGCACCGAAGGCGACGGCGTCGTCGAGGATCTTCTTGGGCTGCTTGAACGCGTAGACCACCACGCGCGCCCCGGTCTTGCTCGCGCGGTGCAGGCGCTCGGTCGACGGCGAGCCCACCTCGATCCACGCCATCAGCTCGCCGCGCAGGTTCTTCTGCCAGATGGCGGGCTCGTCGTCCGCGTCGAGCCCCTTGGTGAAGTCCACGCCTTCGTCGTGCTCGAGGCAGCGCGCGATGAGGCGCGCAGCCAGATAGCGATCGGTCTCGCTCGGGTGCTGGGCCGCCCGCCAGGAGAGGGTCTCGTACACCCCGCGGTCGGAGTCGGAGAGGGTGATCTCGTAGCGTCGCAGCGTCGCAGTCAGCGCCATCGCCGGACTCTGCCA